>NZ_JACJOK010000047.1:0-24142 GCF_014695505.1 Trichocoleus sp. FACHB-90
GCTATTCAAAGTCGGTAGAAATGCTGAAGCACTCAGTTCGGTTGCTACTTCACTATCTTAAATTCTGGGATGTTCCTGTTCCTCCATGACTCATACCTTGATTCAGCAACGCCCCACTGGCGAGAATCGTCTCCATGTTATCCAGAATCAGTAAACACCCTGAGGAGCGCAAGCAGTCCATGAATTTGGCTATTTTCCGATCTAAGCTAGCAGGCAGCATTGAGTCATCTCCCTGTGTGTGCAGCAGAAATGGCAAAATACTCTCCAGTAGCTCTTCTAGTGAGGGTGCATTTTGCAGCGATCGCCACACGACAATTTCAAACTCTTGCTCAACTTGCATTGCAAGTTTGACGGCTAAAGTACTCTTGCCAATTCCCCCCATTCCTAGCAGGGCAACCATCCGACACTTTTCTTCCAATACCCAATGCCGTAGTGTTGTCAGTTCTGTTTCACGCCCGCAGAACAGGGACACGTCCACGGCTTCACCCCAGTCTTGGTTTGGATGCTTCTGTCGGGTATCTAGTCCCTTCAATGGTGAGTTTGGGCGAGAGTAGTCGCTTTTATTCAATTCCAAGCTAAAAGACTGAAAGATTGTAAAAAGTGAACATCGGTCTACAGGTTCTAAGCGTCCCAATACTCTGGAGATGGTATTTAATGACAATTGTGTGCGTTCACTCAATTTTTCTAAGGTGAAGCGCTCGCCAGCATTCTCTTGAAACTCTGCCCTAGACTTTGCAATTTGGAGTTTATTCCATCCCTGCACTGTTAAGATAACTCCGCGTATGCGACTACGAGGCGGGATAGAATTTTGAGGCTTGTGTTGTGCACGATCAGATTTCAGTTGGCGAGGGGTGCAATCAGCTTTGGGGTTCTGAATATACACAGAGGATGGCAATGGCATTTTCAGTGCAACGTTAGTCATTTGTTATCCTCTCCTTAAGAGCAATTGCTAGTTTATTGATGAAATTTACTTGTTATGAAAGATTTCCCGATTCAAGAATCGCAGCGAGTAATGGTTCAAGTTCTAAAGCGTTTGTGTATCGAACACCATTAATGAATAAGGCTGGTGTGCTGGTTACTCCACTACGAATCCCAGTTTCAATGTCTTCATTGATGTGTCCGACATGCACTCTCCTGGCAATGTCTCGAAGAAACTGGGTAACATCAAGTCCTAAATTGTTAGCGTACTCCACCAGATTGCAGTCTCTCAAATCTTGCTGATGCTCCAGTAAGATTTCGGACATCTGCCAAAACTGCCCCTGTGCCCCCGCTGCTTCTGCTGCTTCTGCTGCCTTTTGAGCTTGAGGATGGATTTGAGGTTGAGGGAAGTGTCGGAACACAAAGCCTAGAAAGTTCTCCTCAAAAAAGGTGGCATTGAGCCGTTCTTGAACTGTTTTAATCAAGGCATAAAGTTCTGCACATTGAGGACATTGATAATCCCCATACTCAACGAGCACAACTCTGGCATCCAGTGAGCCTTGCCGATGGTCTTGTTCAGAGGGGGGTACAACTAATTGATGGCGATCGCCAGGTGCGTTAGCAGGAATATCGTGGCTCATTCTAAACCTCTGAATCAAAGAGCATTTGTCGTGCGAGA
This sequence comes from Trichocoleus sp. FACHB-90, assembly GCF_014695505.1. Classification (NCBI taxonomy): domain Bacteria; kingdom Bacillati; phylum Cyanobacteriota; class Cyanophyceae; order Leptolyngbyales; family Trichocoleusaceae; genus Trichocoleus; species Trichocoleus sp. FACHB-90. Next base: position 1,598 of record NZ_JACJOK010000047.1, read on the forward strand.
AGCACTGTAAAACCCTGTTTTTCAACTCTTTAATCGTTTGTATGACTTTACAAAATCGTTTGTATGACTTTACAAATAAGAGTGGTAAAGAGTTAACAGTTTGTGGCAAAGGCTTTGGTATAGGACACCTGCCAAAAATTTTTAACTATAACCTGCTCCCATTAGTAATTTAGAGGACTCACTCAAATTTGTCGTCAATGCTAGGTTTATATTTTAAGCAACACAACGATCAATAATTGATTGATCCAAGGTACAGGTTCATATCAAACTTAAGTACAGGTTCATATCAAACTTAAGTTGAATGGCACTGACTTAAGAGGCGATCGCGCTGAACCCAAACATGGTAAAAAAGTCTCCCAGGCTGGGATTGAGTAATTCACCGTCCAGGAGATGGAATTATCAGTGCCTCTACTATGCCCAAACCAGTAGAAATTCTCAAGCGCAAATTTACTAACAGTGTGGGGCTACCATACCAGGGAGTTATTGCCCGAATCAACAATTGTTGAAGCCTTAGAAGCCGAAAAGATAAAGTCAGGGATTACGCAGTTGGATTGAGAACAAAGCGAGGAGCCGCTAGATAGGAACGAATCGCACTCCGGACGATCGCCAATTTAGCTTCGTACCAACTGATGCCCGTCATCCACAGATGTAGTTCCAGGCGTAGGAAGGCACGAATCGCTAAACCGATATGATTGCGCTGGGCACGGCTGGAGCGAACCTGCGCTGGTTCGGCTCCACAGCATTGTTTGAGTCCTCGGTGGTACTCCTCGATTGCCCAGCCTTTCCTCGGCAAATTGCAGGCGTTGAAGTTCACCCAGATTGAGGCCGTTGGTCGCCCAATAATCAATGTTACCGTTTGGGGCGACAATCTTGAAGACTTTGACGAAGCCATAGCCTTTGAGGTGAACAATTGTGCCAGTTGCAGCAATGGCGACCTCGTGCAGGGGTCGATTGCCGGTATTGTCAGGATTGACGTGCCGATTGCGCTTGAGTCGGGTCAACCAAATCCAGCCATAGTCGCGAATCCGCTTGAGGTTGTCTAGGCTGCTGTACCAGCTATCGAACACCACGCACTCAGGCGTAAACCCTCGTTCCTTTGCCACTTCAAGCATCGAGCGAAAGTGGTCGTTTTTGCTGGACCCATCTACGCTCTTCTCGTAGAACCGATAGTCCAATGGAATGTGACGGGCTCCCTCGCTCCATAGCAATGTAATCAGGTTGATCCCTTGCACCACTCGTCCATGCTTGCCCGACCAGTGCCGAGTCACCAACTCTATCTTCTCGGCATACCACTTGTCCAAGGTCGAATCATCCACCACTAAAACTCCCTGGTTCAACCATACCTGCGACCGTGCTTCTTGCCACAACTGCTCAGTTGATGGTTCCATTCGATGCAACAATCGGGTAATTGCGTCATGAGCCGCGGCATTAGCAGACTCCGGTTGTACTCGTTCGGCTTCAGTGCAGCTATATGCCTTGTGCGTCGCAATCAGAAAGTTGATGTAATCGTACTCGTTGACCTTGGGTGGGTTCATCCTTTGGTTCTACCGCACCTTCCCTTTTTTCTCAACTGCGTAACTCCTGATTCAAATTCCAGGCATGGATTTTATTCGGTTCTAACTCCACCCCAACACTTGGATTGAGCCGACTTAAAAACACAGATTTATAGGCATCCGGAACATAGTTTTGGGAACACGGCAAGCCTGCATTCTCGACTAAATACTCTCGAATGTGCGATCGCGCCCCATCAGCCCCTACCAGTAAATCGTAGTGAACGGTAAAGCTATCTTCTTCTGAAGGTTTCAAGGTCACGGTTTTAGCCGTGACATCGATAGCCGTACATTCACAGTTGAAATGTACCTTAACCTGATTCGGACTAGAGGTTTCGGTTAATTGCTTCAACAGAACCGTCACGAGGCGATTGCGGTCAATTGTGAGAATCGGATTTTTCCGGGGAACTCGTCGGGATTTGCCCTTTTTCCCATAAATAATCGTCCCCTGACAGAACACACTTTGAGCGGCGATTGCCTCCTCTAACCCAACAATGGCTCGAATTGCTTTTCTGCCTCGTTCCTGAAGGGAGATCGGAAATGTGCGGTCAAAAGAAACATCAGCCAACCAGGGATAAGCAGATTGTGTGGCTGCAAGTATGCCACTCCTGATTCCTGCTAGCCCTGAGCGCTAAATAGCTCGGCGATTCCAACATAGGGCTTGAGGGGAAGCACCTCAACTTTCAAAAAACCCGCTTTTACCATTGGGAACTGGGCAACTGCCTCATTGACTATCTCAAGACTGTCCGCTTCAAAAAGCAGCACCGCACCGCTTTGATCGGCAATGTAGTGTATTGTGCGAACTAAGTCAGCCGCGTAATACTCCCAAGCTTGTGCAACTTCAGGCTTCACTAATGGGAAAACCTGTTCCGTCGAGACTCCCTCAAATACCCTGGCAATGACTAGAAACTGCACAATAACCTCCTACTTTATTTAGGTTTAGCCAAGAGCAAATGCTTCATTAACGTTGTCGAGTGAAAACGTATGCGTTTGGATCGGTGTAAGATCGAGAATTCCAGCCGCGCTCATCCTGTAGAGTTCACCGGGCACATGCCTTGGATACATGAACGAACCTCGGATGTTCAGTTCTTCTAGCATAATTTTTGAGTAGGGTAGGGGGATGTCTGCCTGAACCCCACCCACAAAAACGGCTGTACCAACTGCCAACGAGATAGCACTGTTGCCAGAACCCGTTTCATTTGTCAAACATTCTATCGGGCAGGTTGAGGCAACCTACATTAAACCTTTTTCCCTATCCACTTACTTAATTTCTGGAAGTGGAACAGTTGTAAAACCGTACCGAAAGCACCCAAGGTTAATAAACCTAATATAGAAGTCGGCTCGGGAACCGATGTCGGTTCGTCATTCGGGTCAATACGAATGATCTGACCTTGTCCTGCAAGGAAGCCGTTGTTTGAGATATAAATACCACCATCAGGACCCAATGCTAGACCGGTAGGAGATATTAATCCCTCACTAGCGATAGTTGTGCGAGTCCCATCAGGAGCAACACGGCTCAGCTCACCCGTTGGGTCTCCAGACAAGATTGAATTAGCGGCGTATTCTAAGACATACAGACTGCCTTCAGGATCGAAAGCTAGGTCAATTATGTTTGTGAACTCATCAGCGTAGACCACTGGTTGCTCACCCTCAATTCGTAAGACACGCGCTGCATCTTCGGGAAAAGGAAACCCTGTGAGTTCGCCTACATAATAGGCACCATCAGGACCCATTGCGATCGATGTCGGTACGGATTGCATTGGAATATCCGGACCGCCGAAGGGATTAGTCACGGGGCGCGTATCAAACACAGATTGCACCGCCAGCTCACTCCCATCGATTCCCACACCGAGAAGGGCGTTGGCACTTGCATCAACGACAAAAGCCGTGTCACCCTGAATTAGGAGAGCATAGGGGTTGCTAATAATATCCCCACCATCAGGATTATTTAAACCCTCATACGCCGCCAGATCAGCCACCTGTGTCCACGCAGCCCCTCCGTTCAAGTCATCAATGCTAATGAGCTGTCCGAAGTCAGCAATACCCAGTAAATTATCACGGTCGTTTGGGTTACCAGCCAAACCAACAACGACATAAGCCCTTCCGGTCGAATCAAAGGCGATGTCATGTGCACCCGAGGCATCACTCCCATCGGGTAACGCTAAGGACGGAAGACCCGTAACTACACGCTCCGTTATTCCGTTCTCAATGCGCGTCACGGCACTAGTGGCACCGTAACATAGATTCGCGTCAGGCAGACTAGGTGAGGGAATGCAGGCTCCTGTTCCTCCTCTACCTGCCTCTGTAACGTAGAGAGCACCGTCAGGACCAAAGCTAAGCCCTCGTGGACCATCAAGACCACTAGCCAAAACCTCAAAGGTGGCTGCCTGTACTACTTCTCCGACGGAGAAAGTAATCAAGGCGGCTCCCACCGCTGCCTTTGTGAAATTTTTCAGCATAGTTTTGAGTGTAGTAGAAGGGTACAAAGTTGAAGAGAAATTAGATAGCATCAGCTACCAATTTCTTAGGTTTCCCATCACAAACTGGCGTTGTTCTTATCGAGCTTTTGTCACTTTTACCCAACCCAGTAATATTCATAAGTCAAGTATTGAGTTGGTGCGTGCGAAACCTTGCACGAAGGCTTCGACCTTATTCTCTCACCAAAGTAACAGAAACTGAACAGATGTCAGATAACATATTATTTGTCGTCTTAACAAAATGTTGTCGTTGGGCGCTTCTATCACTACCAAACCCTAGAGATATCTGGATAAAGAAAAGCTGAAGTTAAAACAATTTATCGATCGCTGAGGGATTCCTACCAAAATGTTACTTAGCCCAAAGCCCCTATCGTAAAAGATTTGAAAGGTTTTTGGATTAACGACACTAATGTGTTATTAACGACAAATAATTTGTTATTTGACAATTACCAGGCAGGGTGAGTTGCCAACCCAAGTTCTGCCGCAGCACGGTACCGCATGGATTGCTGACGATTTTTGAGCGTCCGCTTCTGATTGTGCATTAGCGCTCGCGCCTTCTGTTGAGTAGAGAAAGCCGGAGTTTTTGTCGGCTGAGTGCTGTTAGGGGTTGGCGTTGTGCCAGTTTGATAGTAAACGCCGCGATACTTCAGGTTAACCGTTGGTTGCAGCACTGGTGGCTTTTTCAAATTGCGGAATCTCCAATCTAATCCCCGATACTTCCCACCGACTTCACCTAAGGTGGTTTCAACTTCTGGGGGATTGTATTCGTAGCTAACACCGCGATATTGAAGTTTCATGGTTTCACCTTTTGAATAAATGTAATGGGTTGGATTCAATGCGAACGAAGGCGTTGACTCGACATTTACCTCTGTTTGGATTCTTGTCTGATCTAACTTGAGTTTAATGATTGTCAACGCTCAACTTCTATCAGATTCTTATGGGATTAGCGAACCTGCTTGGAGGTCATTCCAGTGAGGCACTTGAACTGTTGCGTCAGATGGTTTTGACTGGAGAAACCGACTTGTAAGGCAATGTCTATGGTTTGCGAAGCAAGTTCCCCCAGAGTAATCGCTAAGTCCGTTTTCCGATAACATCAATAGCGATCAAGGTGGGTTACTGCTGTTTCGGCGTTGCTGAATGACGGAATGATTTCTTCTGATTAAAGATGAAAAATCAGGAACTCCAGCCGCCGATTCATCCCTATGATCAGCAACGCCAATATTTTCATCACTATCGTAGGTGGTCAGCACGATAATCCGAGCATCGTCAAATTCAGTGCAGATAGCAGTAATAGCAGCAACACCATCCATCTGCGGCATCCGCAAATCCATTAACATTATATCGGGCTGATGTTGGCGAAACAGTTCCACGGCTTGGCACCCATCACAGGCTTGTCCGACAACAGTAATATCTGCCTCGCATTCGAGCAACGCTACCAACCCCTGCGCTACGACGGAATGATCGTCGGCAACCAAGACGCGAATGATATTTGACTGATTCACCTTCCCCTACTCCCTGTCGAGCGATACGACAACTTCCGTTCCTCGTCCGGGCTGACTTTGGATTGTTAGCTTTGCGCCGATGCGATCGGCACGTTCTGTCATTCCCATTAAACCGAAACCGTTTTCGACAGAAAAACTGTCGATTTCAAACCCCTGCCCATTGTCTTTGATTCGCAAAATAAACTGCGTTTTCTCATACACCAGTTGAATTCGGATTTCACTAGCTCTGGCGTACTTAAAGGCATTGGTCAACGCTTCTTGTCCAATTCGGAATACATTATTTTCTACATCTTGAGGCAGGGGATATGCCTTACCCAACACTTCGCAGATAGTATGGGTACTGGAATGGGAAAACATCTGTGATGACAGGTGACCAAGAGCGCTGCATAAGTCACCATCCTCCAACAACTTCGGGCGCAGTGCTTTCACTGAGCGACGGGCTTCGGTGAGTCCAGAGCGAGCTAAATCGCGCCCCACCTTTATATGTTCTTGTGCTGCCGCCGGATCTACCGTAATTATGCGTGAGGCGGCTCCCAAGTGAACAATGATACCTGTGAAGGCTTGCGCTAGGGTGTCGTGAATTTCTTGCGCCATGCGGTTGCGTTCTTCTAGCAAAGATGCTTCTAGTGCCTGTTTGCGATCGCGTAGCGCAGCAGCAACCCGTTCACTGATGTCCTGTCCAATACCAATACTCATACCATTAGAAAGCCGAATATTTGCCCAAGATGTATCCAGAGAACTCCCATCGCGAATCCTGGCTTTGAAGTCTTGCCATTTCCCAGTAGCGGCAAACATATGTTCCAAAACCCCCTGCCGATACTCTGGGTCAGGAAAGCATTCTGTCAGCAAATCGATGTTTTCCAGTTCTGCATGAGACCATCCCGATACATGTTCTGACTCCAGATTGACCAATTGAATCCGTCCGTTAGCATCATAAAGAGTCACCATTACAGGAATATGGTCAAAGATTGTTTGCAGGAGTTCCTTCTGCTCAGTGAGCCTTGCATTTTGTTCTAAAAGTTGCTTAGAGAGCCGACTAATTCGCAATTGATTTTCGATACGAGCCAACACTTCTAGGAATTCAAAGGGTTTTGTAATGTAGTCTACCCCGCCTAGAGAAAATGCTTTCACTTTATCGAACACTTCATTCAAAGCAGTGACAAAAATAACCGGAATATCTTTGGTTCGTTCATCTGCTTTTAGCTCTTGGCAAACTTGATAGCCATCCATCTCAGGCATCAGAATGTCTAGCAAAATCAGGTCAGGTCGAGTTGACTGGACAGACATCAGAGCCAGTTGACCGTCTGGTATGAGGCGCACTTTATACCCTTGCTCGGACAAAATTCCGCTTAAAAGCTCCAAATTTGCAGGGTTATCATCAACGATTAAAATATTCCCTTTATGGGAAGAATTTTGAGGATTAGTCATTTTAAATCGACGGCAGATTGTGTTAGCGTTAATAACTGCTTGTACCGGAAATTGTTAACCAATGCAGCGAGGGCATTGGCTAGGGGTTTATTTGAGGAGCGGATTTGGTCGATGAGAGTCAACATTAAATCTTTATCACCATCGATTGTGGCTTGGTAGAGATTAGCCACTAGATCGGTAGGCAAGGCCGCTATGGCATCGGGAGTTAGAGCATCCGTATCGGTTTGGGTTGAAGTGGGTAAGGCGACGGATTCATCGTAGACGAAGCTCACTCCGAGATGTTTGTGCAGGGCATCAAAGATGTCTGCTTCTCTAAAGGGTTTGCGGATAAAATCATCACAACCCGTAGAAAGGATAATTGCTCGCTGTTCCTCGAAGCTACTAGCCGTGACGGCAACTATTGCTGTAGCTTGACCTTTGGTTGTGGCTTTAATTCGTTTGGTTGCTTCATAGCCATCCATCACAGGCATCCGCATATCCATTAAGATGATGTGCGGCGAACAGTTTTCCCAAAGTTCAATCGCCTGTTGACCGTTAGTCGCTTCAAGTAGTTCAAAACCAAGAGGGGAAAGCTGCCTGATTAGCAGTTGTCGATTGTCCCAGCGATCGTCCACAATCAGAATGCGATAGGTTGGTTGGTTGGGTCCGAGGGCAATGACTCGGCGGGTTGGTTGTTGGCTGTTGCTCTGAGCCGTTTCAACTACACTAACAGTAATGTCAAATTTGAAAAGGCTACCATGCCCGACTTGGGAGCTAACCGTCATTTCACCTCCCATCAGTTGCACAAACGATCGCGCTATAGGCAACCCTAAACCCGTCCCTTCGGAAGATTGTTGACCGGTTCTTGTTTGCATGAAGGCTTCAAACAAGCTATCTAGCTCTTCAGGGGCAATGCCAGCTCCGCTATCTTCGACTTCAAACTGCAATTGGTAATTGGTAATTGGTAATTGGTAATTGGAGCTATCTTCCCCATTACCGATTACTGACCTTACCCTTACTGATACGCCCCCTTCACAGGTAAACTTAATCGCATTATTGAGCAGATTAATTAATACTTGACGCAACTTGACTTCATCAGTGCGTACAAATTGGGGTACGTCTGGAGTCCGCTCAAACAGCATGTGCAACCCTTTATCCTTAGCTTTGAGTTGGAACATATCTTCCAAATCGTCTAGGAGGCGATAGATATCAAAGGATGTTTCGTTGATTGTCGTGCGTCCTGCCTCGATTTTGGATAAATCTAAGACTTGGTTAATCAGGGTGAGCAGGTGTTCTCCACTGCGGGTGATAATACCCAGGTTGTCTTGGTGTTCCGAGGGCAGACTTTGTGATCGACTGATTAATTGAGAAAAGCCCAGAATAGCATTGAGAGGAGTCCGCAGTTCGTGGCTCATGTTTGCCAGGAAAGTACTTTTAGCTTGGTTTGCTGCCTGGGCTTGTCGAGTGGCTTCGGCAAGTTCGGCTGTACGGTGAGACACCTTTTGTTCCAACGAGCGGCTGTATTCCCCTAACTGGGTATAGAGGTTAGCATTTTCGATTGAAATAGCGGCTTGTGAAGATAACAAATTCAAGACTTCCAATCGCTCTGGTGTAAAGGCTCCAGCCGTTAGATTATTTTCCAAGTAAAAAAGCCCGACCAGTTTGCCTTGATTGAGCAGTGGCGCACACAAGATAGATTTGGTTTGATGCTCTTTAATATAAGGCTCATCAGTAAAGCTGCCTTCAAGGGTGGCATCATTCAAGACTAAACTTTCTTTGGTGCGGACGACATAGTTAATGATTGCTACAGGAAGATAGTTGTCAATCGGAATTGACTGCAAAACTCTGGTGGTATAGGCATCTACATTTACTGAAGAATCCACCTCACCGGATGCTTCAATCACCCATTCGCCGTCTTTGTGCAAAATCAAACAACCTGTTTGCGCTCCAGCATTCTCAATTAGTATCTGTATTAAGGAACTGAGTAACTGCTCTAGCACAATTTCACCAGAAATCGCTTGGGAAGCTTTCATTACCGTTGCTAAATCCAAGGCTTCTCCCGAACTATTACCAGTAGTCGTTCTAGGATTGGTTGTGCGCGTGGCAGTCGTGCGAGCCACTGTCGGAGATTGAGCCAGTAACTGCGGGTATTTGGTTTCTAAATCTTTGACCTTTGCAGTCGCTCCCCACCGCTCATAGCAATAGTGAGCTTCTTTCATGTAGGTTTGGGCAATCTTTTCCCTACCACGAGATAGGTAAAATTTTGCAGCTAATTCATAGGCTAATGCTTCTTCTTGAAGATAGTCATTGTCTTTAGCACCAACAATTGCTTGTTCGTAGCACTCTTCCGCTTCAAACCAGTGACCCAAAACTCGCGCTTTCTCTGCTTGCACCAAATGATATTTATGCAAATGATTCATTGGTGCATTATGCGCCCATTGTTTCATTTTCTCCTGGCTAAGGGCAACGTTTTTGAGGATTTCTTCCTGTGTTTGAGTGCTGCTTCCGGGATAGGTTGCGAGTCTTGCCAGAGAGTTATAGAGGTAGTACAGAGGAGCAAAGGGTGTCGCTGTTGCTTGGAACAAAAGACTTTCCACTAGGGCCGAGTTTTCAACTGCCTGGGCATACTCAGAAAATAAATAGCAGAGGAAAAGTTTGTGGAAATAGACACTAAAGAATGCGGTTGCATCATTAGCTGCTTCGTGTTTTGGCAATCCATTCTCCTCATTGTAGAATTCGCCAATTAGACGGGTTGGATTGACCGAGCATCCCATCAGATTTAAGACAGACTGCTGAAATATTTGAGTAAAGGTGAGTATTGCTTTCTGTTTGAGTTGACGGATTGCTTCACTGTATGTTCTCATCTCGCGTTCAAGCTCCACGAGTTCCTTTCCAACCACAAAGGATTGGAAGCAGTAAGTGTAAGCACCATAGGCGGCAAACTCTAAATCCCCAGTTTCCAGCCCAATTTGATAGGCTTCGAGTAATGCCTCCAGTGATTCTCTAGCATGTTCTTTCCAGTGGATGATGAGAAAATTTACGATCGCTAATGTCCTAGCTCTAAGTGAATGGGTATTCTGCTTGGACAACAGCCTGAGAGCCACCTGTCCAAACTGGTAACCCGACTCTATGTTTCCGACCATCCCGCAAAGAATGAGCCCACCAAAATTGGCATAGGCAAAGGGAGACGCAGACGCATTGCCATACTGGATGGATAAGTTGACCTGTTTAGATGCAAGTATTGGCACTAGAGCGGGAGCAGCATGATAGGCAGCAATGGTTATCCTTGATAGAATTGGCATCGCCGCCAACTTCTCTGGCTCGGTCATTTGGGGCAAATTGCTCAAGTCAGAAATCGGCTTCTCACGGAAGCGAGATGTGATGCTGTCTAGTTCGAGATGAATGTCCGACTGACTTGGTTTTTCGGGAAAACTAATCCCTAGTTGCGGCAAAACTTGCAATCCAATATCGATCGCCTTCAATGGCTGATTCTGCGCGATATCAGATTGAATTTTGACTTCGTAGACTTTGACGCTGTCGAGAACTGTCTTAGCTTCTTGTAGAACAACTGTGACCCAGTATTCTACTTGCTCAAACTCACCACACAAGTACGCAACTTCTGCTGTTTCTGTGTATAACTCTAAGGTCAGGCCATAGTTCGTTTCCCAGCTAGAAGATGCCAAGCAGGCTCTGCCCGTGGCTAAATATTTTTTCGCCATACTATAGGCGCTCGCTGCTTTGGCTTTCTGACCTGCGATCAAATTTAATTGAGCAATTTCATCTCGTTCGGGTTGAGCAGTGATCAGCTCAATCCCATGATTCAGATGATCCACGATCTCGAACAGCCTCTCTGATAGTCCATCGGGAGAAGTATTTCTCAGTAAATTGCGACCAATTTGTAGATGAACAACTTGTTGGCGCGACTCATCAATCAATGCATAAGCAGCTTGCTGCACTCGGTCATGGAGGAATTTATAATCCTGGACTAATAGCTGTTCATCCAAGTCCGATGTGGTTAATATCAAGCCAGACTGCACCGCTGTCACTAGCTCTGGAAAAACTTCCCCCTGTAGTTTTTCACTAATAATAGAAAGAGTATTTAAGTCAAAATTAGCACCAATACAAGCGGCAAGCTTTAAAATTTGCTGCGTGGCATGGGGAAGTTTATTCAAGTTACCAACCATTAACTCCACCACATTCTCAGTGATATTTTTGTCCTCAATCTGAGGGATATCCCAATGCCAGCTTAGATGCTCTAAATCAAAAGTCAGTAAGTTTTCGACGTACAGTGTTTTGAGAAACTCCTTAACAAAAAAAGGATTTCCGTCTGTTTTCTGTAGCACTAATTCTGTCAAGGGTTTGACTGTACTGATTTCACTGAGTAATGTGTCAGCAACTAGTTGTGCGCTCACCTCTAGCCCTAAAGGTGCTAGCACAATCTGATTAACGATTGCTCCGGTTTTTCTTAACTGCTTAAGTGCCATCATTAACGGATGCACTGAGTTAACTTCATTATCTCGATACGCACCAACCAGAAACAAACATTGCGTATCTGCATCCGTCATCATCAAGTCGATTAACTTGAGCGTTGCCGAGTCTGCCCACTGAAGATCGTCGAGAAAGATAACTAAGGGATGTTTTGGTGAACAGAACACCCTGATGAACTTTTGAAAAACTCGATTAAAACGATTCTGAGCTTCAGTTGCTCCAACTTCTTCTACGGGTGGCTGCTTACCAATAATCAGTTCTACTTCCGGTATGATATTGATAATAATCTGTCCGTTCGTTCCCAACGCTGTTAGGAGTTTGTTCCGCCATTGTTCGAGCTGGTCTTCCGGTTCGCTCAAGAGTTGCCGCACTAATCCTGTAAAGGCCCTGACGACAGCAGAGTAGGGAATATTGCCCTGCAACTGGTCAAATTTACCAGTCAGGAAATAGCCCCGTTTTTCAGTAATGGGTTTATAAATTTCTTGGACTAGTGCTGACTTGCCGATACCGGAATAGCCTGCAACCAACATCAATTCTGCTTGCTTTGTCTCCCCTGTAGCTATTCGCTCAAATGCAGTTAGTAACGTCTCAACTTCCGCTTCTCGTCCATACAGTTTTTGCGGGATCTGAAACTTGTCAGAGATGTCTTGATTACCCAATCCAAATGTGGCAATCTCACCCGTTGTTTCTAAGTGTCGTAAACATTCATTCAAATCAGCTTTGAGTCCCCAGGCACTCTGATAGCGCTGTTCGGCATTCTTTGCCATCAACTTCAGGACGATGTCTGAAACAGCTATTGGTATGTCTGCATTCACCTCATGCGGTGGAATAGGCTGTTTAGCAATATGACAATGCACCAGTTCCAGAATATCCGTTGTCGGAAAAGGCAATTGCCCTGTGAGCAGTTCGTAGAAGGTGACACCCAGCGAGTAAAAGTCCGTGCGATAATCCAGGGTTCGGTTCATCCTGCCGGTTTGCTCGGGCGACATGTAGGCTAAGGTGCCTTCTAAAACATTGGGATTCTTAAATGTCGGGTTAGTGCGGGTTAATTGGGTGGAAATGCCAAAGTCGATAAGTTTGACAATCCCAGTATTGGGATTGAGAACAATATTGCCTGGGTTAATGTCTTTGTGGATAATGTTGACAGCATGAATCCTGCCCAAAATTTCTGTAATCGCGATCGCGAGGCGCAAGAATTCAGGTAAAGGAACAGGACAATAGGCTTGGGGTGATGTCTGCATCCATTTGGCTAAGGACTCCCCGCCAAAATCCTCCAAGAGCATCACCAGTGATCGCTGATAATCTTGTTGACTGTAAGCCTTTACGACCCCATCTATGTTAAGCGAGCGCGTAATTTCATATTCCTGCTTATAGCGGGTGAGTTCGGCTGGGGTAGGATAATCTTCTTTGAGTACCTTAAGGATGACAGGTGTGCGATCACTTTGTCGTATCCCTCGATAAACCAACGAATTAGTACTTTCGTAGATTTTGGCTGTGACGGCAACCTGAGGCAGGGAAATCATAACTATCACCTTGCTGTGTAGGCTTGGAAGCGATTCCGAAAGGTTTGGTCAAAAGGCTTGTTTTAAGCTTTTGCAGATTGTAGTTTGTTTCAGCTAGGAAGAGTAAGGATGCCTTCTATAAATTTAGATTGACTACTAGCTTTCTTCTAAAATCGTGATGTTTTTTTAGTAACAATGGAGTCCTATCCGCTACGGCAGCCTGACAATTCCCCGCTTCAGTGCGGCAATAACAGCCTGTGTGCGATCACTGACGTTCAACTTGCTCAGAATATTGTTGACGTGAGACTTAACAGTGCCTTCCCTAATACTTAGAACTTCACCAATTTCCAGATTACTCCTGCCAGCCGTCATTAGGTGTAAGACTTCGCTCTCGCGTTTACTAAGGTCCGGGCTGTTCATCCGCTCCGCCAGCCTGGCACCTACGTCCATTGGAATCAGGACTTACGCAACTGTCACAAGCAATGGCGCTTGCACTCTCGCCAAGTACCCAAAAACTAAACGATCAACATGGGAATGTCCGGACGTTTTAGTTGTTGAACTAAATAATTTGACAACAATCCATGCTTAAGAAGGTAAATTGTTTGTCCACTTTGATAAGCTAAATTTTTAAGCCTAAGCCAGACTAAAATAGCACAGGCAATGTGGTTTCTTTGAATCCGTCCTTTGCGACATTGGCATGATTCAATACCTGTCAATTGCTTTAACTCTCTATGAAACTCCTCAACCTTCCAACGCACCTTACACACTTTCTGTATAACGTCCGTCGAGTCTTGAGATAAATCGTTTGTAGCGATAAAATCCGTTCTGCCGGTAGAGACAGTCACCCGGAATAGTTTCACTTTCTTTGCCCCTGAAAACTTTTTTATTTTAACTATTTTACCTGATTCTAACTCCTCTTTATCCCAAGATAATAACTCAATTTTCTGATAATCTTTTTCCTTGCCCGTGTCATCAACAAGTCGATTACGTTTGAGAGGGCAATAATAATATTTACCTAAATCATCAATATATAACATCAATTTATTGGTGGCATACCAACTATCCATTAAGACGGCTCTAAATGGTAAATGTTTATGGTATATAAGGCTTTGCAGCATCTCCATCACATGGTCTATCTTTGTTTTTCCATCTCTATCCGGGTCATAAATACGATAGTCAACTACCCAAAACTTTCCAAGCTCATAATTGACATATATACAATTTGTTAGCCCAATTCCTTGAATTACACCATGTTCGTTCCCGCTGTACTTCCGTTTGCTTGTTTCTATTTCTGTAGCATATCGTTTATCAATTACTGTATCATCAAAAACTAGATAAGCGTTATCATTTATTTCTATGATATCTTTGACATTATCCCAAAGTAAACGTGGCGTTAGCTTTTCATTCTTAAGATAGCGATTGATTTTATCATGACTAATCTGTTCCAAATGGTCTGCCAAATTAGTAAGAGTATAATTAATTTGACTACTCAGCAAGTATTGGCAATAGTTAAGTTTAGTAAATTTCATCATTCTCTTCTGATTTTGATGCCCGACGCTCCTAATTTTCTCATAAAATGTTAAAGACATCCTGACGCTATCAATTACTATTACTAATTTGAGTAGGAACCTCTTTGGCGGTTCACTGTAATAAATAATACATCCGTACTATTAAATGGCGCTCGCGTGAGCCAGTTGCGTAAGTCCTGTATATATAGGGTTCAGCCATTTTTAAGTAAAATCGGCAGGATAACGTAAATCTTGGGTATGTATCGCTACAAAAACTGGAGTATTTATTAATTTTATTTACAGGTTTTACAGCAAGGACTTTGAGTATCCTTCGCAATGGATTGTCTGTAACTATTACAGGCAAAGGATTATAGCCCAAAATATTAGCCTTCTACCACAGAGTATTTATTAAACTCTTGGGTTGGCGAAAAGCAATATTGACCCTCAGACTGCAAGTATCTTCAGGCAAAATCCTACTTTCGCTTAAAAACGCTCAAACTTATATACAGCAGGGCTTTTCAGACCATATTGCTGTTTTTTACTTGTATCTCGGCTCAATACCTAGATGAGGCCATTACAAATGCCTTAGATGCTGTAACTAAAAAAGACATCATTGGATGGTTCACGCACAACTGTTACTATATTGCACCCAACTGAGAACCGCTATAAGTTTGGGACAAGCGCGTACAATGAAACCTATTTTGGCACGGTGATACCCTTAGCTACTATGAACTTTACGCCGTAGTAAACTTATTATACCTATACAAGCTATCAAAGCTACAACATTTGATGGTTCAGGAACAGTTGGTGTTTTCTGTATATCTAAGAAATTGGCCATATCTTCACCAATGATTTGATGTACACGACGAGTAGGATGAATCTCGTCGAAGTAATAATAATTATTAGGTGTTGAACAAGCAGGCTCTAACCCCCCAGTGGTGTATAAAAGTTTGCAGGCATCATTTATATTGGTAAAACCAAATGTCGCTGGGGTAGAGCGAATTTTGTTGCTAATTGCAACATGGTCATACAGTGCAACTTCGACACCTAATTGCTTATTCAGGGTATCGAGTTGACCGGGAAGACTTTTATTGATAACATCTCTAAACTTAGCTGCCTCTTCTGAGTATTGCTCAAAAAGTGGTAATGCAGCTAAATCTGTAGAATTTACAACAAAAAACTGTTCTGCACCTAGCACTGCAAGTTGTGATATTCCAGAAACAATATTGTTAACAGCAGCATCAGCTAATACATCGACCGAACCAGTCTGATTATTAAAAAACCTTTCTAATAAGTCATTTGTAGATATAAAAATGAAGTATAATCCCTTAGAATCTGGCACACGATTAACTTCTGCTTTATATTCTTCGATTTGACCGAATAAACCAGTATTTTGATATTTATCAAGCCAAGTACTTAAATTGCCATTACCGCTTTTTGCACCACCCACAGCATAATCTGTTAATTGTAAATTTTTTTGTTTTGCTAGTACCTCAACTGATGTTAAGCCGGGATTATTTGTCCATCGACCATCAGAGTCATATACATCTACTTGGGGGAATATAAATGCTCCAGGCACCCCAGAGTTAACTGCTGCTGTTGTAATCCGAAGTGCTGCCCCATTATCTGAATAGCTATCACCAAAAGCATAAATACGAGAAATAGAGTTGAAAGAAGCAGCATAAGCATTATTAACACTTACACACAAAAAAGCCGCACTACTTACTGTGGCAGTAACAAATGTCTTGAAAATTGTATTTTTCAGCATAGATCAATGCATTTCCGAATATCTAAGCGGAAGATAAAACATAAATAATCCTCTCCAAAAGAAACCGTAAGCTCTTGCCGAATGATTTTAATCAGCTTGTAAACGGCTGCACTTCTAGAACATTGATAATCCCCATACATCACTAATACCACGGCGGCACTTAGCACACCTTGACTGTGATCTTGGGTTGAAGCTGGCACAACTAAAGAACTGGAACTATGGTCGTCGATCATCTTTCTATATCTGTATCAAGCATGGAACCTTGTGATTCACTTGCTCAATCCACATGAATTCAATATAAGCAATTGGCTTTTAATTGTCGTCTACAGTGAGTTAACATTTTTAAGATGTAATTTGATGGAGCAGCCGCTCCTTCTTAAGATAGAAGGTAGGCTCTAACTTAAGTTAGAATCCGAACTTGATCGAAAGTACACCCTACAAACTGACAATGCCGATTAGCCTGCTTGTTGGGGCGTTACGGACACTCTTATCGGAAATGCGAGGCGAGGAACTGATAACCAACTCCTCGCCTTCACTTTTTTTATTTTGTGTGTGCGCGTTGCAATTAGGTGCTTTTACACAGGTGCCATTTGCCGATCGAGCTTGGTCTCTCGTCC
Organism: Trichocoleus sp. FACHB-90; assembly: GCF_014695505.1. Lineage (NCBI taxonomy): Bacteria > Bacillati > Cyanobacteriota > Cyanophyceae > Leptolyngbyales > Trichocoleusaceae > Trichocoleus > Trichocoleus sp. FACHB-90. The sequence goes on from NZ_JACJOK010000047.1 coordinate 18,417, forward strand.
ATCTCGTTGCACGGATTGAGCTTTGTCATAGCTCTCCATTAGGGCGCGGTAAGGCGGCACGATGTGGTCAACCGCAACAGCGGCAAACTCCATTGCGTCCGGACGGTTCCACGTGTTCATGAGTTCGCTCATTACTGCGTAAGTGTCGATGGGCATGGCTCCCGCCTGGACGAGGCGGGCCAGAGTGAGGTCGGTCGCCATCTGGCTCCAGTTGCCGGAAGCGTCAATGATTGTGAAAACCTTATAGCCGGCAGCCAGTGCGCTCAGCGCTGGAAACGCCATGCAGGTGCTGGTGAGAGTTCCGGCGATGAGGAGAGTCTTTCGCCCGGTTTTCTCGATAGCATTTACCCAAGCTGGGTTATCCCAAGCGTTAATCTGTCCTGTGCGCGGAATGTAAACCGCCTCAGGATTGTGCTGGTGGATTTCGGGAATCAGGGGACCATTGGGACCATCGGGTACCGAAGCAGTCGTGAAGGTCGGAATCTTGGCGAGTCGCGAGATCTTGGCGAGTGCCATAACATTGGAGCGGAGGACTGGGAGTTCGATGTCACGCACAAGTTGGAAGAGTCCGCTCTGATGATCAATCAGCAGCAGCACGGCGTCGTTGGGATCGATCATTGTGTCGATGGTGTTGCTCATGGGTTTGTTTCCTTTTTTATTCAAATTCAGTCAATGTCATTTTTTCCTAGCTATCTGGGGCGTGTCCAGTTCTAGTACTCAGCTTCTTTCGGAATAAGTTCAATATAGGAGATCGCCTTTGAGCCGTCGTCTACAGTGAGTTAAATTTTTTACAGTACAAACTGATAGAGTAACCATTCCATCGCGAAGTAGAAGGCTGGTTATAACTTAAGTTAGAATCCCAATTCGATCGAAAGTACAACCCTATAAACTAACAATGCCGCGCTTAACGGCAACAACCACAGCCTGGGTGCGATCGCTCACATCTAACTTATTCAAAATCCGATTAACATGAGATTTAACCGTGCCTTCACCAATGCTCAAAGCAGTCGCAATATCAGCATTACTCATCCCCTGAGCCAGTGAGCGGAGGACTGCCAGTTCTCGTTCACTCAGTTCTGGATTGCTGAGGCGTTGTACCAACTTTGCTCCCACATCTGGCGGAATATACTTCTGACCCCGATGAACGGTGCGAATGGCATTCAGAAGCTCGTCAGGTTCAGTTTCTTTCAACAGGTATCCTTTTGCGCCTGCCTGCAATCCTCGATAGATATCTTCGTCGCTATCATACGTGGTCAGTACAATAATCCGAGCAGACTTAGCTGTCGCACAAATTGCACCGATGGCCGCAACTCCTTCTACTTCAGGCATGCGGAGATCCATCAGCGTGATATCCGGTTGATGTTCCCTAAATAGAGTGATCGCCTGTTCCCCATTTTCGGCTTGGGCAATCACCTGCATATCTGGGTCACGGTTAATAATCGTGGCTAATCCTTGCCGAAAAATGGCATGATCGTCCGCAATCAAAACCCGAATAGTCGTGGCTTGGCTCATCGTGATGCTACTTCCGATTGACGGTGACAATAATCTCTGTTCCCTGTCCAGGTTGACTTCTAATCGTGAGCTGTGCGCCGATGCGCTCCGCCCGTTCGCTCATACCGAGTAAGCCAAAACCATCAGAGGATGGAATACTCCCAACTCCAAAGCCCTGTCCATTGTCTTGCACGCGCAAGCAAACCTGATCGCGATCGTAGGCTAGCTCAACTCGAATTTCGTCAGCATTGGCATGTTTAATCGCATTGGTTAATGCTTCCTGCCCCATCCGTAGTAAGTTATTCTCGACTTCAGTCGGGAGAGAATATACTGCACCCTCAATCTCATAATACAAAGTGGTATCCATTGCGGCAGTTCTGATTTGAGCGATGAGACGATGTAGAGCACTCTGTAAACTGCCCTCCTCCAAAAGCTGAGGACGGAGCGCGACGACCGATCGCCGTGCTTCAACCAGTCCAGTTCGCGCCAATTCTTTGATCAGGTCTAGGTGTGCCCCAGTTGCTTCTACATCATCCGATAGCACCTGTTTTGCGGCTCCTACCTGAGCCAGAATGCCTGTAAACGACTGAGCGAGTGTGTCATGAATTTCACGCGCCATGCGGTTGCGCTCCTCTAAAATTGAGGCTTCTTCTGCTTGCTTTTGCAGCGTAATGTCTCGCGCCAACCAAATCACCTGTTCGTGCCGAATCGGGGCAATGCGAGCCGAAAACCAGACTTCTCGTCCAGCTATCCACTGGCATTCAGTGTATTCAACGGTGAGTACTTGTTGGGTTTTCACCACCTGCTGAATATAATTCAGGAATTCATCAGCTTGTTCCTTCGCATAGAGTTGATGCAGTGTTTTACCAATATATTCCTTTATATACTCCTCTCCATAGGATGGATTTCCTGGGATTGCGTCGATCACTTGCCCTTCAGCATTGTAAACACACAGCGGATCGGGAATGGCTGAGAAGAGCGCTCGCAGTTCTGCTTCAGAGGCTTGCAGCGCGGCTTCTGCCTGTTTGCGATCGCTAATATCTGCAATCACCCCTTCGATGTAGTCATCGGCTGTATTCAAATAACAAGAGGAAAGTACCCAAAACACTGTACCATCTCGTTTTCGCATCTGGAATTCATAGCTTCGCACTTCCCCATCCCGCTTCATCATCTCAATGGCTTGTTGGCGAACGTTGGGATTGACATAGTAGCCTGTAGTGTGCTCCAGCCCAATCATCTCCTCTGGTGAATCAAAGCCAAACAGATCGGCAAAGCGTTGATTGGCATCGAGAATTAATCCATCCGAGAGGCGGGTTCGGTAGAGGCCAACCTGCGAGTTTTCAAAAATAGTTCGGAACTTGGCTTCACTGCGTTGTAATGCCTCTTCTGCTTGCTTACGCTGGGTGGTGTCGTTGCCCACCGATAAGATTTCAACGACCTCTCCCTGGTCATTGAAGATGGCTTGATTCGACCAGGCCATCCAAACTCGCCGACCGTCTCGGCACAGGTTTTCACTCTCGCCTTGCGGGTACAATTGAGGATTACGAAGTAAATCGTGAACAAATGGTTTGACATCGCGTCCAGAGGTTTCGATGTCTGGAATGATGGTTTCAAATAAGGTTCGCCCTACAATCTGATGTTCTTCATAGCCCAGGAGTTTCACCCCATAATCGTTGATGTATCGAATTCGTCCTTGCGTGTCATAGCAAATGATGACGGAATTCGCGGTTTGTAGCAGGTTGCGGTAATTGGCTTCACTTTGTCGTAACGCAGCAGTTCGTTCTGCGACCTGTTGCTCTAAAGTGCAGTTGTAGTCGGCTAGGAGTTTCTCGGCTTGTTTGCGCTCTGTAATGTCCTGAAAAGTAGCGATCGCATAAGTGATATTGCCCTGTTGATCAAAAACTGGTGTTCCCCGTGCCTCAATTAGAATGGAGACATGATCTCGACGAATTTCTATATCTTCAGTTCTGATGCGTTCGCCCCTTAATGCCCGCACAGCAGGCAAGCTCTCCGCTGGATAGATTTGATCCGTTCCCGCTACATAAAGCTGATAAGCCTCTGAGATCTGCTCCGGTGCTATGGAAGTATCAGTTTCTTTGCCCCTGAGTTGATTGCCGCATTGGTTGGTATAGTAAGGGCGACCCGCCGCATCCACGATCGCAATTCCCACCGGAATCGCTTCGAGGAACTGGGTGATCTTGCTTTCCTTAGCCTGCAGTTCTGAGTAAAGGTTGGCATTTTCGATGGCGATCGCTGCTTGAGTCGATAATAGCTGCAAGACCTGCGATCGCTCTGGTGTAAATACTCCAGTTGCTAACCGATTTTCTAAATACAATACACCGACCAGCTTGGCTTGATTCAGCAGCGGCAAACAGAAAATAGATTGAGGCTGGTTCTGTTGAATGTATGGCTCATTAATAAAAGCACCTTCACGAGTCGCATCATTTAAGGCAACAGGCTTCAGAGTCCGAATCACATATTGAATGATTGATTCTGGCAATTGACCGGCAATTGGAATAGACTGTAATACCTGAGTCGCACAAGCATTCTCATCGGCATTGAGTTCACAAGCCGCTTCAATCGACCATTCTCCTGAGTTTTCTAAAATCAGATATCCGGTTTGTGCACCAGCATTCTCAATTAAAATTTGCATCAGTGATCGCAGCAGTTGCTTCAGTTCAATTTCACGAGAAATCGCCTGTGCAGCTTTCATCACTGCTGCTAAATCGAAAGCAGTATGGAAGGGATGAGTGATAGTTTCAGCAGTAATAGGAATTGATGTGGAAGCGGCTCTAGACGACTGAGAAAAGAACTGTGGATAGCGACTTTCTATATCTTTGACTTTAGCGGTTGCGCCCCAGCGATCGTAGCAATAGTGCGCCTCTTTCATGTAGGTTTGAGCAATTTTTTCTCGACCTCGCGCTAGATAGTGTTTAGCCGCTAATTCATAAGCTAATGCTTCTTCCTGGATATACTCATTTTCAGCAGCACCTGCGATCGCCCGTTCATAAAACTCTTCAGCCTCAAGAAATTGCCCTAAGACTCGCGCTTTCTCTGCCTCGACTAGATAAAATTTATGTAGATAATTCATTGGGGCGTGTTCTGCCCATTTCTGCATCTTTTCTTGGTTGATGTTAACAGAGTTTAGCCAAGCTGCTTTTTCAGAGTTTGAAACATCGAGCGATAGGCTCAAAAGCGCCAGAGAATGATAGAAACAGAATACAGGTAAAACCGTTATTGCTGTCACCTCTTCAAAATGTTGCCTTGCCAAAATAGCAGTCTGTATAGCTTGATGATATTCTTCAAATAAATAAGGCAATATAACTTTGTGCAGGTATAGCATTTGAATTGCAGTTCCATCTTTAACTGCAAGGGCGTGTGGTAATGCCTCCTCTTCATTACACACCCGACCAACTAAGCGGCTGGGATTCTCAGACCTATCTAGCAAATTAAGAATGGTCTGCCGTAATATTGCCAGCCAATTCGAGGGGCTTTCCCGTCTGATTTGGTTGATCGCTTTGCTGTAGGTTGCTGTTTTTTGTTCTAGCTGGGTAAGTTCCTCTCCAGCAAAAAATGAGTTACGGCACACGCCATATGCAGCATAACCAGCAGATTCAAAGTCTCCAGTTTCCACTCCATTTCGATACACATCAGCCATCATGGGTATTATCTTCCTAAGATGCATCTTCCAGTGCAGGATATGGAAACTCGAAAACATTAATGTTTTCGAGTTTCCATTTTTGGCATTCAACCGTTCTGCCAAACTGAGAGCCAATTTGCCAAACTCATAACCGAATTCAATGTCTTGAACAACTCCACATAGAACAAACCCATAGCAGGCATAATACAGTGATGACCAGATAGCATTACCGTAGTTGATTAATAAATTTATTGTTTTGCAAGTAATCAGTATCCAAAGGGCTGGTAACATTATAAATGCAGCAGATCCCATATTTGATAGGATTGACATAGCTGCCAGCGGTTCTAGTGCAGTCATCTCTGGTAAGTTAATCAAGTCTTCAATTTCTCGTTCAGCGAGTAGTGCCGCCGTTGACTCCAATTCCTTTTGAATATCTGCCTGACTTGGATTTTCTATTAAATCTATTCCCAAGAGCTTTAACGCTTCCAAGCCAATTTTGAGTGCTTCTTTCAGGTTGCCCTGTGACAAATATCTTTGAATGCTGCCATCGTAAACTTGCACTTTGTCAACCACTGTTTTGGCACGAGCGAGTACC
>NZ_JACJOK010000048.1:0-99855 GCF_014695505.1 Trichocoleus sp. FACHB-90
TCAGATGGTGAATTTGACAAAGCTTGTTTATATTTCATTTACTTGTCTATAACTGTTAGTTAATTGTTTCTCTATTTAGCTTATTTTTCTTAATTCCGCAAGAGGTCTAATGTAAACAAGCCATCTTCACCAGGCTCAAACTCCAACACTCGCACCACAGCACTGATATTCAAAGCGCCGTAAATGTGAGGAAACTGCTCTCCTGCATCTAATCCTTCATATCGGATTTCTGGCTCCACTTTTTCAGATTCAATGCACAGGATAACTAAACCAGTTTGGTAGCGAAAAAAGTTATTAGCTACTTTAATAACTTGCTGCGGTGTTGAGCAATGAATAAAACCCTCAGATTCTAAGGTATCGCCGCGATATATTTCTGTTGATTGTGATTCTTCCCATTGTTCGCGCTTCGTGATATGCAAGATGATATTCATACAAATCTCAAATTTTAAGTAGGTAGTTATAAGGAGGTGGAGACTCCTTATTCATTCCTAGGTCGCAGCCTAGGAACGATATTTTTAAAGCTTGGATAGGTAGGCTTTGTTTATGTAGCGTAGCCATGATTCTCCTTCGTCGGGACTATTATTAAACAAATTCTCCTTTCGCTATCATAATCACTTTTCCCCCTACAAATACGTCAATTGAATCAGCACGTTTTTCAGCTTTCAACAACAGCAAGGAAGGTCTGCCAATTTCATATCCCTGTTCCACTCGGATATTAATGGGGTTTTGTCCAAAATAGGAATGCTGCGCTAAATATCCAGCCAAACAACCATTCGCACTTCCCGTGGCTGGATCTTCTGGAACGCCAAGATAATCGGCGAATACGCGCACGCTTAGGTCATTCTCTGCATTGTAGGTTTCCGGACAAAAAACCAGTATAGATTTTGCTTGAGTGGTATCTACAAGCTCAAAGTATTTATCTTTGTTGATTTTGATTCGCTTTAAGGAGGAGTGCGTCTTCAATGGAACGATGATAAACGGAACTCCAGTGGAAACTTCTTGAATTGGAAATCGGTTATCTATCTCGGCCGAATCTAGATTTAAAATCTTGGCAAGTGTATCTATTTCCAAGTTTTGGTTAAAAGCAGGCGCTTTTTGCTGCATCCATAACCATTCAACTGCTTGCTCGGCGTAATGCAGGGTTACAGGAATTTGTCCAACTTTCAAGTTTAGATTCAGGGATTCAACCGGTTTATTAATAATTTTCTGCTGCAAGATGTAGGCAGTACCTAGTGTAGGATGACCTGCGAAAGGTAGTTCTTGCTCTGGGGTAAAGATTCGCACGTCATAACCACCTTCGCGAATATCTGGAGATATCACAAAGGTAGTTTCTGAATAATTCATTTCTTTAGCGAGCCGTTGCATTTCACCATCCGAAAGTTCACCGATATTAGTAAAAACTGCTAACTGGTTTCCGGTGTATTTTTCTAGGGCAAATACATCCACAATGTAGAAGGTGAGGTTGTCCATATTTGGTAAAAATTGTTGCGTTGTTGCGATCGCTATTACGTTACCCAGAGGCTGGGATCGCGCTAGAGTGTACAATTAAGGACTGAGCAGATATACTCTTATTGGAGTTATGTATACTGGGTAACGATTAGCTACCCAGAGTGCATTGTAACCAAATATTTAATTGCTCATGCCATTCTTCGGACTTTTTTGGGTGACATCCTGGTTCAGCTATTTTTTATCGTCTAACCAGGCGTTGTTGAGGGTACCAGATTATTTGTCGGCTGCTCTTCCGTCCAAGGTTTTGTCGGCTGTGGGTAATCCCCTGGAAACTTATAATCCCGTAGTTTTTCCGGCACAATTCAACTTAGGGGGCTTGCATTCTCAGGAATTTAGTGCAGTTTTGCCTACCTTGGGTTTTCAGGCTGGATCGGGAATAGGAGAGCCTCTACCAAACAAAGACAAAGTAAAATCGGCTCTTCAATCTATCCACTGGATAGATGCGTTAGACAATGATCTCTGTGTTCCAGCGTCAGAGCAAAGCAATGAATCTGCGCCTTTTACACCAACAATCATTTCCAAATCTGCCTCATGGATTGAAGTACCAGGCAGTAGAGTATCAAAGATTAGTTTTTCTCAAAGAATAATGCAGGTTGTGCAGAATTTGTTAAACTGGCCTGCTCGTTTTGAGCCTAATGAAAAACCAAAGCCTGCGCCTGTTGCCGTGGTTCGGACTCGCTACAAAAGTGAAGCCGGGGAGAATTTAAACAGCTCTAAACTCAGTCAGCGGCAAGGATTTTGGCGGTCATTGGCGAAGGGAAAAAAGAATTCTTCTGGCAAAAAAGCCACAGAACACGAGCAGTTTCAAGTCTGGGTGAAGGGAAATTTGATTGCCGAAATTCCCGACAAAGTTGAAGCTGAAGCTTTTGCCAAGCGTGTAGCGAAACTTCTGCAAAACCCCAATTTGGATGGTTCACAAGTGCAACCAATGCTGTTTTATGGGATGCCTGGGGGGAGGTTAGGCAATAACCAGTTGTTTGCCATTGATGAAGCGATCGCATCCAATCTCGGTCGCAATGGAGAAATATTGGCAATCGAATGGGTGAATAATCTCCGCATCGCTTTGGGCGCTGCACCTTTAACCTTGGTGAAAGCACAGGCGCAACTGCACGGATTAGTCTCCACAGATGACAAATTTGAAGGTTTTGCCTCCTGGTATGGAGACTATTTTCACGGGCGCTTAACAGCAAACGGCGAGAAGTATAACCAGTACGCACTAACGGCAGCGCATCCCTCTCTACCATTTAATACCTTTCTCAAGGTGAAAAATACGAAAAATGGGGATGCTACCATCGTCCGAATCAACGATCGCGGCCCCTACATTGCCCCTAGAACGCTTGATTTATCGCGGACTGCGGCACGCTGTCTTAAAAGTGAAAAAGCTGGTGTCGTGCCGTATGAAGCGGTCGTTATGAAGCAGCTGTAGCCTAAGCCGAATCCAGTTGATTACCAGCCATGAAGAGTCACCCCAACCCCTCTCCGGTTGTTCTCTCTAGGGGTTGGGGGTGGGGTTCTTTAATTATGGGCAGACGGATTTGAAATTATTAGCCAGTAGCAACGGACTGACTAATAGCTAAACAGCGAATCGCCTCTAAAAGCCCTCTGGCTTTATTGAGAGTTTCTTCATATTCTTTTTCCGGGTCAGAATCCGCAACTAAACCAGCACCAGCTTGAACTGAAACGGTATGTTTACCGCCGTCTTGGGGACGCACAACCATCGTGCGGATAGCGATCGCAGTATTCAATTGTCCTTCAAAGTCATACCAGCCATAAGCCCCAGAATATGGCCCGCGACGGCAAGGTTCTAATTCCTTAATAATCTCCATCGCCCGAATCTTAGGCGCGCCGCTGACTGTCCCCGCGGGGAAGCAAGCCTTAAGTAAATCCCAAGCGGTTTTATCGGGGGCCAGGAGTCCCACAACGTTGCTGACAATGTGCATCACATGAGAGTAACGCTCAATTACCATCAGTTGATCGACTCTCACTGTACCGCTGGTGCAGACGCGCCCCATGTCATTGCGTCCCAAGTCAACTAGCATGACGTGTTCGGCAATTTCCTTGGGGTCTTGAAGTAAGTTTTCCGCAAGGCTGTCATCCTCCTTTGGCGTTTTCCCTCGTGGGCGGGTTCCAGCAATTGGTCTGACGGTAGCGATCGCTTTCCCTTCTGGAGAAAGATCCGCTTTCACCATCACCTCTGGAGAAGAACCAATAATTTGCCAGTCGCCAAAGTTGAAATAAGCCATGTAAGGCGACGGGTTAATTAAGCGCAGGGAACGATACAAGGCGAAGGGGTCGCCGCTATACTCAGCCGAGAGTCGCTGGGAAAGTACAACTTGGAAAATATCCCCCGCGCGAATGTAATCTTTTGCCTTTTGGACGTTGGCGCAGTATTGTTCGCGGGAAGTGTTGCTGGTATATTCACTTCCCTCTCCAGTTGGCGGAGTCCATTCTAAAACTGTGTCTTTCCCGGATAAAGGTAGCTGGAGTTTGCTTACCAGTTGCTTAACGCGATCGCCGGCTAACTTGTACGCAGTAGCCAAATCCACATCAGGATCGCGCAAATCTGCATAAGCGATCGCCCAAATTTTCCGCTTTACCTGATCGAAAATAATCAGGTTGTCCACCTGCATCCACAACCCATCCGGCAAATCATCTTCAGTAGCCGGATAAATCGGTACGCGAGGTTCAATCCAGTTAATTAATTCATATCCCCAGAAGCCAAACAATCCCCCAATTCCCGGCGGTAATTGAGGTAACTTCACTGGGTGAAAGGGTTTTAGGCAATATGCCAATGCCTTAAACGGGTCGCCTTCAAATGCGATCGCATTCCCGTTCCGATGAATTTGCCTAGTCTTCTCTCCCCTCGCCTCCAACACCCACAACGGATCGCATCCCAAAAAACTGTAGCGTCCGATATTCTCCCCACCTTCCACTGATTCCAGCAAAAAGCTATAAGGCTGTCCCGCGCAGACTTTGTACCAAGCAGACACAGGGGTTTCTAAATCCGCTACCCATTCCTGGTAGACAGGTACAAAGTTGCCTTCCTTAGCTAAATCGGAAAATTGAGTAAAGTCAGGAAAAATCATAAATTTATCGGGTATTGTTCCTCAAGTTTAAAAAATACAATAAGCCTTTCAAACAAATAGGGTGGGCATTAAGAAGGAAAAAGCAATAGGAAAAAGGGAAAAATGAATAATTTTGCCTTTTTACCTTTGCCGTTTGCCTTTTTCTTGCCCACCCTACTATTTCAGGACTTACGCAGTCAATTAGTGAATCCCTAATTCTGTTGTAGGGGCATGACATTGCCATGCCCCTACAGCGTGTTGACGTGCGTAAGCCCTACTATTTTTTATTTATTTTTTAGGGCAATTGGGGTTATGTGCCTAAAGTTATGCACAACGGCGTACCGCGCCACAAAACTATCGACATTTACCCCAAAAACGGACGCTACACCTCGAAAGTATTACGACCGCTAAACTTGACTTTTGGAGGTTCTACATTCTCTCCTAGGCGGCGTTCTTTCTTACCGACATAAGGACGACCGGGGTTTACCTTCTCAGGGAACACGCCATCCTTCGGATGTAGATACTCCATTTCACCGTTAGGGAAGACACGGTAAATCTTGTAGTTGTTGATTTTGAACTTGGCGCGTAGTTGCTGTCCGCCCAACATAATGCAATATTCTTTGCGGGCGAGGAACAGCAAGTTTTCCCCTTGCCGCATGATGGCAGAACCACCAATCGGCATTTCAAACACTTGCTCTTTGGGGCTTGTCCAGGTGATAGCGTACTTTTCTTCGGTTTGGGCTTTTGTTAGCAAGCCTCCGGTACTGCCACCAAATATCGGGGTTTGTCCAGTTAGAGTCTCTACCGTTTCTGGCATAGATTTTTCTCCCAACGTTTTAGGGCATCCTATCACCCAGCAAACGTCTCTATTGCCAGTCTGTCAAGAACTGTAACAGTTCGTCATTAGTCAAGGCGTTGGAAGGTTGAAGGTTGCAGGTTGCAAGTGTAAATTCCAACCTTCCAACGGTTACTGACTACTAACCATTGACTGCTTTGCCACGATGGGAACGGTGAAGTGAAACTCACTACCTTTGTCCTTACCAGCAGATTTAGCCCAAATTTCGCCACCCCAACCGCTGACAATCTGGCGACAAATTGCCAGTCCCAAACCAGTACCGCTAGTAGTTCGCCGCAAAGCGCCTTCTTCCTGATAGAACCGATCAAAGACAGCCTCAAGTCGATTGGGTTCAATACCGCGTCCCGTATCAGCAACAGTGACTTCCAGCATAGAACCACCGTTACTGGAAGCCTTAATAGTAATTTTTCCTTTAGACGTGGTAAATTTACAAGCGTTATCTAGCAACTTGGCAAGAACCTCAACCAGCCACTCGCCATCAGCTCTTACCAAAGGCAGGGAATCGGGGACTTTTGTGAGAATCTCTGGCAATTGACCATCAGAATGACGGGCGCGGATACTGCTGAGGGCGAGGTCAATGCACTCTTGCAACTCCAGCGATTCTGGGTGCCATTGTACGCGACCGCTTTCCAACCGTGAAAGGGTGAGGAAATCCTGCACGAGTTTACGCATCCGTTCCGCGTCGGAGAGAGCAGTGTTGAGCATCACCTGCCGCATTTCTGGAGACATATCCGGTTCGGTTGCCAGACTTTCCAGACAGACTTGGATGGTAGATAGAGGGGTGCGTAGTTCGTGACCAGTAATGGCAACCAAGTTGCTGCGGGTGCGGTCGAGGGCTTCTAGCTGCTGGTTGAGGTCTTCCAGGTTAGCGTAGGCCTCAGCTTGAATTAAAGCACCGCCGATTTGAGTAGCGATCGCTTCCACCAATTCCAGTTCATCTTCCTCGCACTCATACGGTGTCCCGCCGCAATAATGCAACTCCACCATCCCCAGCAACCGATCCTGATACAGCACTGGTACCATTAGCCACGAAGAAATAGAAAAATTGCTCACAATAGCTTGCAGCTGGCTATTAGAGCCTGACTTCAACCCATCCCCGACAATCCGAGAATCTGTCTGAGTATCAGCTACATACACTTGTTCTCGCTTCTGTACAACTTCCTGAAACAGAGGATTATTCTCCAAAGGCCAAGTCTGACCTAGCGTAGAGGGAAGTCGAGAATCCCCGCTACCACTCACACCCAAAAATTCATGATTGATTGTCGTAGCTGTATCCGTTGAGACGCGATATATTAGACACCGACAAGCAGACAAAGCCTGACCCAATTCCTGCACTGCTACTTCTAGAATTTCATCCGGATGTAGCGGCTGTCCTGTATTGCTACCCCTGCGAATGGCAGCGGTAATTGAGTTTACTAAACGCTCTTTGCGTTCCTGAGCAGAAATAGAACGATAAGCTTTTAGCAGTTTATACTGCCCAGCTTGTAAGTAAGTCAGCAGGCACTCAACAAACGGATCGGGGTTGGTGGCTGTTGCATTTTGAGTTAATAAATTCTCCCCAACCCCTACAACCCGTGCTACCGAAGCAATGCCGTAAGCATTTTGCGCTTGAGCGATTTTCTCTTCCAACTCCGGGCGATACTGTAAAATCCGATTCAGTAATAATCCAGCAACAGTACAGCTTACTTGCCGATCAAAACTCCAAATTCCCTCAAATCGGCGGGCTGTGTCCATCTCCAAAGGAGCCGACAGGCGGGACTTTTCTCCTCTTGCTTCTTGCCTCTTGACTTTTGCTTCTTCAGGTGTTCTTTCCCGACATACTAAGCAGGTGGCATAGTGCTGTCCTACCACCACTAAGTGCCATTCTTTACTCAAGCCGTCCTCAGGCTCAAAAGCCACAGTTTCGTAATAGCCCGATCCGTTGGTAAAGGATGCTTCCGGTGCCGCCATCACATATACCTGATCCGTCCGTTCGGCAATCCGTCGATACCGATGAGCCTCCTGACGATAGAAACGCTCTCGCTGGAAGCTGGCAATCACCAGATGCTTGTCTGAAGATGCCAGAATTTGGTCTTCCATAGCATGAGAGAGTGCCGTTAAGGAAGACTTGAAATACATTTGGGTTCGCAGGTGAGGCAGGGCCCAGAGCAGCTCTGTCAGCACAGAAGTCGGTATGATCATTAATTTTGCCGAGTTTTGTACCCGTTCTAATGCTTATCGTACAAAACCGCGCTGCATTCTAACTTTTAAATAGGATTTCTGTATTTATTTGCTACACATTAGATAGCAAATAAAAGTTATTATTTGTCAGTTATTAATTAACAAATCTTATATCTACTCTCTCCTCACTCTCCATACCCTAGTTCTTAGTCTTTATAACCATAATCAGCTCTACTTATCAATCTTTCTTAAGTAAGAGCTGATGTCAAAATAGCATAACAATTATGCGGAAACTTCATTTACATTAATATTTTGTAACTTTGTATACGAATTTCCTCAGTCAGTCCGCATAACTTATCATCAACGAGCGATTGACGAAACACCTGAAATCGGTTTGGGGGCAGTTGAGCGCTAAGTAATGAGGACACACCCATGACAAGCACAGCCACGCCAACAGCAAGTCTGAACAAGTTTGAAAAATTTAAAGCCGAAAAAGATGGTCTGGCAGTAAAGTCAGAACTTGAACACTTCGCCCGCATTGGCTGGGAGGCGATGGACGAAACAGACCGTGACCACCGTCTGAAGTGGGTGGGTGTGTTCTTTCGACCAGTCACTCCCGGAAAGTTTATGATGCGGCTGCGGATGCCAAGCGGTATTCTCACAGCTAGTCAAATGCGGGTGTTAGCTGAAGTCGTGCAACAGTATGGCGAAGATGGCAATGCTGATATTACCACTCGGCAAAACATCCAACTGCGGGGAATCCGGATTGAGGATCTGCCAGAGATTTTCAATCGGTTTAACCAAGTTGGTTTAACTAGCGTCCAGTCTGGGATGGACAACGTTCGCAACATCACTGGTTCGCCAGTAGCGGGAATTGATGCGGATGAATTGTTCGATACTAGAGAACTTGTGCAGCAAGTTCAGGACATGATTACCAGTAAGGGGGAAGGCAACAAAGCCTTCTCGAATCTGCCGAGAAAATTTAATATAGCGATCGCAGGTTGTCGCGACAACTCGGTTCACGCCGAAATCAACGACCTCGCCTTTGTCCCCGCATTCAAAAACGGCACCTTCGGTTTTAACATTCTCGTCGGTGGCTTCTTCTCCGCAAAACGCTGCGATGCAGCAATTCCCCTAAATGCCTGGGTTCCTCCCGAAGATGTTGTGGATGTATCCAGAGCAGTTCTCGAAGTTTTTCGCGACCAAGGCCCCAGATCCAATCGGCAAAAAGCCCGGTTGATGTGGCTTATCGATGAACTTGGACTCGAAAATTTCCGGGCATTAGTAGAAAAATATCTCTGTAAACCACTGCAACCAGCAGTCGAAAAAGACGAAATCGACTGGGAAAAACGCGACCACCTTGGCGTATATCCTCAAAAGCAACCCGGCTTAAACTACGTCGGTTTGCACGTTCCCGTCGGGCGTTTGTTTGCCCAAGATATGTTTGACCTCGCCCGAATAGCCGAAGTCTACGGCAGCAGCGAAATTCGCCTCACCGTTGAACAAAACGTCATCATCCCTAATATCCCAAGCTCAAGGATGGAGGCATTCCTAGCCGAACCCCTCTTAGAAAAATTCTCTACCAGTCCCCAACCATTGACAAAAGCGCTTGTTTCATGCACCGGGTCACAGTTCTGCAACTTTGCCCTGATTGAAACCAAAAACCGCGCCGTGGCAATGATTCAGGAGCTAGAGGCAGAACTTTCCCTAACCCAACCCGTGCGAATTCACTGGACAGGTTGCCCCAACTCCTGCGCCCAGCCGCAAGTCGCTGACATCGGTTTAATGGGGACAAAGGTACGCAAAAACGGCAAAACCGTTGAAGGTGTCGATCTTTACATGGGCGGCAAAGTGGGTAAAGAAGCCGAACTCGGCACCTGCGTCCAGAAAAGCATTCCCTGCGAAGACCTCAAACCAGTATTGCGCGATTTACTCATCCAGCAATTCAAAGCAGAAATCAAAAATTAGTCAGCAATTAGCAACAACCAACAAACAAAATGACGAGACTTTCCAGAAGGCAATTCATCATCACCGCAGGAGCAGCTACAGCTGCATCTTTACTCGCTCATGGCTGTAGCTCTGGCCCTACCAACACCTCCACAAACGCCAATAGCTCCACAGGTGGTTCAGGTTCCTCACCCGCCGCCACCCTAGCCGCTAACGCACCAAAAGTAGAAACACCCAACGCCAAGTTAGGATTTATCGCTCTTACCGACTCCGCACCCCTGATTATTGCCAAAGAAAAGGGTTTATTCGATAAGTACGGCATGACAGGTGTCGAAATCCTCAAGCAAGCTTCTTGGCCCGTAACTCGCGACAACTTGGAAATAGGCTCTCAAGGCGGTGGTATTGATGGGGCGCATATATTAAGCCCCATGCCTTACTTCATGACCTTGGGTCAGACCAAGAACAAGCAACCCGTACCGATGTACATTTTGGCGCGGTTGAATACCAACGGTCAGGCAATTTCCATTGCCAATACTTACAAAGAGGCAAAAGTTGGTTTAGAAAGCAAGGGGCTGAAAGAAGCCTTTGCTAAAGCCAAAGCAGGTGGTAAAAATGACCTCAAAGCTGCGATTACGTTTCCTGGTGGCACCCACGACCTATGGATGCGCTACTGGTTAGCCGCTGGCGGTATTGATCCTAACCAGGATATTTCCGTTGTTCCTATCCCACCGCCACAGATGGTGGCAAATATGAAAACGGGCAACATGGAAACCTTCTGCGTAGGCGAACCTTGGAACGCCCAGCTGGTTAACCAAGGACAGGGTTACACCGCATTGCTGACAGGTGAACTGTGGAAAGATCACCCAGAGAAAGCTTTTGCCATGCGACAAGATTGGGTGGATAAAAATCCCAACTCTGCCAAAGCGTTACTGATGGCGGTACAAGAAGCCCAGCAATGGTGCGACAAAGCAGAAAACAAAGAGGAGATGTGCCAAATTGTCTCCCAAGCGAAGTGGTTCAAGGTGCCAGCCAAAGATATTATTGAGCGTTCTAAAGGCAATATTGATTACGGCGACGGTCGTCCAGTGGTTACGGGTAGCCCGTTACAGATGAAGTTCTGGGCAGATAATGCTTCTTATCCTTACAAGAGTCACGACACCTGGTTCTTAACTGAAAACATTCGCTGGGGCAATATTCCCGCTGACACAAATCTTAAGGAACTCGTGGACAAAGTAAACCGCGAAGATTTGTGGAAAGAAGCGGCTAAAGCGCTTGGTGTTCCCAGTGCAGAAATTCCTACTAGCAGTTCTCGTGGCATTGAAACGTTCTTCGATGGTGTCAAATTTGACCCCGAAAAGCCAGAAGAATACTTGAAGAGTCTCAAGATTAAAAAGGCATAAATTGCTAATTGAAGGATAGCTAATTGCTAATTCCTTAAGAGGGGTTAGCAATTAGCCAATGACTAATAGATAACCATTAGGAGCGAGAATGACTGCTAAAGCTGACCGCCGCCTGCAAACTAACAATCCTCAACAGTTAGTGACAAGTTTTTTTCAGAAGCAAGCTAAATATATTGTGCCGCCCTTAGTTGCTTTGGCATTGTTTCTGCTAGTATGGCAACTCCTCTGCCCTCCTGGTTCTAAAGGTTTGCCAGGGCCAATACAAGTGATTGGTGATACTTGGAACCCTTACATTATTAATCCGTTTTTTGATAATGGCGGTACAGATAAAGGTTTGGCATTGCAAATTTTAGCCAGCTTAGGAAGGGTAGCAATTGGCTTTTCTTTATCTGCGATAGTTGGCATAACTGTAGGTATTGTAGTTGGGGCTAATGATTTTGCTTATCGGGCTGTAGACCCAATTTTCCAAGTGTTACGTACTATTCCCCCGTTGGCGTGGTTGCCTATATCTCTAGCAGCACTTCAACAAAGCAACCCTTCAGCTATTTTCGTGATTTTTATTACCTCAGTATGGCCTATTATTATTAACACAACTGTAGGCGTACAGCAGCTACCCCAAGACTACAGAAATGTCGCCAGAGTGTTGCGGCTATCTAAACAAAAGTATTTCTTGAAAATTCTACTTCCCGCAGCAGTTCCTTACATTTTTACGGGATTAAGAATTGGAATTGGTTTGTCTTGGTTGGCGATTGTTGCGGCTGAAATGTTGGTAGGCGGTGTGGGTATCGGCTTCTTTATCTGGGATGCCTACAACAATTCTTTGATGAGTCAAATTATCATCGCGCTTGTGTATGTCGGTATTGTTGGTCTGCTGCTAGATAGAATGGTGGCTTTTATCGCTTCAATGGTAGTTCCAGAAGAACAAAAATAGGGGTTGGGGACTGGGGACTGGGGAATAGGGACTAGGTAAGAATTATCCCCAATCCCCAATCCCCAATCCCAATCCCCAATCCCCAATCTCCCAATCACCAATCCCCAATCCCCAATTCCTATGTCTTTTGTAGAAATCGACCACGTAGACAGAATTTACCCACTTGCCAACGGTGGCACTTATGTAGCACTTAGGAATGTTGATTTAAAAATTAAACAGGGTGAATTTATATCTTTAATTGGACACTCTGGCTGTGGCAAATCCACCTTATTAAATATGGTGGCTGGTTTAGATAAACCAACCAGAGGAGGTGTGATTTTAGAGGGGAAACAAATCACTTCGCCAGGGCCAGACCGGATGGTGGTGTTCCAAAATTATTCGTTGCTACCTTGGCTTTCTGTTCGGGAGAATATCTCTCTGGCGGTAGATGAAGTATTTCAGAACAAGCCCAGAGGGGAGCGTAAAGGCATTGTAGAGCATCACATTGATATGGTGGGGCTGCGGCAAGCGGCTGATAAACGACCGGGGCAGCTGTCTGGAGGGATGAAGCAGCGGGTAGCGATCGCCCGCGCCCTCGCGTTGCGTCCGAAAGTGCTGTTGTTAGATGAACCTTTCGGGGCGCTGGATGCACTGACACGCGGCGGTTTGCAAGAAAAATTGATGCAAATTTGCGAGGAAAGCCACGTTACCTCAATTATGGTGACGCACGACGTGGATGAGGCGCTGTTGCTATCAGACCGAATCGTGATGCTGACCAATGGCCCGGAAGCGCATATCGGGCAAATTCTGGATGTGTCGATTCCCCGCCCCCGCAGGCGCATGGATGTGGTGAATCATCCCAGCTACTACGTGTTGCGGAACGAGATGATTTACTTCCTCAACCAGCAGAAAAAAGCCAAGAAGCGCCAGATACAGGCACCTATGGCTATTTCCCGCAACGGGTTGGAAAAAGTAAATCTGGAAATTGGCTTTATTCCCTTAACTGACTGCGCGCCTTTGGTAGTGGCGAAGGAAAAAGGATTTTTTGCCAAACACGGGTTAGAGGAAGTCACCTTAAACCGCGAACCCAGCTGGAAAGCGATCGCAGAAGGTGTGGGGACGGGACGGCTGGATGCTGCCCAAATGGTCGCCGGAATGCCGATGTCAATGACTTTGGGTGGTGGGGGAAAGCCGCCAGTACCAATTTGTACAGCATTGACTTTATCCCGCAACGGTAACTCAATTACTTTAAGTAAGGAATTATACAATCAAGGCGTTCGTACTCTGGCAGACTTAAAAGGAGCGATCGCCCAAAATCCTGACAAAGTTTACAATTTCGGGGTAGTGCATCCAGCTTCAATGCACAATCTGATGTTGCGTTCTTGGCTGGCTTCCGCTGGGATAGATCCAGATCAAGATGTCAACATCGCAGTGATTCCGCCCCCGCAAATGGTAGCCAACCTAAAAGCTGGAAACATTGATGGTTACTGCGTCGGCGAACCCTGGAACTCTCGCGCCGTTCAGGAAGGCTTAGGGTTTGTCATCACTACAGATATGCAACTGTGGGCTGGACATCCGGAGAAGGTACTCGGATGCAAGGAAGAATGGGCAAATAAATACCCCCAAACCCACGTAGCTTTAATTAAAGCGCTGCTGGAAGCTTGTGAATACTGCGATGACCGCCGCCATCGAGAAGAAGTTCTGGAATTACTTTGTCAGCCTCATTATGTAGGTGCTGCCGCAGAACATATTCGTCCCGGCTTTATCGACCCCTACGACCGCGGGACAGGCGAAGAACCTGAGATGATGTTGCGTTACAACCAATTCTTTGTTGACAAGGCAAACTTCCCAGAACGGGAGGAAGGACTATGGGTGATGACTCAGCTGGCACGATGGGGGATTATTCCGTTCCCGAAAAACTGGTTAGACGTTACAGAACGGGTGCGGCGCGTGGACGTTTATGGACAAGCGGCACGGGAATTAGAGTTGACGGATATTGGACGCGATCGCGAACCGATCAAAATGTTTGACGGAACGACTTTCAACCCCGACGACCCCCTGGAATACCTCAACAGCGTCAAAATTAAACGCCCAACCACCATCGAAGAAATCAACATCGACCAATTAGTTATTAGTAAATAGCTAATGGCTGATGGCAAAAACAATTAGTAATCCTTCATCCCCATCCTTCTCATGCAAACTGTAAACAGCAGCAACACCTCATCAGTTAGTCCTCACCCGTCAGCCTTCAGTCCGGTAATCAACCGCGACCCGTATTTGGTAATTGAGAATGTTTCCAAAGTCTATCCTTCTGCCCAAGGGCCATGCACGGTTCTGGATGGGGTAAACCTCACCGTTTACGAAGGCGAATTCATCTGCCTGATTGGTCACTCTGGTTGTGGCAAATCCACACTGTTAAACATGGTGTCAGGTTTCAACAAGCCGACTCATGGGGAAGTGCGCCTGCAAACTGCGACAATTCGCGAACCAGGCCCAGATCGGATGATGGTGTTTCAAAACTATTGTCTCCTGCCCTGGATGACTGCCTTTGATAACGTATATTTGGCAGTAGATTCCGTCTTCCCAGACAAACCCCACAAGGAAAAAGTCGCCATCGTCAAAGAACATTTGGCGATGGTGGGACTCACCGAAGCCGCTGACAAAAAGCCAACGCAACTATCCGGCGGCATGAAACAGCGGGTAGCGATCGCCCGCGCCCTTTCCATTCGCCCTAAAGTTCTGATTTTAGATGAGCCTTTCGGCGCATTAGATGCCATCACCAAAGAAGAATTACAAGAAGAACTCCTGACAATTTGGCGGGAACATCGGGTAACAGTCTTAATGATTACCCACGACATCGACGAAGCGCTGTTTCTAGCAGATCGGTTAGTAATGATGACCAACGGCCCAAAAGCGAAAATCGGCGAAGTCTTGAATATTCCCTTCTCTCGTCCCCGCAACCGCGCCCAGATCATGGAAAATCCCGAATACTACAACTTGCGTAACTACGCCCTAGACTTCCTGTATAACCGATTTGCTCATGACGATGAATAGTCATTGGCTAATTGAAGGATGGCTAATAGCTAATAGCTTCTCTGACTCTGCGCCCTCTGCGCCTCTGCGGTTCATTTTCTCCATCAAATAGGACTGCTAAATTAGCAATAAAATACAGACTAATGACAACTGACACTACAAAAACCCTTTGCCCTTACTGCGGTGTTGGTTGCGGACTGGAGGTGTCACCTCCAGCACAACCAGGTAAAGCAGTAAATAGGGATAGTCAAGGAACTCCCATCTGGAAAGTGCAGGGCGATCGCACTCACCCTTCCAGTCAGGGTATGGTGTGTGTCAAGGGTGCAACCGTTGCCGAGTCTCTGTCCAAAGACCGACTTCTGTATCCAATGGTGCGCGACTCCCTAGACGAACCCTTCCGCCGCGCCTCCTGGGAAGAAGCTTTAGATCGGGTGGCGAGTCGGATTAAAACCGTTCTCTCGACTCAAGGGCCAGAAGCCGTCTGTATGTATGGCTCTGGACAACTGCAAACAGAAGATTACTATGTTGCTCAGAAACTCCTTAAAGGGTGTCTGGGTACTAATAATTTTGACTCCAATTCTCGCTTGTGTATGTCCTCCGCCGTGGCGGGTTATTCGCAGAGCTTTGGAAGCGATGGCCCTCCCTGCTGCTACGAAGATTTAGATGAAACCGATTGTGCCTTTATCATCGGTAGCAACACGGCAGAATGTCACCCAATTATTTTTAACCGCCTGCGGAAACACCACAAGAAAAATCCTAAGGTGAAAATGATTGTGGTCGATCCCAGAAAAACCACCACAGCGGAAGCAGCAGATTTACATTTAGCGATAAAACCTGGGACTGATATTGATTTACTCAACGGTATCGCCCACCTGTTGATGCGTTGGGGCAGAATTGATAGTTTTTTCATTGACGAATGCACCTCCAATTTTCCGGCTTATGCTGAGGTGATTCAGCACTATCCGCCGGAAGTTGTCGCCAAACGCTGCGGCATATTGGTAAAGGAACTGGAAACAGCTGCTCGCTACTGGGCTGATTCTGAGCGCGTGCTGTCTATGTGGTCGATGGGCGTGAATCAGTCTTCGGAAGGGACTGCCAAGGTACGGACTATTATTAATCTGCACCTGATGACTGCTCAGATTGGTAAACCGGGGAGCGGCCCTTTTTCCCTGACAGGCCAGCCAAACGCGATGGGCGGACGGGAAACTGGGGGACTTTCCCACATCCTACCAGGCTATAGAGTGGTAAAAAATCCCCAACATCGCGCCGAATTAGAAGAATTTTGGCAACTTCCCGCCGGACAGATTTCGCCTGTTCCAGGTTTGGCGGCGTGGGACATCATCACGGGTCTGGAAACTGGTGATGTCGGAATGCTCTGGATTGCAGCAACTAACCCGGCTGTGAGTTTACCCGATTTGGAACGTTCTAAGGCAGCGTTAATGCGATCGCCTTTTACGGTATACCAAGACGCATATTACCCCACGGAAACTGCCGAATTTGCTCACGTCCTGCTTCCTGCGGCGCAGTGGAGCGAAAAAACTGGGACAATGACTAACTCTGAGCGAGTTGTCACTTTATGTAAGGCGTTTCGCACTCCTCCTGGTGAAGCGAAAGCCGATTGGAAAATCTTTGTGGAAGTAGCACTGCGACTGGGCTTTGGCGACAAATTTCCCTACTCTACCTCAGCTGAAGTTTATGACGAATATGCTCAGGTAACACGCGATCGCGTCTGCGATATGAGTGGCATCAGTCACGCACGACTAGCAGCACAAGGCCCCCTACAATGGCCCCTCCCAAAGGAAAAGCAATCTACACTTCCAGCTGTGAAGCGGTTATATACAGATGGGCGTTTTCCTACGCCTGATGGACGGGCGCGTTTTGGGGCATACCATTCACGCGGTTTGGCAGAACCACCAGATCCAGACTATCCCTATGTCCTAACTACAGGCAGACTTTACGGCCATTGGCACACCCAAACCCGCACGGGACGGATTGATAAAATCAAGCAGATGCACCCGAATCCATTTATTGAGATTCATCCCCGCGATGCTGCCAATTTAGATGTTCAGGAGAATGATTTGGTGGAAGTGCAAACTCGTCGCGGCACCTCTCGTTTTCCAGCTAAAGTAACAAAAGCAATTTCTCCCGGAACTGTCTTTGTCCCGATGCACTGGGGCGCACTTTGGGCAGACAAGGCAGAAGCTAATGCCCTGACTCATCACATATCCTGTCCCGACTCGCTGCAACCAGAATTAAAGGCTTGTGCCGTGAAACTTGTACCTGTTGCTGCCCAAAAATCTGAGGGAGGTTATTTACGTTGTGACACTAAATCTCCGGCTTTTTCTTCACGAGTTTAGCTTGGTAGAAATTTGTGAAAAATTAGTCCTTTTTGGTGGAACGAACCGCTGAGGGCGCTGAGGGAGAAAAGCACACATTTAAAGATTTTAGCAATCTTCCAAAAGAAAGAGTTAAAAAATTATAAATATTTCAAAAGGTGGGGTTCTGAGTAAATAGGCATCTTCTGTAGCAAAGTCTACCGATTCCTGGCATAAGAGGGCATAAGGTTAGATAAAAATCTGGCTAGATTGTCCGATAAATAGCTGTTGAGGCGAGTCGTGCGCTCGCTACAGACATAATATGCAACGAGGCTAAAACTTATGACGGAAGCAACCGAAGTACCAGGAAAGGTAGGTAAAGCTCAGGTGGAAGCGAACGGCTCCCCAGCAACCGTCGAATCATCTGAAAATTTGACAAATGCAGGCGAAGCAACACCAACCCAAAACAAATTTGAAAGGATTAAATCCGAAAAAGATGGTCTGGTATTAAAGCAAGAACTAGATTATTTAGCTGAGATTGGCTGGGAAGCGATGGAAGAAGCCGATAGAGACTATCGGTTGCGGGTTTTGGGTTTGTTTTACCGCACAGTGACACCAGGCAAATTTATGCTGCGGATGCGGCTGGCGAATGGGATTTTAAGTACCTATCAAATGCGAGTTTTTGCTGAAATTGTGCAGCATTACGGAGATGAGGGAAACGCTGATATCACCACACGGCAAAATATTCAACTGCGACAAATACGCCTTGAAGATGTACCAGACATCTATCGAAAATTAGAACAAGCTGGATTAACATCGGTTCAATCTGGTGTGGACAATGTTCGGAATATTACGGGTTCACCTTTAGCAGGAATCGATCCAGATGAATTGATCGATACGCGAGGATTGTGTCGCATGGTGCAGGACATGATCACTAATATGGGCAAAGGGAATCCAGAGTTTACGAATTTGCCAAGAAAATTTAATATTGCGATCGCAGGTTGTCGTGACAATTCAGTTCACGCCGAACTTAACGATATTGGTTTCATCCCGGCTTACAAAAACGACACCATCGGCTTTAATGTCATCGTCGGCGGGATGTTCTCACCCAAACGTTACGAAGCTTCAGTTCCCATGAATGCTTGGGTTCCACCAGAAGACGTGGTGGCTTTGAGTCGAGCAATTTTAGAAGTTTACCGCGACCACGGACTTCGGGCAAATCGGCAAAAGTCGCGGCTGATGTATCTGATTGATAAATGGGGAATTGAGAAGTTTAGAGAAGAGATAGAAAAACGCTTTGGTGAAGTTAAGGGAACTATACCTTTACAATCGGCTGCTGAAAAAGATGAATTTCTGTGGGAAAAGAAAGATTACATCGGCGTTTATAAACAGAAGCAACCTGGATTAAACTTTGTGGGTTTACATATTCCCGTCGGTCGGATGTATGCCCAAGATATGTTTGACTTAGCCAGAATTGCCGAAGTGTATGGTAGTGGGGAAATTCGGTTTACAGTAGAGCAAAATTTGATTATTCCCAATATCCCCGATACTCGTATGGAAGCGTTTTTAAAAGAACCACTTTTAGAACGTTTTCCACTCGATCCAGAAAACTTGATGCGCGGGTTAGTTTCCTGCACAGGAAGTCAATTCTGCGGCTTTGCACTAATAGAAACCAAGAACCGCGCTTTGGCTTTTGTTAAAGCCTTGGAAGCAGAATTAACTTTACCTCAACCAATACGAATTCACTGGACGGGATGCCCCAATTCTTGCGGTCAACCGCAAGTGGCAGATATTGGGTTGATGGGAACAAAGGGACGCAAAAATGGCAAAGTCGTCGAAGCCGTCGATATCTGGATGGGCGGAAAAGTTGGCTATGAAGCTGAACTTGGTAGCCGGGTGATGAAATCGATTCCCTGCGACGAGCTTAAGCCAGTGCTGCGAGATTTGTTGGTTGAACACTTTGGGGCAAAACCTAAGCAGTCATTAGTTCTTAGTCATTAGTTTGTTGCTAATGGGTAATAGGTAATTCTTAACTGCCATTAGCCATTAGCAAATGACTAATTACCAATAACAAATAACTAATAATATGAGTGATTTAATCAAAACGCTCTGCCCTTACTGTGGTGTTGGGTGTGGTTTAGAAGTTTCTCCGCCAGCCCAAGCTAACCGGGAAACGAATCGAGATAGTAAAGGCAATCCTGTCTGGAAAGTTCGGGGCGATCGCGCTCATCCTTCGAGTCAGGGTATGGTATGTGTCAAAGGAGCCACAGTTACAGAGTCTATCAGTAAAGACCGACTGATGTATCCAATGATGCGCGATTCCCTGGATGAACCTTTCCGTCGCGCTTCTTGGGACGAAGCCTTAGATGCGATCGCAAGCCGCATTAAAACTGTGCGCGATACTTCTGGTGCAGATGCAATCTGCCTCTATGGTTCTGGCCAATTCCTCACGGAAGACTATTATCTTGCCCAAAAACTTTTTAAAGGTATTTTGGGTACTAATAACTTTGATACCAACTCGCGCCTGTGTATGTCTTCCGCCACAGCCGGGTATTATTACAGCTTAGGTTCAGACGGCCCCCCCTGTTGCTACGAAGACCTGGAATTAACAGATTGTGCCTTTATCATCGGTTCCAATACGGCAGAATGTCACCCGATTATCTTCAACCGACTGCGGAAACACCACAAACAAAACAATAATGTCAAAATGATTGTGGTCGATCCGCGCCGCACCACTACAGCTGAAGCCGCAGATTTGCATCTGGCAATTCGACCAGGTACAGACATCGATCTACTCAATGGTATTGCTTATCTACTGCTGCGCTGGAACCGCCTCAACATCGAATTTATAGACGAATGCACCACAGGTTTTCCATCCTACACTGAGTTAATTCAGCACTATCCGCCGGAAGTAGTCGCTGAACGATGCGGTATTTCTACTCATGACTTGATAACAGCCGCAAAAGCTTGGGCTGAATCGAAGCGTGTGCTGTCTATGTGGACTATGGGTTTAAACCAGTCTTCAGAAGGTACCGCCAAAGTGTGCAGTCTGATCAATTTGCACCTCATGACTGGTCAAATTGGCTTTCCCGGAAGCGGCCCTTTTTCGCTGACAGGTCAGCCGAACGCGATGGGGGGAAGGGAAGTTGGCGGTTTAGCGCATCTTTTGCCTGGGTATCGTTTGGTAAAAAATGAGCAGCACAGAACCGAAGTTGAGCAGTTTTGGGGATTACAACCTGGGAAAATTTCGCCCGTTCCCGGTCGCAGCGCTTGGGAAATTATTACTGGATTAGAGACGGGAGAAGTAGAATTTTTGTGGATTGCGGCGACTAACCCAGCGGTGAGTATGCCGGATCTGGAACGGACAAAAGCCGCCCTCAAGATTTCGCCTTTTACTGTTTACCAAGACGCTTACTATCCCACAGAAACCGCCGAATTTGCTCACGTTTTGTTACCAGCAGCCCAGTGGGGCGAAAAAACTGGCACGATGACCAATTCTGAGCGAGTAGTAACGCTTTGTCCAGCTTTCCGTCCACCAGTAGGACAGGCGAGGGCAGATTGGGAAATTTTTGCAGAAGTCGGTCGTCGCTTGGGATTTGCTGAACAGTTTGCTTTTACTTCTTCAGCGGAAGTTTATGCCGAGTTTGTGCAGTTGACACGCGATCGCGTCTGCGAACAAACTGGCATCAGTCATGCACGATTGGCAGCACAAGGCCCTATACAATGGCCCGAACCAGACAAAAAAGAACCCAAATCTTTACCCAACGCGGTGAAAAGGCTGTATACAAATTCCCGTTTTTCCACGCCTGATGGAAGGGCGCATTTTGTTGCCCATCATTCGCGGGGTTTAGCAGAACCACCAGATCCAGACTATCCCTTTGTCCTCACCACTGGCAGACTTTACGGACATTGGCACACTCAAACCCGTACTGGACGCATTGAGAAAATTCGGCAGATGCACCCGAATCCGTTTATTGAGATTCATCCGCGTGATGCTACAAAGCTGGGTATTCAGGAGAACGATTTGCTAGAAGTCCGAAGTCGTCGCGGTACATCCCGATTTCCAGCCAAAGTCACAAAGACAATTTGCCCCGGAACGGTCTTTGTCCCCATACACTGGGGCTATCTTTGGGCAGACAAGGCCGAAGCCAACGCCCTTACCCATCCAGTCTCTTGTCCTCAATCCTTGCAACCAGAGTTAAAAGCTTGTGCGGTGCAACTTGTACCCGTTGCAACCCTGATGGATTCATCTGAGTATCTGCCGTCAAAGGCTTACTCTGAGACTTTTTCTCCACCAATTTCGGTTTGAGGAAAAGTCTTTTACCTCCGCAATGGAGGGAAAGATGGCATCAAAATAAAAACGGTAGGGCAGGTGGAAGATATGAGTTAACAAAAACATCAAAATAGTTGCAACTTTTCTATTATTTCAAGATTAATTGTAAGTTAAGCTCTTGGAACGGATGCCGTTGGTATCCTATAACCCTGATTAGGTCGTGGGGAATGGTTGAGTGAGAAGGAAACCCAAGGAATTCATGAGTGCTGTTAGGTTTCACGTTGTTCAACCATTCTCTAACTAGGGTTGGGATTTTTAGCTTTCAGTGAACTGTATTGGATTATAAATTAGGCGATATTTAGGGACGCGATCGCTTCGGACGCGCCAACTTGTTGTGATAACACAAGTTGCGTTTTTTGGATTGTATACCACAACGCATTAGGCACTTTTTGCATCCAATGGTTGCGTGAATTGCAATATTGGATTAACTAATAATTATAAAAATAAATTCAATTATCCAAATAAAAGAGATTTAAAAATAAATTGAACTTTGGTAACAGAGTATACGAAAATCCTACACAAACCTAATTAATCTAACAGGAAAGCCTTCTCTCGAACAAAATGAAATCAATTACCTGCATTTCAGCTCAAATCCCTAGAAATTTGATATTGAACAATTAAAGAAAGCCTAAGCATTCAAAATTAGTTTTCGGGTAAAAAAAAGCTTTGTTTTGACTAAGTTTATACCCAGTCTAGTTGTGACAGTAAGACTGTTGTACTTTGTTTAAAAAAGGAGATTTTTAAATGTCTGGAATATGGTCATTTAGCGGTCGATACCGCATCTTACACTTGAGCTGGTTTGCTTTCTTTCTGACATTTGTGGTTTGGTTTAACTTTGCCCCATTTGCCACGGCAGTAAAAGCAGACTTGGGTTTAACGGAAGCACAACTTAGAACTTTGGCTATTTGTAATGTCGCTCTCACAGTTCCAGCCAGAATTATTGTGGGGATGATATTAGATCGCTTTGGCCCTCGGATTACCTATTCATGCCTGCTAGTTTATGCTGCCATACCTTGTTTAGCGTTTGCCTTGGCACAGAACTTTGAACAATTAGTTTATAGCCGCTTGGCATTGAGTATTGTCGGGTGTGGCTTTGTGATTGGTATCCGAATGGTGGCGGAGTGGTTTCCTGCCAAAGAAATTGGCTTAGCGGAAGGCATCTATGGCGGCTGGGGTAACTTTGGGTCGGCGGGTGCTGCGTTCACTTTACCGACTATTGCCGCCGCCGTCGCCTTTTTAAATGCGGGTCAAGTTAACTGGCGGTTTGCGATCGCTCTCACCGGAATTGTTTCCGCCATTTACGGGGTAATTTATTACTTTAACGTCCAAGATACACCCCCCGGCAAAGTTTATGAGCGCCCAGAAAGCAGCGCGGGGATGGAAGTCACAACCCAGAAAGATTTCTGGTTTATGATGCTGATGAACATTCCCTTAGTGGGGGTTTTGGGCTTAATCGCTTGGCGTTTAAATCGAGTTAACTTCATCAACAATACGCAACTGTATACCACTTGGTTTCTGCTGGCTTGCTTATATGCGTTCCAGGCTTACAATTGCTGGAAAGCCAATAAGAAATTGATGAATGGTACAAAACGATATCCTGCTGAAGAACGTTACAAATTTTCTCAAGTAGCTAATTTACAATTGGCTTACCTTGCTTGTTTTGGTTCTGAGCTTGCAGTTGTTTCCATGCTGCCTACATTTTTTCAAAGAAGCTTTGGCTTAACTGCGGCAATCGCCGGGGCAGTTGCTGGAACTTACGCATTTATGAACTTAGTAGCTCGTCCGGGTGGTGGTTTAATTTCTGACAAAATCGGCAGCCGGAAATGGACGCTGGCGGCGACACTCGCAGGCACCGGAATTGGGTATTTAGTATTTAGCAGTTTGGGTGGTAATATACCGCTTTTGGTTGTAGTAATTATGACCATGATTGCTTCCTTCTTTGTGATGGCAGCAGAAGGGGCAACTTACGCGATTGTCCCCCTGATTAAGCGGCGAGTGACGGGACAAATTGCTGGTAACGTCGGTGCTTACGGCAATGTGGGGGCGGTGGTTTTCCTCACTGTATATAGCTTGTTGCCTGAAGGCGCTGCGGGCGATCGCATCTTTTTCCAGATGCTAGGCTTAATTGGCTTAATTGCAGCTAGTTTTTGTGCATTCTTCCTCAAAGAACCGGAAGGCTCTCATGAAGGTGAAGAAGCAGAAGTTTTATCTCCAAAAACTGAAGTGTTTTCCCACGAACAGGAACGACATTAATTTCAACTTCTACCTAGCAAATATACACCCACACTCTTCTAGGGTGTGGCTACACAAACAAAGCCCGGATGGTGCGCGGGCTTTCCTCTTATTACCAGGTTGAGCTTAGTAGCGAGGATGAGGCGGCTTTACCTTCTCATCTTTGCTACCAAGAGATTAATTTTGGCTAGTTTGCTTCCACAACTTCTCCAAAACCTGTATTTTCTGAGTCAGAGCCGTAGCGCGATGAAGGCAATACTTGTCATACAACACTACCCCTACACAAGCTCCACCAAGAATAAAATAGGTAAGCCAGAGAAGGATATTTGCAAGTGACTCTTGCTCTTGGGGAGTAAGCATTTGCAAATTAATAGTGACAGTAGATGATTTTAGGCTTTCAGCTGCTTGCTTGGGAGCCGAAGCGCGATCGCTAGTCTTTTCCACCTCGCACAGCAAACGCTCTCCCTGTTTTACACAGGATAAATGCTGTACCTGTTCTGCATCTACAACCGGCTCCACGCTAGCCGCAGATGCGCTCGCACAAGCAAGCAATCCCGAAGCCGTTAAACACGCAGCTAGAAAATTAAGTTTGAATTTCATAGCTGATTGAAACCCTGTTGGGCTGTTCGACAAGCTGGAAGCGTTAAACCGTGCTTGTGTTATACCTAAAACCATTTTCCCTGCCTTCCACGTTGCACAAATTTTAAAAGTATTTTGTAGTCATTGATACTATTGTACATTTGTGGGACAAGACATTCATCACCAGATCGGGGCAATTTTGGACTTGCCTCGATCTCGAAGGCTTGCTAACAATGCATCTCGGCTAGTGATGAAAAGGCTAGGCGGGAGCGAGTCTTAATCCAGTATTGGGTTTGGGAAGCGATCGCGTCTGTGGAAAATGCGGTTTGAGCTAACCAGGATGCCAAACTTGCATCTGGGTTATGTCATCTATTTTTAACTTCAGCGCTAAAAGCTACTTTCAATACATTTTCACTTTTACTGCTTGGGTAGGTTTAATTGTCTAGAGATTTGAAAAAGGCCATTCATTATTTCAGAGGATGTCTGAAAAGTCATAATCCACACGCTTAGACGGTGGAGATCCCCCTTGCATCCCCCTTAAAAAGGGGGACTAAGACTTGATTCTCCCCTTGAAACGGGGGCTGGGAGTATCAAGCTAATTGACACTTCTGGGACATCCTCCCAACTATCTGGGGAGAAACAGCGGATTTCTTCTCAAAGAACCCTAGACACTTAATTAGGAAGATTTCCTAGACGATGCAGCAATAATCGGGCATTAGCAATTTTTCCCCTGGTTCTTTGTCTCCAACTAGAAACGAGAAATTCTGATTCGATGGCTACTAAAATTGAGGATATTTCATGTCATCAAATGCTCAATCTCAAACAATGGCGGCCGAGACGCTACAAAGTAGCGATCGCGAACTTACCTACCAGCAAACAATCCTTTGTGCCGCAGTAATTGGCATTGCTGGAGGATTAGTTGCAACTGCTTACTACTACGTGCTGGAAGGAAGTTTACATTTTGTCTGGCACACACTTCCTGATGTTCTCAACCCCTACTTCCCCAGCAATTTCCCCGCATGGAATTACGTGTGGATTGCCACTACCATTGGCGGATTTCTGGTTGGTGTCACGCTGCACTTAATGGGACTTCCCGGTGAAGTTTCCTTTGTCGTCGATAAAGTACACGATCCAGGGCGAATTTCTGTGCGCCAAACTCCAGCGATGATTCTAGCATCATTATTTTCGATTACCGCAGGCGGTAGCGCTGGCCCAGAAGCCCCACTTGTACAGATTAATGGCAGTTTTGGCGGTTGGCTTGGTCAAAAGCTCCATCTGACCCTGACAGCAACCCGCGTGCTAACCTTTTGCGGGATGAGCGCTGCCCTTGGAGCCTTCTTCGGTGCGCCTCTTGGTGGCGCACTCTTCGCCTTGGAACTTCCCCATCGTCGAGGCTTGGAATACTACGAAGCCCTAATCCCAGCCGTACTTTCAGCGATTTTGAGCTTTGTTGTGTTTCGGTTTAATACCGGGTTAACGATTGGTGGGATGTACCACTTTGCTGCTATTCCGAAACTGTCCCTAACTAATTTAGCTCAGGGTGCAATGCTAGGAATATTAGGGGCGCTAATTGCTGTCATCTTTATTTATCTATTCCGGATGATCGGACATCTGAGTGAGTACCTGCGACACCAGACGATTCTACTGGCCACGCTGGGAGGATTATCAATTGGTTTGATTGCATTGGTTTTCCCCCAAACGCTGTTTTTTGGCGAGAAAGAAATTCAAACCGTCGTTGAAACAGGTTCTACTTTTGGGATGACAATGTTGCTTGCGATCGCTTTTGCGAAAATGTTAGCGGTATGTTGCACCCTGCACTCTGGTTTCCGGGGTGGATTCATCTTTCCGCTGTTTTACATTGGTGCGGCGGTGGGTTTAGCTATTTCACTGGCTTTCCCCGAAATCCATCCGACAATTGGAATGATTTGCATGATGGCGGCGGTGAATGTGGCGGTGACAAAAACGCCCATCAGTACCACTGTAATTTTGGGCGTACTCTCCGATACAGCGATGGTTCCGGTGCTGGTAATCGCCAGTTTTGTGAGTTTCCTGTTGACCACCCAAGTATCATTGATTAAAACGCAGCGATCGCGTACTGTCTTTGGCGGAGAATCCCCGGAAGTAAGATTAGCTGCTGGCATTGCAAATACTTAAGAATGTAGCGTTTCTCAGTCGGGTGGAATATATCGCGGTTCTTTTGTTTTTGTCACCTTGGTAGGGACATGGCATTGCCATGTCCTTACAGATGTATCGCATGGGTGGAATATATCCCGGTTATGACGTTCAGCCCACCTTGGTAGGGATATGGCAATGCCATATCCGTATTCCCTATAGATGTATAGCACCTAACTCTTACTACAAAACTGCCCGAAATGTGACTGTAGGGACTTACCCAAATCTTCGGGCAAGACAGGGGACTAAGAAAAGCTATTAGCTTAGCGGTAAAAAAGTGAATTGCTATTAGTTTCTCAAACGCCACGCCCCTCAACGCGGGAAACCCACGCACGGGGGTGGCTTCCTAACCTTACAATTATTCTTAACTTCAGTTTTAGAATCAATCGTCGGAGCAACGAACAAATCCGATGTTCGCAAAATCACGCGCGCGATGTTTTGGGAAGAGTTAATCTCCTCAAAAACGGCTCCAAAATCCAAAATCCAAAATCTAAAATCAAATGGCTGATTTCTTTAAATTTGAAGCAGACTTCGTAGACTCCTTACGCTGCATTCCCATGCAAGTGCGGATGAAATTAGACACTTGCGGCGTAAAATTAAAATTACCGCACTGGCACCAATTTAGCCAAGTTGAGCGTCAATCTGTGGTAGATATGCCCTGCACCACACCAGACGAAATTCAAGCATATCGCCAATTTCTCCACCAGCGCGTTATCGAACACACAGGCATTCCCCCAACTGACTTGCCAGTAGAACCTCACCCTCCCTGGACGGATGCAATCAACGTGCCAGATACCATTCAGGAAAAAGCCGCTGAATTAGGGGTAACGGTGACACGCCAACAGTGGGCAGCCTTGACTCCCGCACAACGCTTTGCCCTAATTAAACTCAGTCGCCCCAGTCACGAAAACATGAACTTTTTACCAGCACTCAAAGAATTTCACCTAATGTAAGGCATCAAGAAATGTAAAAAATCTTCCTCCAACCTTGCTACAGCATAATTATTTGGTTAAGAATGAGGCGCTTAGAGTGCATTTACGCTCTTATTCTGGCGTTGCACCTTCAAATAATGTTCTTGTAGGGTGGGCTTTTGCCTGCCCTACTACTCGTAATTCATCTGCCAGTAAGCATTAGAGGAAGTATCAAAATGCCTTTCACCGCTAGCGTCATTTCAGCCCAAGAATGGGGAGCCAGACCTCCTAAAAAGTGGGCCGCCGAAACAGTTCCTAAATACGTCATTATCCACCACACCGATACACCAAATTCCCCAAGTGATATCTCGAAAGCAACTGTGGATGGAGCTAAAAGATTTGCCAAAAGTGTCCAGAATACACATATGGATGTTTTTGGATGGGATGATTCCGGTCACAACTTTTTAAACACAACTGGGGGCATTCTTTTAGAAGGAAGACAGGGTTCTTTAGCAAAAGTAAAGCGGGGTTTGTGCGTTAAATCAGCTCATTCTGGCAACCCGGTTGGTAACGAATCACCAGGGATAGAAAATGAAGGCAGGTTCATGACCTACCAAATGGGCGAAAAACAATGGAATAGCTTAGTGGAATTATGTGTTTCTATTTGCGATTCCTGCAAAATTTCTCCTGACAATATCAAAGGACATCGAGACTTTTCTGCTACTGATTGTCCTGGGGATTGGCTATATGCTCAACTACCACGTTTACGTCAAGCTGTGCGCCAAAAGTTGTCTACAGGGGGTGTGCCGCTAAGTGATGATTCTTTAAGGGTAGGATCTAGTGGTGCAAAAGTAAAAGAGTTGCAGCAGTTGTTGAAAGACAGAGGCTTTAATCCTGGCCCAATTGACGGGAGTTTTGGTAGCGGGACAGAAACCGCTGTAATTGCTTTTCAAAAGTCGCAAGGACTCAAGGCTGATGGAATTGTTGGTACTACTACTTGGAATGCGTTAACAAAACCTGCTACACCCCCTCCAATTAATCTGGTTAATATGTGTAAATATTACCAGGGATTGCCTCACCAAGATGAGGCGATGGAGTGGCTGCAAACGCAAATTCCCCAAGCAACGCTGGAAGAGTTTGCCAAAAAATGGCGTAACCAAAAGTAATAATTAAGTAGGGTGGGCAATGCTCGCCCTACGGAATTTTAATTAATAAAAATTTATAAATAGTATGGGCTATAAGAAGAATACAAAGCCTCACAACCTTCGTTATTAAGGTAAGTGGGGAACGAGGAATAAATCTAAATATTAGAGTTTTATTTAAAATTTAGGTGCGATGTTAAGTTGCGAATACCGCACCCTATACCTAAAAGTGGATGCCATTTAGAGGCAGCATTTTTTAAAATTTTCATCATGTACAAACACGCTCGAAAACGTAAACCCGAAAATATATGGTCGAAGGAATGCAACGACCTAATTCGGGGCGCAGCGGGTGGGTTTTTATTTGGAATTCCGCTGCTGTATACGATGGAAGTTTGGTGGATAGGATCGTTTACCAAACCGCCCGTACTTTTGGGGGCGATCGCATCCAGTTTTTTTGGAGTTCTTCTGCTAAATCGTACCGAAGGATTCCGCAAAACCAAGGGAATTAAAGCAAGTGATGCACTGATGGATAGCGTGGAAGCGATCGCTATCGGCATCGTCTGCGCTACTATTATCCTGATTTTGTTGCGCGAAATCACCCAGGATACCTCGTTGAGTGAGGCGGTGGGAAAAGCGATTTTCGAGGGTATCCCCTTTTCGCTAGGCGTGGCGCTTTCTCGTTCCTTGTTGAGTGGCGATCGCTATCAGGCTTCAGATGGTCAAGATACACCTCCATCTGCAAACCAAACCAGCATCAATGCCACTCTTGCAGACATCGGTGCCACTTTAATCGGTGCCACCATCATTGGTTTTAATATTGCGCCGACTGACGAAGTACCAATGCTTGCCGCCGCCTCCTCACCCCTTTGGCAACTGGCTATTATCGCCGCATCGCTGCTGATTTCTTATGGCATCGTGTTTCAGGCTGGTTTTACTGGTGAAGCCAAGCGCATCAAGCAGCGGGGTCTTTTTCAGCGCCCCCTCAGTGAAACTGTTATGTCCTATTTAGTGTCGCTTTTTGCCGCAACATTGATGTTGTGGTTCTTCCACAAGTTAAGCTTTGACGATCCGTGGCAAACTTGGTTGAGCTACATATTATTACTAGGACTACCAGCAACGATTGGCGGTGCTGCCGGAAGGTTAGCAGTATGACTCAGACAAATCAAGACAGCAATTCATCAGAAAAAGAGGAAAAGCAACCGCAGCGATCGCCTGCGGAATGGACTACTTTTGGTATAGCTACATCTATTTTGGCGGCGCTGGTCGGGCTGCTGCTTTATAATTGGGTTAACGATAAAGATCGTCCACCAGTTCTATCAGTCACGCCCAACGCTGAAATTAGGCAAGCTCAAGGGCAATTTTACGTACCATTTGAAATTACCAACTCTGGCGGAGAAACAGCCGAATCAGTGCAAATTATTGCAGAGTTGCGCGTCAATGGGGAAGTGGAGGAAACTGGCGAACAGAATATCGACTTTCTCTCCGGTGGTGAAAAAGAAGAAGGCGCATTTATCTTTAGCCGCAACCCGCGAGAAGGGGAATTAGTCTTGCGAGTTGCCAGCTACAAATTACCCTAAAAATTAATTATTGCCAGCTTTAAATCGCCTTGTTATGGGCAGGGGAAGTTAGCTGTATGAAAAATAAAGTTGTCGCTGCTAACACTAAATTTGCCTTTAAGCTTTTTGGAAAACTTACAAAACAGGAACCTGGCAAAAACATCTTTATCTCGCCAGCAAGTGTAGGTATCGCTCTGGCGATGACTTATAACGGTGCTGTGGGACAGACACAAGCGGCAATGGCGATCGCTTTGGAATTGCAAGAAATGAGCTTGCTACAAGTCAACAAAGCTAATGCACAGCTGTTGAAGACGCTAGAAAAGTTGGACGATCAGGTGGAATTAGCGATCGCTAATTCACTTTGGGCGCAGCAGGAATTCCCGTTTAAGCGAGATTTTTTACAACGTACTCAGGATTTCTACAAAGCCAAAGTTACCAATCTCGACTTTAGCGCTGCCGATTCGCTGGCAACTATTAACAACTGGGTGAGCGAAAATACCAACGGCAAAATCGAGACGATACTCAACAAACTCAACCCCCAAACTATTTTAATCCTGATCAACGCCATCTATTTCAAAGGTATTTGGACAAACCCTTTCGACAAAGAAAAGACGCACAATAGAGTTTTTACCCTACTCGATGGCACGCCCAAACAGCACCCGATGATGTCTCTGGACGAAACCGACCACCGCTACTATCGAGGTGATAACTTTCAGGCGGTCAGCTTGCCTTATGGTACTGGACGGGTAAGTATGTATATCTTCCTCCCAGATCAAGACTCAAGCCTGGAGGCATTCCACACCAATCTGAACGCTGAGAACTGGGAGAAATGGATGAACCAGTTCGACAAGATGAAAGGAAAGGTCATCTTACCTCGCTTTCAATTGGAGTATGAAGTAGAACTCAAAGATGCCCTGATTGCCTTGGGCATGGGAGCAGCTTTTGAGGAGGGAAATTTTGACCAGATGTGTGCGGAACCCGTCTGTGTGGGAAAGGTTATCCACAAAACCTTTCTAGAAGCCAACGAAGAAGGCACCGAAGCCGCCGCCGTTACTGCTGTGGAGATGGAAAGAGGACTTTCAGCACCAACTTTTACCATGATTGTTGATCGCCCATTCTTCTGCTGCATCCGGGACAATCAAACTGGAACTGTGCTATTTATGGGTTCAATCGTGGAGCCAAAATCTCCAACATCCGATTAATAAAGCAGGAGTACAGAAAATGGCTGCAAAGAAAATATTAATGATTGTGGGCGACTTTGTGGAAGACTACGAAGTGATGGTTCCCTTTCAAGCATTGCAAATGGTTGGTTACACCGTCCATGCTATCTGCCCCAACAAGAAATCTGGGGAAAAAGTGCGGACAGCGATTCACGACTTTGAAGGCGACCAAACTTATAGCGAGAAACCCGGTCACAACTTCACCTTAAACGCTACCTTTGATGAAGTAGAAGCGACAGAATATGACGCTTTGGTAATTCCGGGTGGACGTGCGCCGGAATATATTCGCCTTAACGAGAAAGTGTTAGAAATAACCCGCCACTTTTCCGAAACAAATAAACCTATTGCTGCAATTTGTCACGGGTTACAAGTTTTGGCGGCTGCTGGGGTTTTAGAAGGCAAAAGTTGCACAGCTTATCCCGCTTGCGGGCCAGATGTAAACCGCGCCGGGGGTCTTTATGTGCATATTCCCCCAGATGAGGCAATGGTTGATGGTAATTTGGTGACAGCACCAGCATGGCCTGCACATCCCCGCTGGTTGGCGGAATTTATGAAACTTTTGGGAACGAAAATCGAGCATCCAGAGATGGCGATCGCGTAATATATTCTCGCGTTTTGATGCAACCAATTTGCTCCCCCCTAGCCCCCTTTTTCTGGGGGTGAAGTTCTTATTAGCCCCCCTTAAAAAGGGGGGTGGGGGGGATCGTCTTTTATTACGCAGGATGGAAGTAGAAAGCTGCTCCTAGAATTATGTAAGTAGCCAAAAGTAGCACCCCTTCTAACCAATTAGAACGTCCGTCTAGACTGATAAGATTGGCAACTATAACTGCGATCGCTACCGCCACAACCTCAAAAGGATTGAAATTCAAATCCATTGGTTGACCAATTACAACGCCTACCAAAACTAAAATCGGCGCTACAAGTAAGGCAACTAACAAGCTGGAACCCATCGCTACAGAAACCGATAGATCCATGTTATTTTTCAGTGCTACACTAACCGCTGTTACATATTCTGCTGCACCGCCAACTAAAGGCAAAAGAATCACACCTGTAAAAAGTGGAGTTAAACCCAGTTGTTTTGTTGTTTCCTCTACAACTCCGACAAAAATCTCCGACTCAAAAGCAACCCCAATAGTAGCGGCGACTAAAACACCCATCCACAGCCATAAATTCGGCTTGTGTTCAGTCGCCTCACCTCCAGAACCGGGCGGCGTTTCTGCCTCTAAATCTAGTAATCCCACATCGTAAAGATAGCTGTGAGTTTTCAAGGAAAACAGCAGCGTTAGAGCATAAACTACGATTAAAACTGTAGCTACTGTGAGGGAGAGATTGCGAATCGCCGTAGGTTCTACCCCATTTGAGGTGTAGATTACTGTTGTAGGTAAGATGATAGCGATCGCTGCCAGCGTCATCGAGGAACCATTCACCCGCGCCACAATTGGTTTAAAATCTTGTTCCTTGTAGCGCAGACCCCCTAAAAGCATGGAAAGTCCCATTACTAGCAGTAAGTTACTGATAATCGTGCCAGTAATACTTGCTTTCACAATATCAACCAATCCTGCATTTAGGGCAACTAAAGCAATAATTAACTCAGTCGCATTCCCAAAAACTGCATTTAACAAAGCGCCAATAGAAGGGCCAGTAACGACAGCTACTTCTTCAGTGGCAGTGCTTAACCAAATTGCTAAGGGTACAATCGCTATAGCTGATGTGATGAATACACTCAGCGTACCCCATTTAAAAAATTCCGCTGCAATTGAGATGGGGATAAAGATTAACAGTCCCAAAGAAATTAATTTCTTTATTTTCATAGAGTTCTGGCGGTAATTTAAGGGCATTGCCACTTTAACCGAGATCCTGCACCAAGTGACAAGTAGTAGGGTGTGCTACCCATTGAAAAAATTTAACCCCAGAGGCGCGCCAGAACGCACAGGGAAGAGAAATAAAAGCGAAGCTGCCCAAAGTTTGCTAAAAATCATCTAGCTGTTTACAGAGTTCCTCAGGAACACTACCAGTGTGGAATTACTTCTAGTAGCCGATCCCTAAGTAGTACCTACAACGTTATCCCATAAAAAGGTATCAAATTATCCTTTGCAGGGAGAACACTTAATGACTTTACCTGGGACATCTGTATCTGTTTGGCTGGACACTACTACAGGCACTTCTTTTCCCCAATTAGCAGATGATATTTATGTAGATGTTGCCATTGTTGGCGGCGGTATCACTGGCTTAACTGCTGCCTTGCTGCTGAAACGCGCTGGATTAACGGTTGCTGTTATTGAAGCATCGCAAATTGGTTGCGGTGTCACAGGATACACGACTGCACACATCACCGAAGCTGCTGACGAACGTTACAAAGATTTGATTTCTTCCCTGGGGGAAGAAAATACCAAGCTGGTAGCAGAATCTAGTCGGGCAGCAATTGAACGTATTGCCCAATTTGTGAGTGAGGAGCAAATTGATTGCGATTTTGAGCGAGTTCCGGGATATCTTTACACCCAGAAATCTGACGATGTTTCTGAAATTGAATCAGAGGCGGAAGCAGCAAGTAAGTTGGGAATTCCTAGTGCTTTGACCAAAGATGTGCCGCTGCCATTCGGAGTAGAATCTGCGGTGTTGTTCCCAAATCAAGGGCAGTTCAATTCTCTTAGTTACCTGCAAGGACTTGCTAAGGCTATTACCAAAGACGGCGAAAGCTTCATTTTTGAAAATTCGTTTGTTGTCGATATTACTGGCGACAAACCGAGTCGGGTTTCCACCGAACAAGGTACTGTGACGGCTCAAAATGTCATTATTGCCACTCATACGCCAATTCATGACTTATCGAGTCTCCCAGACTTGTATGTAATGACTACAAAAATTGCTCCGTATCGTTCTTATGTGCTTGGCGTGCGGTTGAATTCAGCCTTACCCTCCGGTTTATTTTGGGATACAGATGAGCCTTATCATTACACCCGCAGCTACAAAGATTTGCTGATTGTCGGCGGTGAAGACCATAAGACAGGGGAGGATGTGGATACCGAGGAGCGTTTTCGGGATTTGGAAGCGTATGCGCGATCGCATTTTGATGTCGCATCCATCGATTATCGCTGGTCAGCCCAACTTTACGAACCAGTCGATGGTATCCCTTACATCGGCCAAACCGCAGCCCACTCTCACATCTACATTGCTACAGGCTATTCGGGCAACGGCATGACCTTCGGCACCGTTGCCGGAATGCTCGTCAGCGACCTCATCCTGGGGCGCGAAAACCCCTGGAGCGAAGTTTTTGACCCTAACCGCGCCAACCTCCTCGCTAGCGCCCAAAAGTTTGTCACAGAAAATTTGGGAGTTGCCAAACACTTTATCGCTGACAGGTTATTCAAGTCGGATGGAGAGGAACCGTCTGAAGTTCAAGTAGGCGAAGGCAAAATTCTTGACATCGACGGGAAAAAATATGCCGTTTACCGCGATGAAACTGGTTATCTCTGCTCTCTGTCTCCAGTGTGTACCCATGCTGGGTGCATTATTAACTGGAACAACGCCGAAAATACCTGGGATTGTCCTTGCCACGGGGGACGTTTCAGCCCTACGGGTGACGTATTAAATGGGCCGCCAATTAATGATTTGGATCAAAAACAACTTCCCAATAGTTATACATCCAAAGGGTGAGTAAATAGTTTTTCGGTTTCAACCCACAGGTTGATAAACTCACTTTAAGTGGTTGCTACTGTTTAACAGTGACAAACACAAACAACCGTGCATTAGATGAGGATAATCTAGCTGTAACTCAGCATCGTATGTAGAAAGAAGTTTAATCCTTAGGATAAATGCTTTCTTGGTGCGAAAGTAACAATAAGTTGTACGTTTTTGTCGCTTTCTGTACTTAATTACTACCAATACGGGATACAACTTTAGGGCTGAGCGCTTTGAAGTATAGATGTCTATTGTGACAAGGTTATCCCAAATCAAGCATAGATATAGATGCCTATATCTATGCAAACTTTCAATCTTGAATTGAGCCTAATTCAAGGGAACGGTTTTTTCCAATTTAAAAGTTCACTCACGCGCAAGGAGAATTGTATGTCACCAGAGCAAACCTTACAGCCACCCCAGCATCAAGATAATCGACCGGGTAGTGAGTCAGAAATGACACCAAAACCCAAGTCCGACGATCCTAATTATCGCGGTAGTGATAAGTTACGCGACAAAGTAGCGCTAATTACTGGTGGTGATAGCGGTATTGGTCGTGCGACTGCCATCTTTTTTGCTAAAGAAGGAGCCAATGTTGCGATCTCGTACTTAAATGAACACGATGATGCCCAAGAAACCAAGCGGCTAATCGAACAAGAAGGGCGTAAATGTATCGCAATTCCTGGCGATATTGGCGACGAAAAAGTTTGTCAGCAAGCTGTACAACAGACAGTTGACGAATTTGGAAAACTTGATATTCTCGTCAACAATGCCGCCGAACAGCATCCTCAACAAAGCATTGAAGATATCACCGCCGAACAGTTGGAGCGCACTTTCCGCACCAACATTTTCTCAATGTTTTTCATGACCAAAGCTGCACTCAAGCACCTTAAAGAAGGCAGCGCGATTATCAACACGACTTCGGTAACGGCTTATAAAGGAAATCAGCAGTTGCTCGACTATTCCTCCACTAAAGGGGCAATTGTTGCCTTTACGCGATCGCTCTCTCAATCCTTAATTGAAAAAGGAATTCGCGTTAATGGTGTGGCACCTGGCCCCATCTGGACACCGCTGATTCCCTCAACTTTCCCAGAAGAAAAAGTTGCAAATTTTGGTCAACAAGTGCCAATGAAGCGGGCTGGACAACCTGAAGAACTTGCACCAAGCTATGTCTTTTTGGCATCGGATGACTCTTCTTATATGTCAGGTCAGATTCTGCATCCAAACGGCGGCGAAGTCGTCAACGGCTAACAATTTAAGACAGTCTCATTACTCGTTCAAAGTAAGGCAAGCATCTTGTCTGCCTTACTGAAAAAAACTCAAAAGATTACCATGAATACCCGAAATCAGAAAAATTCTATCAAAACGCTTTTTAGCTTGCTCGGAGTTGCCAGCGCTAGTGTTTTACTCAGTTTTCCAGCATTGGCATCTCTGAATGAAGTCAGTAGCAGTGCTAATTCTACTGGCAAAAGTAGACAATTATTAGCTCAGACTACTCCCGGTGGCACAACAACTCCCGGTAGCACCACTACTCCGAGAAGGACAACTCCTGGTGGCACAACAACTCCCGGTGGCACAACA
This sequence comes from Trichocoleus sp. FACHB-90, assembly GCF_014695505.1. Lineage (NCBI taxonomy): Bacteria > Bacillati > Cyanobacteriota > Cyanophyceae > Leptolyngbyales > Trichocoleusaceae > Trichocoleus > Trichocoleus sp. FACHB-90. Next base: position 36,594 of record NZ_JACJOK010000048.1, read on the forward strand.
ACTCCCGGTGGTGCAGGTACGACAACTCCCGGTGGCACAACAACTCCCGGTGGCACAATAACTCCCGGTGGTACAGGTACAATAACTCCCGGTGGTGCAGGTACGACAACTCCCGGTGGCACAGGTACAACAACTCCCGGTGGCACAATAACTCCTGGTGGCACAGGTACAACAACTCCCGGTGGCACAGGCACAACAACTCCCGGTGGCACAGGCACAACAACTCCCGGTGGCACAGGCACAACAACTCCCGGTGTAATAACTCCCGGTGGCGCAGGTACAACAACTCCCGGTGGTGCAGGTACAACAACTCCTGGTGGCGCAGGTACAACAACTCCCGGTGTAATAACTCCCGGTGGCGCAGGTACAACAGCTCCCGATGGCGCAGGTACAACAACTCCTGGTGGTGCAGGTACAACAACTCCTGGTGGCGCAGGTACAACAACTCCTGGTGGCACAACAACTCCTGGTGGCACAACAACTCCCGGTGGTGCAGATACAACTCCCGGTGCCTCTACTCCGAGCAATGGGCGATCCAATAGGGCGCAGAATTATACTCAAGCCATGAAAATTGGGTATGCTGCAACCCAAAGAGGAGACTACCAAACTGCTTTGATTAACTTTAGAAGAGCGCTTCAGGCACGTCCTAACGATTCTTATGCTACACAAGCGATTCGCAATGTAGAAACTTACATTCAACGCGCTCAGTAGTCAAAACCAGGCTGTCCATTAAAAAAAAGAGGGGGATGCGATCGCATCCCCCTCTTTCCTTAAACCTAACTACTTATAGTAGTTAGACTTCACCTTTTTCTTCCTGCGCTAACCCCTTTTCTTAGCCCCTATTTAAAGGGGGTTGAGGGAATCAGATGTGTAGCCTCACAAAAGTAAAATGGTATTACTTCATAGAAGCTGCCATTTCTTCCTGAATCTTGCTCTTAGCTGCTTTAAATTCAGTAGCCATTTGTTCTTTTTGCTCGTCGGTGCAATTTTTGTCAATTGCGGCGAACATGGTGCTTTCTTCTTGACGAATGTGATCGCCAACTGCATCCATCAACTGTTTAATTTTCGAGCGGAACGCATCAGCATCACCAGGACTCATAGACTTGATTTCATCCAGCATCTGCTTCATTTCAGCTTGCTCATCGAACAGCTCTTGAGTATCGCCTTCACCGTAGAAGGGGCGAACTTTCGGATACACAACTTGCTCTTCTGCTATAGCATGAGCGGACAAATCTTTGTAAATCTGTCCAAAATACTCTTGGAGCTTTTGAGGATCTTTAGTAGCACCAACTTCGGTAAACAGGGTATTAACCTTGTCGTGATCCAGCCGGATTAGGGTCTGGATGTTCATATCCTGCTTGTCAGTGTTTTGGGTGAGGACACTACCAGCTACGCCTGATAGTGCTGCCACAGCGTCCTGAACCCGCGCCCAGAGTCCCTGATCTGCATCTTTGCCAGTCAGTTCGCGGACACCTACAAGTTCCAGCAATCCTTTAAGCTGTTCCTGATGAGCGCGGTTTTCAAAGTTAACTGTGTTCAAAGGCCCGATTGCGACTTCAATATCAGCGCCAACAACTTGAGCCGCTTTATGAACAACAATTCCGCTCATTACCTGACCGTGCTTAAGCAGTTCGTGTTGAACTAATTTCTGGTAAAAAGACAGTTCCGAGCCTGACATCATTTGCTCAGCCTGTTCCACAAATTTTTTCATTGTGTCGTGGGGTTCAGACTGAATTCCGTACTGAACAAGAACTGTTTCCAGAACGCCCAAGTTTTTCTGGTCGTCACTGAGCATATTTTGCAAGCGTTCCCGAACATCTTGAGCGGGAGCCGCACTTATCAGTTTTTGCTCAGTGGAAATTAATAAATTTTGGATCGCTCTCATATCTGCCAATTTTTGTGCGATCGCCATGCGCTTTGTATCATCAAGCGTCGTTACCATTCGTATTTCTCCTGTTAAATTGTCATTAAAGATATATTACAATCATGTCACAGGAATTTTAGTAATAACATCCTTCTCTCGACCGATCAAAAATGCTAATTTTTGATTAAATATGGCAACACCGTTGACGGCAGGCAGGATGACTATTGTACAGTTTTACAAATGAAATAGCATCCCTATATGCACCTTCATACAGAGGCTAATAAAAAAAATCCACCACATAGTTAGTGGTGGAAATAAAGAACTCTAGCCTTTAAAGGCGATTATTAAACTGCCCCTATTATGATTTGGCTTCAGCTTACTTACTGGAAGCAGCAAACTGATCTTGTACCTTGCTCTTAGCAGTTTTGAACTGGGTAGCCATTTGCTTCTCTTGCTCGTCGCTGAAGTTGTCGCGAATTTTCGCAAACATTTCGTTTTCTTCTTGCTGTACGTGATGCATAACAGTTTGCATCAACTGAGAAAGCTGTTGTTTGAAATTGGAGGCAGAGGGGTTGAGAGACTTAATTTGCTCCAACATCTGCTTCATTTCAGCTTGCTCATTGTACAGATCCTGAGTGTTTTGGTAGTAAGAACGAACTGCGGGATAAACAATTTGTTCTTCAGCTTCAGAGTGTGCAGTTAGGTCTTTGTAGATTTGACCGAAATACTCTTGCAGCTTTTGAGGATCGTCAGTAGCTTGAGCTTGCGCGAACAGGGTATTTACTTTAACGTGATCCATTCTGATAAGATCGCGGATCTTCATCTCATCATCAGTGCGAGTAACCACACTACCCGCCACGCCAGTTAATGCAGCAACAGCATCTTGTACGCGACCCCACAGCCCTTGATCTGGCTGTTTTCCGGTCAGTTCGCGAACGCCTAGAATTTCCAGAATACCTTTCAGTTGCTCTTGGTGAGCGCGGTTCTCAAAGTTAAGGGTATTTAAAGGAGTGATTGCAGCTTCAATATCAGCACCAACAACTTGTGCAGCTTTATGAATCAGCAGTCCAGTCATAGTTTGCTTATGCTTAAGCAATTCATGCTGAGCTACTTTTTCAAAAATAGTAAGTTCAGAACTTTCCATTAGTTTCTGAACTTCTTCAATCACTTTTGTGCTTCCTTGTGAGGGTTCGGATTTGATACCGTATTGCACAATTACAGTGTCTAGAACGCCAAGGTTTTTGTGATCGTCGTTGAGCATATCTTGTATGCGGTGACGAATATCATCATCGGAAACCGCAGAGATAAATTTTTGCTCGTTGGCAATAAGAAGATTTTGCAGAGCTTTCATGTCTGCCAACTTCATGCCAATTGCCATGCGCTTTGCATCATCAATTGTCGTTACCATTCGTTGCTCTCCACTGATAAACATAGGATCGGAATCTATACCTACGATCACATTCGTTTTCAGTATATTCATCTCTCTTTTGACTGATACCCCTGGTTTATCTAGGAAAACTCTTTAAACGGTAACTATGTTATACAAAAATCTAAAAACAGAATCTTATACAAAATGCTTATTTTATTTATGGTTGTATTGAATGTAGTGGTGTTTATATTAAAAAAATATCATCTATCTAAAATAGGATTTTGAACCATAACAATCAACTATTTAGTTATAGGTACTTATATTTACCTCTAGAGGAATAGCTCTTTGCTTGTTTATTGAGAATAAAAGCTTAACCTTCCTTCCCCCGTCAGACAGATACACTTCTTAATACAGATCGCCTAGATTGACTCAATAACAGGACACCAGGAATTCGCTTTTGTGACGACTAATAACGATTCTTCTTTAGGACAACAGGCCCTTAATAAAGCAGCAGAAATTGGGTTATCCAGCCAATTGGATAAAGCAGATAAATTGGAGGTGGATGTCGAAGCCGATCCGCTTTCCCTGGTTCAGGGAAAGGTGAATTCAGTCACCATTGAAGGGGAAGGTTTGGTGATGAAGGGCGACCTCCGCATGGAGGAACTAGACATGGAAATGACTAACATAGACATCAATCCTCTCAGCGCTGCTTTCGGCAAAATTGAACTGAACAAACCCACCGAGGCAAGTACCCGCGTGGTGCTGACGGAAGCGGACGTCAACCGTGCCTTCAACTCGGAATATGTCGGCAGTATGCTACAAAACCAGCAGGTGCAGGTCAATGGGCAACCAATGACAATTGACACCAAAAAGGTAGATTTCCGGCTACCGGGTGAGGGCAAAGTAGCATTGAATACCACCGTATTCCTACGCGAAACTGGAGAAACTAAGCAAGTTTCCTTCACAGCAGTACCCAGAGTTAGTGCCAATGGACAGAATGTTTCTCTGGAAGACGTTCAGTATACTGAAGGCGAGGAACTATCGCCAGAACTAACAAAAGGGCTGTTAGATAAGGCAAGTGAGCTTTTGAATCTCAGCAATTTCGACTTAGAGGGAATGTCGCTGCGGATCAAACAGCTGAATGCGGAAGCAGGCAAATTAACAGTGATTGCGGAAGCACACGTCGAGAAAATCCCTTCAAGTTAACTGTTTGTCAGTTGTCAGTTATCGGTTGTCCTTGAAAAATGGCCATTAGCAATACACAATTAGCTATTAGCCAATTACCAATTACTAATCACCATGACGCAGACTCCAAATGTCCCTCCGCTTATTGAAAGTGATGAGTCAGATTATCGTGACAGTGGCGTGGCGAGTACGGTTGCGATCGCAGCCCATCCTCTGCACCCCCTAATCGTCACCTTCCCGATCACTTTGCTGACCACGCCAGCAGCCGCCGATCTCGCCTACTGGTGGACAAAGGATATGTTCTGGGCGCAAGTTTCTATTTGGCTAATAGGGCTTGGGTTGGCAAGTGGCATCATAGCAGCCATCACAGGTATGATGGATTTCCTGAAAATTGAACGAGTCCGCAAGCGCAGCGCTGGCTGGGCGCACATGGTACTTAATGTCGCCGCCTTGATACTGACAGTTGTCAACCTAATATTCCGTTGGGGTAACACTTCTGGGGCAATATTACCTTTAGGACTCACTCTCTCAATAATTGTAGCGGCACTTCTTGGTCTTTCCGGTTGGTACGGAGCCGAGCTAGTTTATCGGCATAAAGTGGCTGTGATTGGCTACGGCGATCCGAACAGATAATTAAAGATTGGGGAAAATCCCCAATCTTTTTTATAGTTTTAGTATTACGGGCATAGCGAAGGAAAAAGGCAAAAGGAAAAGAGAAAGCTGAATAATTTTTTCTTGGTCTTTTGCCTTTCCCTTTGTTGCCAAGGTTAGATAAATCCTTGCCCTTTCGGACGCTTATCGCCATCATCTGTTAGGTTTCCTTCCTCATCGTGCTGCAAATTGGCTAGTTCCTCAGCGCGTTGGGCAGTTTCAGCTTGCTCTTGTTCCTTCAAGTCTCCTGGTTCGTTGACATACATTTCGGGTTCAATAGCATAGTTATTTAGTAGACCTTCTTTGTCTACCGTGTAACCATCTGTGGTATTAATGCTTCCACCATCTGTTTGATCGTTAGTTGGAGACTTTTCCTCATCTCTTTGTGATGGAGTAGTTTTAAAAGCATTACCTTCTCTTTCTTTACGTGCTGCCGTCTCAGCGGGTACAATACCTCTGTCATAGGTATCGACATCTACACTAACTTCTGAATTCGTATTGGTTTCATTATTCATGACTATTTCCTCCTAACAAAGCAGCTTTATTACATCAGATTGTAATTTTTTTGTATAATTATATACTCTATCTTTAGAGTTAAACTTTTCATATATAAAATAATTAGCCTGTCTAGGGTATAGATTGATACCAGAAAAAACAAGGGAAATATATACGTATATCCTGCATAACTTCACGGTGGAAATAGCTAATGCTTCGAGACGGAACCCAAAGCTGGCGTATACTCATCACCATGCTCGTCATTGTGCCATTAGGGTTATTGTCAAAAAGATACGACGGTTTTGCTTCTAAGTGGGTAAATGATTTCTCAGGAGATATTTTATACGAAATATTCTGGTGTTTATTAGTATTTTTGCTGATTCCAACTCGCCAAGCTGCAAACCAAATTCCATTGTGGGTATTTGGTGTCACCTGTGCGATAGAATTTTTGCAACTATGGCACCAACCTGTTTTGGATTCGTTTCGCTCAACCGTGTTGGGAAAATTGCTGCTGGGAACTACCTTTAGCTGGTGGGATTTCCCGCATTACGCTGTGGGCTGCATCATCGGCTGGTTATTTTTGCGGAAAATTGGAAAATTTGACTAGATGAAAATTACAGCTCGAAAATAAGTAGTAGGGATAGCAATGCTATCCCTACAGAAATATTTTAAAGAAACCATGAAGAAACAAGTAAAGGTTAAACCAAATTCCAAAAATCAAAACATTGAGGAAGCTGCGGATGGTAGCCTTATAATAAATCTGAAATCGCCGCCTGTGGATGGTAAGGCAAATAAGGAGTTAATTCAAATTTTGGCGAAAAAATTTGAGGTGTAAAAATCGAGAATTAGCATTAAGTTTGGTTTATCGTCAAGGAATAAGGTGGTTGAAATAGATATTGATTCATGATGTTTTCTGGTTTAAGTCAGCATTCCCAACTCAAAAACATTTTCCTTAAAGTTCTAACTACCGAAACCTAGCCCAAATAAATACACTTTAAGCAAGAGGTATCAACATGACACACGTCTTACTGGTAGATGACGAAGAGGCATTACGAGCTAGCCTCAGCTATGCTTTAATCAAAGAAGGTTATCAGGTGACAACTGCGGCAGATGGACAGACGGCGCTGAAATTGTTTCATAAACAGGTGCCGGATGTGATGATTTTAGATTTGATGTTACCTGGGATAGATGGGATGGAATTGTGTTGGCGCATCCGAGCTTTTTCTAATATTCCTATTTTGATGCTGACGGCTAAAGACCAGGACATTGATAAAGTTTGGGGTTTAGAAGCGGGTGCAGATGACTACATTACCAAGCCTTTCAATACTCGCGAACTTTTGGCACGGATAAAAGCTGTTTTACGGGGTCGTGCTGCTGGTAATGTCAATCAATAATAGGGATTTACCTGTGTTTAGCCCGCCCATATCTACCTTCAGGCAATTTGTCAGAAGTTTATCAAAAGCACATTTTGAAAATCTGAGGAGTTGATAGCCATTCGCATCCGCTGGAATTCAATTTACCGAAAACTTTTTCTTACTTACCTGGCGCTCACTGCACTGGGGACATCAATTTTGGCAAGCTATATCCTGTTTTCTTTCCATGCCTATTTTATGAGGACGAGACAGGGTGATTTAGATGTCTGGACTACTGCTTTGGGGGAAAGTGTAGCTGATGCGTTGGAGGAAAACGATCTCCGGCGGGTGGAATTGCTAGTACAACGCTACGGTTCCCCGGATTCAGTAACTCTGCGGATTTTTGGGACAGATGGTCGGCTGCTGTTCACTTCCGCTCCCCAGCTAGATCGGCAAATAACTAATTGGTTAAGCGTTCCGGGAGTGAGGGAAGCGCTGCAAAATCAGCCGATGCAAGGGGTGGCGAAAGGCGTTCTGTCAAATGATGACAGGTTATATGCAGCAAAGCCGATATCCCGCAATGGTCGCTTGCTTGGTGTTGTGCGGATGTCGATAACGCTTAATCAGTTTCAGCGTCAATTCCGGATAATTATTTTCACAGTTCTGGGAACTCTCTTCTTGACTGTTTTGCTGTGTGCGCTGATTAGCGAACGACTTGCACGTAATATTGCTAGACCAATCCAAGCGATGTGCAACTTTGCTATCCAGGTGGGTGCTGGTCATTTAGGCGAGAAGCTGAATATCCGTCAAAACGATGAGCTAGGTCAGTTAGCGATTGAGTTAAACCGGATGAGCGAACGGCTGGCTTCACTCGATAAGGAGAGGCGAGCATTCTTGGCGAATGTGTCTCACGAGTTGCGGACTCCAGTTAGTAACGTCCATGTGACTTTGGAGGCGCTTTCGAGTGGCGCTGATCAGGAACCGGAATTACGCGATCGCTTCATGCAAACTGCACAGGAAGAGACTATGCGTCTGTCGCGGCTAATTAAGGATTTGCTAGATTTGGGACGACTGGAAGCAGGTGTAACTGTACTTGAGAAGCAACCCGTCAATCTGCGAGACTTGATTAATCGTGCTTCGCGAGCAATGGAGTCTCGGATGCGCTCTAAGGGTGTAGACATCAGCATCAATGTTCCCGATGTTGCGCTACAAGGCGATCCAGAAAGGTTGTTGCAAGCTTTTCTGAATATACTTGATAATGCGATTAAGTTCTCGGTGGCGGATTCTCAGGTTTATATTTCTGGAAGTGTAGAAGGTTCTCAGGTTTCTGTGCAAATTTGCGACCAAGGAGCGGGAATTAGCGATCGCGATCTTCCCCACATTTTTGAACAATTTTATACCGCAGATCGTTCCCGCAAAGGCACTGGTACTGGTTTAGGGTTAGCGATCGCGCGGCGAATTGTCGAAGCACACGGCGGAATTATTACCGCTAGTAGCGCCCCTATTCAAGGTACAACTTTCACTTTTCGCCTTCCGCTTAATTCATCCTCAGAGAAACGAAAGAATTAATATTATGTCCGGCTTATTGCTTTGTTTATAGTCGGTTAGGAATTGGCGATTGGGAATTGGGAATTGGGAATAATCTTACCCAGTCACTTGTCCCCAGCCCCCAGTCCCCAGCTCCCCTTACCAACTAAAGCGGCTACTAAATTAGTCTTCTAGACAAACATAACTTCTGCACCATCGGTTCTGTTTAATTTAAAGAAAGCAACAAACCGCTTTATAGCTTCGTTGTTTGATTTAACTTTTTTACTCAAAATCTTGTATTGCTTAAGCAGATACCTTTCTGATTCCCCCGGAAAAAGGAACGCCATACCAGAAGTCATATTCAGCTCTGGTAATTGCACCACTCTGGTAAAGAGTAAATAATCAGGCTTAGCACTTTGACTAAACCCAATATCAATGAGTTTTATTTCATCTTTATTATTCAAACTATCAGTCAAAATCAAAGCACTTTCTGAAGGCAATACAGAATTAATTTTGAACAAAGAAGTGTAAGACGCTAAATAAGCATTCAACAGAGTTTTTTCTAAATCATTTTTGCCGCCAGTTGTTTCTTGGTACATCTTAATCGCGTTTTTGTTATCTACTTGATAATCATGGATAGAAAAATCCATTAAGATATCGCCTTCATCGTCACTTTGCAAAACCAAGGTATTACCTTCCCTAATACCAAGTAACTTTGATACTCCGTCTATTACATCTTCATCCATATAGGAATTAACTATATTATCATTCAGCTCTCTGCTAACTTCTCTATACTTTTTATATGTTTTGACAATATCTGGAGTCTTCTTCTTTGCAACCCATGAGCGTTTGCCGAACATCTTAGCCTCCTAAGTTAGCCTGACAACAATTTAGAAAAAAGATGAATTATTATATCATGCCTAAATAAGCAGTGGCCTAAAAACCTGACTGGTTGAAGTTTTTCTAATCAGTGACAGTGTGAATTGCCATTCTATCTGCGATCGCGCACGGCGATTAAATTAAGGATAGTACGCCTTGAGGATATACGCGATCGCATCGCAAAACTCTTCGTATTGCCCATTAGCATCAGGTTGCTCGAAGCCTAGAAGCAGCTTTTGTTTCTCCTCATCTGTGAGCAAGTCAATGACTTCCAAGATATCTTCAATTGCCGCACGACGCATGGCATTCAGCTTATCAATATTAAGTCCGAGTTTATCAATTGTTGTGTGGGCAGCAGATTTTTTCTCTGTAACCTCTGTTGCTAGAATCTGTCCATCATCGGTATACCTGAAGAACTCCGCACAGTTCGCATCTAGAGGCGAAACCATCAGCGGCTCGTCGTACCATTCATCTTTCTTGCTCCCGCAGTGCAAGGGTTCCCTACGTTCTCTTTCTCTTTGGCATGAAGCCAATAAATTTGTGTACTCCAGTGCTAAGTTTGGATAAGTTTTCCTGGGCTTTAGATGTTCGATATGGCTGGTGTCTCTGGTAATTCTCCTCCCGCAGTAGCAACAGATATAACCCTGCTCCTGCAACAAAGCATCATGCACCATTGGTTTCTGTGGTGTGCGTAGGTCATCCCAAGTAGGTGTCCACTCCTCGTTTTTCTGACCTTTCCATTTTGAGAAGTCTGTCGGTTCCTTACCCTTGTGGATGTATCTCACCGACTCAGAATCTCCTTGCGCCGGATAGACACACTTGCTTTGACTAACTCAGGCTCATCAGCTCCAATTTCATCAGCAATTTGTTGACGTAATTGCCTAGCACCATCAAGATCACCCTTGTCGATGAGTCGAAACAACTCAAGAAGATCGTCCTTAAATTCTTGGGGACGGGCTGGAACACCCATGAGGTCTTCTAAAATACGATTGCTGTCTCTCCCATAAGAACTTTCTGGACGTTTGGCAACAACTCCTTCAGATGTTGCTTCTAAAATGTATATTCCATTAGGTTTGACTTCGCTGATTACCTGTGGCGAATGCGTAGTGACGATGAACTGACAATTAGGAAATGTTCTTGTTAGTGCGGGAATAATTTCGCGTTGCCATTTCGGGTGGAGGTGCAGTTCAATTTCGTCGATGAGAACAACGCCTTCGCCTTGGAGCGGATTTGGTAGACCAGGGTTTGCGATCGCTAACCTTCTCGCCAAATCTCCCACCATCGCCAACAGGCATTTCTCACCATCAGATAGTTGATTGACGATGAGTTCCTGGCCTTGTTTTGTTACAGTCATTCGTAAGGGAGAACGACGCACCCGTAAGTTTGAAAAATCGGGCATTAGTGAATATATACCCCGTCTCACCGCTTCAAGAAAGCGATTGCGATAATCCCGGTTATCCCGCCGTTCTTCGTTCTCCAAATCTTCCAAGGCTCTAAACCATTGGAAGAAACTCCCGAACCCCATTTGCTCTCCCGTGAGAGCCTCTATATAGGCATCTCTTGACTTAAAAGAATAATTTTGATTAGCTTCCAAGGAAACATCAAGAACCGCACGATTTACCGGATAATATACTGCCAAAGGTAGGTTAGCTTTGGGATTATCTTTTAGCTGACTGCGTATGTCCTGAGCAACCACTTCCAGCTCTTCCCTATCGAATTTTATTTGCCCTTCCTGAACTTTGCTGAAATACCACTTAACTTCCCGCGACTGCTGGAGTGAGATGGTAATTTCATTGCGGGTCTCTTGATATTCATTTGTAATATCGTGTTTGTTCGTGTTCTTGATTAAATACTTTCTACCTTTTTTTGCATCTTCCTTAGTTTTCAATAGTCTAGAGCTAGGCGTAAGAAATACAAGTAACTCTAAAAAATTGGATAGGAGAATAGCGAGACAGTCAAGGACACTTGATTTTCCCACTCCGTTGATACCGATGAGTACCGTTGGCTCATCAGTATCGAACTCCAGCGTCAGATCGCTGATTCCCCGGAACGAAGTCATTTTTAGACGCTTGACTTTCATAAGTTTAAATTAAGCTGATTGCAGTGAAATAACACCTTTGTCAAAAACGCGGTTATTAGTGCCAATGCCGCTAATTACTATTTTGTCTGCAAACACATCCAATGCAGCAAAACTCAACTCACTGACAGAATGCGCCGTCCATTCTGAACGTCCAACTTTACGAACTCCTGCGCCAGCACCACAAGTTAGATAAGTAGTACCGTTAATAGACTTTGTACGCTCATAGTTGTGGTCGTGACCGTTGATGTAAAGTTGCACGCGGTATTTTTGGAAAAGCGGAGTTAGTGTTTCAATAAAAGGTTCATTTACTCCGTATTCACCAGATGAGTAAATCTGATGATGACCAACAACAATTTTCCAAGGCGCATCGCTGCTGCTGAGTTCTTGTTCTAACCAAGTTAGTTGAGCCTTCCAGTCAGCATTATTATTGGTATCTAGAGCAAAAAAATGTACTGGGTTGCGCCGAAATGTGTAGTAACGTCGCCCCTGCATATTAAAGGCTGGATAATTAACTTGGGGGTCGCCGTTATCTGTGCGGATGTCGTGGTTGCCTAGAACAGCTTGAAATTTGACACCCTGTTGCAATAAAACTTGATAAGGGCGCTCAAAAACATCAACAATTTTCTCAATTTCACCATTGTTGTAGATGTTGTCACCAGCCAGGATTGCCAAATCAAAGGGCTTTAGCTGCTGATAACGACTCATGGCTGCTGCTACAGCATATTGACCTTTTGCACCAGTTCCCGTGTCTGCCACCGACACAAAGCGTAGTAGCGGGGTTCCTAGCGTTGACTCAGGCGTTGCTGGTTCGGCGGCAAGATTGAAGGAGACAGCACTCGTAGCCCTTTGACTGCGGAGTGCCTTTGCCAGAAAAGCTAGACCGAAACCACTGAGGGTACTTAAAGCTAGAAAGTGACGGCGTTTAAGGGGCATAGATTAAAAGTTAAGTCAGTTGATTGCAAGTCAGATAAAAGCAGAATAGCAAAGTGGTAGATTAGGGCTGCGAAGGCAGCATCCGGTAAGAATCTACCGTGAGTAGCGCATACGCGCCTACGCCGGAGGCGATCGCAATTATTTTTGCTGCTTTTAAGGGAGATTCCATGTCAGAAGATCAAACAAATCAGCCAAATATACCACCAGCACCGAAAAAGGTGACACCACCGCCCATCCGCCAATCGTTTCTGAAAGCTCAAAGCATTAAGATTCTGCGGGGGACAATTAGACTGCTTGAAGGGACAGTAGAGAAATTGGAAGAGCCACCAACGGCTACCTCCCAAATTACAACTGCCAAGCCAAGCCTTCTGGAACGTTTTTTAAGTTTGTGGAATGGCATTATAGGGATAATCCGCTCTTTGCTGCCAACATCGCTGAATCAAAAGCTTTCTGATACGGCTTTGAGTGGCGCGATCGCAGTCGTTCTCGTTCTACTACTCTGGACAACAACTACCCTTATATCTGGGAAACCGACTGAAGTAGCTGAGGTTCCTCCCGCAGCAACACCTGTTCCCGAACAGATATCTTCTCCTGAACCAACGCCTGTTCCAGTTGCGCCTGTTCCCGAACCAACACCGCCTCCCGCCAACATCGACACGCCTCCAGAATTAAAAGCGCCAGAAGCACCCCAAGCCGTGGAAATTGCTCCACCGCCTCCCCCTGTGCTAACCCCAGAACAAAAATTGATTGCTTCTATTCAAGATCAAGTTGCCCAAACTACTACCCAATATGCAAATGGGCTAATTGGGTCTATTCAAGCTAACTTTCCCGCTAGTCTTCTAGTCGTCCAAGTCAGTGATGCTTGGTACGACCTCAATTTATCCAAACAGGACAAGTTAGCAGGCGAAATGTTGCAACGCGCTAAAGAACTCGACTTTAGCAAGTTGGAAATCTCTGATTCTCAAGGTACGCTTTTAGCCCGATCTCCTGTGGTAGGAGACAAAATGGTAATTCTCAAGCGCCGCCTACTCGCCGCAGGTTAGGAACGTAGATTTAATAACTTACAGAATTTGCGATTGGTAGAGGCATGGCATTGCCCCTACCAAACCAGAGACGTGAAATTTCGCGTCTCTCTTTTTATATTTATCTACCTTCGACTGCGCGCACAGACTGGGATGGTGTTCTAAAATCTAAACTCTGTTCTGGTAGCATCCAGGTAATCAGCAATCCCTGAATAGCACCTACTGCAACCAACGCCCATATAAAACCTGTCTTTTTTATGGCTCGTGGCAACGTGTTCATAAAATTACCCTAAGTAGTGCCTTCCGGCAATTCCGAATACTTTTTTTGACCACCAATTTAACTACGGTCATCCTCTGGTGGCATCTACCTATAGGAGTATATCCAGGGAAATACTTACGTACTTAAGAAAAAGTTGTGGAATTTGGTGAACTACTTAGGCTCAAATTATTAAAGTTTTGTTTTATACATTCCCGATATTGCTAAGAACTATTTTTGCTGGCTATTAGGAAAAACAGCTCCGTAGGTTTTTACGTTAATATCGATACCCGTAATCGCCGTACCAACAACGACGGCATAGGCTCCCAGTTCCAGCGCTTGCTTTGCCATCTGGGGTGAGGCAATGCCACCTTCACAAATAGTTGGAACGTTTAGCTGTTCTACCATCTGGGCTAGTAAGTCAAAGCCTGGGGGAATTAGATGTTTTGTAGCGGCAGTATAGCCGTAAAGGGTGGTGCCTACGATGTCTGCACCTGCGGCGGCGGCGGATAGAGCATTCTCTATAGTATCCACATCTGCCATCACTGGCTTACCCAGTTCATCGTGAATTCGGCTAATCAGTGTTTGTAGTGTCTCTCCATCCGGGCGATCGCGTAATGTGGCATCAATAGCGATAATGTCTGCACCAGCGATCGCGATCGCTTGCGCGTGATGAAACTGCGGAGTGATGTATACTTCGTAACCCGGTATCTGTTGTTTCCACAGACCAATTATCGGTAATTTAACCTTTTCGCGCACTGCCTTTATATGATCTGGCGTATCAATACGCACACCAACAGCGCCATTGAGAATAGAAGCGTGCGCGATCGCGGCAATAACTGAAGGCTCGTGCAGCGGCGACTCAACCGGAGCCTGACAAGATACAATCAAGCCTTGACTCAAAGCCTTTAATGTGTCGCTGCTACGGGGGAAAACAAAATCGTGCATCGTCTAGCCGCTACTCCTGGGGGATGGAATCCTCAAGCTGAGGGTGTCATTTTTATAGAGCAAACACCTGCTCCCATCGTCTTGCTCACCGCAGCGGATACCGATATTCAAACCCTCGCCGCCGCAGTATCTAAATTGCCAGACTCATTTCCCGCGCTACGAGTCGTTAATCTCTTGCAGTTGCAGCAACAACTCAGTATTGATACTTACGCTGAAGAAGTGCTAGAGCAGGCACAGGTAATTATTTTAAGGCTACTGGGAGGACGTTCCTACTGGTCTTATGGATTAGAAGTGGTGCGCCAGACAGTGGAAAGTACCCAGAAGTCGCTGTTTGTCTTACCTGGAGACGATCGCCCAGATCCAGATTTAATCAGTCACTCTACCGTAACTCTGGCATCTAGTAACCATCTGTGGCGCTACTTTACCGAAGGTGGCGTGGAAAATTTCGTTAACGCCTTAAAATTTGTCGCTGATATTTGCTTGGGAAATACCTACAATCCACCACCACCGCAAGAAGTTCCTCGCGTCGGGGTTTATCGGGGGCTGGGGGCTGGGGTCTGGGGGCTGGGGACTGGTGAAAAGGGACTAGGTACTAGGAACAAGGAACTAGGTAAGAGTCCTTCCAATCCCCAATCCCCAATCCCCAATCCCCAATCCCCCAATCCCCAATCCCCAATCCCCAAAATTGGTATTTTGTTCTATCGCGCTCATTATCTAGCGGGAAATACAGCCCCAATTGATGCAATATGTCAAGCTTTAGCTGAACGAAATTTAGAACCAATTCCCGTTTTTGTCTCTTCTCTGCGCGATCGCGATGTACAAGAAGAATTATTGCAATACTTCCAACCGAAAGACGGCGAGGAAATTCAGCTTTTACTCAACACCACCAGCTTTTCTATCTCTCCCCTGAACCCCAACGAGGGCGCTACTTCAATTGTCGATTCTTCCGACTTATGGGGAAAACCCACTCCTACCATTCCTTTATCCCTAGATATCCCTACTTTGCAGGTAATCTTCAGCGGCGGTACGGTGGAACAGTGGAAGAGTGGATTTCAAGGGCTTTCGCCGCGCGATATGGCGATGAATGTGGCTTTACCAGAGGTGGATGGGAGAATCATTAGTCGTGCGGTTTCTTTTAAGGCTGTGCAAACCCGAAATCCTCTGCTGCAAACGGATGTGGTGGTTTATGAACCTGTGCGCGATCGCATTCAATTTGTCGCTGATTTAGCATCTAACTGGGTACGTCTGCGCCAAACTCCACCACAACAGCGAAAAATTGCTTTAATTTTGGCAAATTACCCTAATCGCGATGGGCGTTTAGCTAATGGTGTCGGGTTGGATACTCCAGCAAGTTGTGTAGAAATACTTAAGGCTTTGCAACAGGCTGGGTATTATGTGGAAAATATTCCCGCTACTGGGGATGAGTTAATTTCGCGTTTGACTGCTGGGGTGACTAACGATCCGGAGGCGCGGGAGTTGCGTCGGGTGCAGCAGAGTTTGGCTTTTCAGGAGTATCAAGAGTATTTTTCTACTTTGCCAGAAGCGGTGCAGCAGGGAGTATGCGATCGCTGGGGTTCGGTTTTGGAAATGAACCGCCCAGGCGCAGAGGACGCAGAGGAAGAAAGATTTTTTGCTGTTGCTGGTTTACAGTTAGGTAATGTTTTTGTGGGGATTCAGCCTGCGCGTGGTTATGATATTGACCCAAGTTTAAATTATCATGCTCCGGATTTGGAGCCGCCTCATAGTTATCTGGCTTTTTATTATTGGGTGCGGCAAGTTTTTGGGGTTGATGCGTTTGTTCATGTGGGGAAGCACGGGAATCTAGAATGGCTTCCGGGTAAAAGTGTGGGTCTTTCAAGTAATTGTTATCCGGAAGCAGTGTTTGGGCCTTTGCCTCACTTGTATCCTTTTATTGTTAACGATCCGGGGGAAGGTTCTCAAGCTAAACGTCGCGCTCAAGCTGTAATTATAGACCACTTAACTCCGCCGATGACTAGGGCTGAACTTTATGGCCCTTTGCAACAGTTGGAAGGTTTAATTGATGAATATTATCAGGCTGAAAGTTTAGATCCTTCAAGATTACCAGCGATCAGTTCTCGGATTGCCGATCTAGTTTTTCAGGAGAATTTACACCAAGATTTGAAAATCAAAAAAGAAGATAATTTTGAATTGTCGATTTTAAATTATCTGGATGGTTATTTGTGCGAATTGAAAGAGGCTCAAATACGGGATGGATTGCACATTTTTGGGCAATGTCCCCAAGGGCGACAACTTCGAGATTTGATAGTCGCGATCGCACGTCATCCCGGAAGCGATCGCAAAGGCTTAACGAGAGCGATCGCTCTTGATTCTAATCTAGATTTCGACCCTCTGACAGCAGATCCTTCTCAACCTTTTGTAGGACAGCCCTGTCCTACAAGATATCAGATTGTCGGCGATGTCATTGAGGTATTGGAACAACAAGCCAGTGTGTTAGTAGAACAGCTGATGATGGGAAACCTCCCCGTCAACGAGGGAACTGTAAAAAGAGAATTAGACTGGATACGTCGCTACCTCCTCCCTTCCCTCCAACAAACCAAGCAAGAAATCTCCAACTTATTACGCGGGTTAGATGGGCGATATGTCCCCAGTGGCGCATCTGGCGCACCAACGCGAGGACGACCTGATGTTTTGCCTACTGGTCGCAATTTTTACTCGGTTGATATCCGGTCAATTCCCACAGAAACAGCCTGGAGTGTTGGACGCAAAGCGGCTGACGCTTTAATTGAACAATACACGCAGGAACACGGCGAGTATCCAAAAACACTCGGATTGTCGGTATGGGGAACGAGTACCATGCGGACTGGTGGCGATGACTTGGCGCAAGCAATGGCATTGATTGGAGTGCAGCCCGTGTGGGATGGTGCCTCGCGACGAGTGGTAGACTTTGAGATATTGCCAGTCTCAGTTTTAGGTCGTCCCCGCGTGGATGTGACGCTGAGAATTTCTGGATTTTTCCGCGATGCTTTCCCTAATTTAATCGATTTATTCGATCAAGCTGTAGCAGCAGTAGCGGCGTTAAAGGAACCAGCAGAACAAAACCCATTAGCAGCGCAAGTATCCCAAGAAACCGAGTTTTGGCAAAATTCCGGGTTGAGTCAAGAACAAGCCCAAATGCGATCGCGTTATCGCATCTTTGGTTCTAAACCTGGTGCTTATGGTGCTGGATTGCAAGGTTTAATTGAAGCACAAAATTGGACAGACGACGAAGATTTAGCCCGTGCTTACATCAACTGGAGCAGTTACGCTTACACTAGCTCCCCTCTCGAATCCTCGACAGGGGAGCTAGGGGGGGTTAGCGCCCCAGAAGCCTTCCAGAAGCGTCTACAGCAAATGCAAATAGTATTGCACAATCAAGATAACCGTGAACACGATTTACTAGATTCTGATGATTACTATCAATTTCAAGGCGGTTTAACAGCAGCGGTTCGGGCTTTAACTGGCAAGAATCCGCAAACATATTTTGGCGATAATTCTCTTCCCGAAAATCCCAAAGTTCGGCAACTGCGCGAAGAAATTGCACGAGTTTATCGTTCCCGCGTTGTGAATCCTAAATGGATTGCTGGTGTCATGCGCCACGGTTACAAAGGCGCATTTGAAATGTCAGCAACAGTAGATTATTTATTCGCCTATGATGCGACAGCTAACTGTGTAGAAGATTTCATGTATCAAGGAGTAGCAGAGGCGTATTTATTTGACTCGGCTGTACAAGATTTTATCCAGCAGAAGAACCCTTGGGCGTTAAGAGATATGGCAGAAAGATTGCTAGAGGCTAATCAACGAGGTTTGTGGCAAAACGTTGATAAAGAAATACTAGAAAAATTGCGAAACTTAGTTCACCAATCCGAAGCCGTCATCGAAGGTATGACAGCAATCGTTACAACTGATGAGTTAGGGTAGTTAACCTAGAAATAAGAAAAGTTAGGTGAATTGCAATGTCAGAACAAATGACTTTGGCAGAGTTAGCCGAATATGGGGTGACAATTCCCCCAACACAAGATGAACTTCCCTACAGTGATGGTATCCCTATGGAAAGTCAACGCCATGTTTTGCAAATGCAGATGCTTATAGATATCTTATTGCTGCTGTGGGCAGAACGTCAGGATGTTTTCGTCGGCGGCAATATGTTTGTGTACTACAGTTTAGAACAGGTACGCAATAAAGATTTTAATGGGCCAGATGTTTTTGTGGTGCTAGATGTACCCAGGCGAGAACGCAAAAGTTGGGTTGTCTGGGAAGAAGGCAAAGCACCAGATTTGGTAATCGAATTATTATCAGAAAGCACCGCAAATCGGGATAAAGTTGAGAAAAAGCAAGTTTATCAAAATCGCTTGCGAGTCCCAAATTATTTCTGGTTCGATCCCTTCAGTGGTGAATTGGCAGGTTTTGCCTTGCAAAATGGTGTCTATGCAGAGATTCAACCTGATGCTCAAAATCGACTAATCAGCCAGCAGTTAGGATTGGCGTTAGTACGATGGGAGGGAATTTACCAGGGAGTAACCACCCGTTGGTTGCGTTGGGAAACCCTGGAAGGCGATTTGCTGCCAACAGCCGAGGAGTTGGCTTCCCTGGAACGGCAACGGGCAGAGGAGGCGACTAGGCAGATGCAAGCAGCGCAAGTACAAGCCGCAGAGTTAGAGTCAATGCTGGCTCGTTATCGCGATCGCTTTGGAGAACTACCTGAGTAAATGCTGAATATCTAATAACATGATTTTTCAGAACCAATAAGGCTCTTAACATTTTTTATTACTAATAAATGTTAACGGTGTAACGTCAAAAAAATGCAAGATTATTTCATATTTTTCTTCAAGCCTATTGGTTAAGCTAAAAGAAGACGCCAAAGGTGAGGAAATTCTATGACCGCTTTTTCTGGTGCTAACTTAAAGCGCTCGGCATGGCAAACAACAGTCATGTTTACGCTGGCCTTCTGGCTAAGTGGCAGTCTGATTTTGGACTGGGTAATTATGCCGAGTATGTTTGCTACAGGGATGATGACTGAACCTGGATTTGCCACAGCAGCTTATTCAATCTTCTGGATTTTTAATCGTATCGAGTTGTTGTGCGCCGCTTTAGTATTAACAGGAATTTTGGTTCTTAACCGCACTCATATTGCATCTTATCTGGCAGGACGCAAAGTTATTTTCCTATCTTTGCTGTTGCTAACAATCGCCATTATTGATACATATTTCTTAACACCGCATATGAGTGCTTTGGGAATACAACTCAATCTTTTTGATGCTGTTGCCGAGACTCCGGCGGGTATGAATCAGCTACACGCAGGTTATTGGGTATTAGAAACAGTGAAACTTATTGCCAGCGGTACGCTGTTAGGTTTGTGCGATCGCGATCGCTAATATAGCAATTCTAAACAAGTTGTAAAATATTTTACTCGTTCCCAGTATCAGACTGGGAACGAGTATTTGTATGCTCTGCATCCATTAAACAGGAAGATCCAAACGAGGTTTAAAGGTTTCGATTTGGCGCAGCTTTTCGTAAAGTTCCCGTTCGTGGGGACTGACAGATGGGGGAACCGCAATTTGAATCTCGACTAACTGATCGCCGCGATTGCCATTACCAGTAGGGTAGCCTTTACCAGCCAGACGCAGACGCTTCCCGTGTCCGACATTGCTGGGAACCTTCATTTTCACCATACCATCGAGAGTCGGAACTTCCACAGCTCCTCCCAACACCGCTTCACTCGGCGTAACTGGTAATTGGCAGAAAATATCTGAACCTTCTAGTTTAAAGAAAGGGTGGGAGGATACGGTAATTTTCAGATACAAATCCCCACCACCAATGCCTTGATTTTTTAACCGGATACGTTGCTGATTTAACATTCCCGGTGGCATATCAACTTCCAGACTTCGCCCATCTTCCAGACGAATTCGTTCTCGCCCTCCCTGATAAGCTTTTTCTAATGGCATCGTTAATCTAGCTTCCACGTCGCGACGAGTTTGGCGTGAAGGAACAGTGTAAGCGGTTCTGGTGTTGCCGGGGCGAAACTCATCAGAGGCAGCAACTCTAGGGTTTGTATTGCTTGAGGGTGTTTGTGCCGTCTTTGTTTGGCGACGACCTAACAGAGTATCGACAAAGCTAGGAAAGTCGGGATACTCCTCATAATTTAATTCTTCAGTGGAACTGCGACCATTCCCACTGCGATCGCTCCAACTTTTCCCAGTTGTAGTTTTTCCCGTCCTTCTGGTGCCAAATCCTCTCTGGTTCCAGAAGCGGCTGAACTTATCGTACTCAGATCGCTTAGCCGTATCGGAGAGAATATCGTAGGCTTCACCGATTTCCTTGAACTTTTCTTCTGCTGTTTCATCTCCCGGATTAACATCGGGATGATACTGCCTCGCTAGCCGTCGATACGCCTTTTTAATTTCTTCACCGGTAGCATCTCGATTCACACCTAGAATCTGGTAGTAGTCCCGAAAATTTTGCATACGTCTATTTTTGATTTTAGAAATTAGTTTTTAGATTTTAGATTGTAGATGGCAACCCAAAATCTAAAATCCCAAATCCCAAATCCTTAGAGCCAATCATCATCATCATCATCCCAATCATCATTAGGTTGGACTTTTCTGGAAGTAGGGCGATAGGAACTGCCGCTATCACGACTATACCGCTCTCTACCTGCACCTCCGGAATAGCGACGGTCATCATCGCGATCGCGATAGCGTATGTTGTCATCCCGATCGCGATAACGTATGTTGTCATCCCGATCGCGATCGCGCAATCCCTCACCAAACAGCGAATCACCCTCTCCAGAGAACGTGCGCCGAATCGATCCAAAAAAGTCATCCTCATCCTCAGTCGCTTCCAGCCGCACCTCTCGGTTAAGCTCATAAAGGGCATCCTGAAGATCGCCTTGCGCCCGATCTATCGCGCGATCGTCGTCACGCTTCATGCTCTCGCGCAGTTCCTGAACTAAAGATTCTATGCGCCGCCGCTGTCCGGCTGCAAACTGCATCCCATAAGTCAGCGCTACTTCCCTGAGTTGCCGTTCTGCCTTCAGAACTTCCGCTTCAGCACGGTTGCGCTTCTCCACCCGTTCCCGTCGTTGTCTGTCTTCTGCGGCATATTCTTCCGCATCCTGAATCATCCGGTTAACTTCACCCTCACTGAGAGTAGAAGCCCCTTGAATAGTAACGCTCTGTTCTCTCCCGGTAGTTCTATCTAAGGCAGTCACCTGTAGAATTCCGTTGGCATCAATATCAAAAGCCACCTGAACTTGGGGGACTCCTCGCGGAGAAGGAGGAATGCCAGTCAGCTTAAACCTTCCCAGAGATTTATTATCAGATGACATTTCTCGTTCGCCCTGGAGAACGTGAATTTCCACCACCGTTTGGTTATTTTCCGATGTCGAGAAGATATCCGAACGTCGCACGGGTATAGTCGTGTTACGCGGAATAAGTTTCTTCGTCACGCCGCCGATGGTTTCTAAACCAAGGGATAGGGGAGTTACATCTAGGAGCAGTACATCCTTAACTTCACCAGCTAGAATTCCCGCCTGAACTGCCGCACCCACCGCCACCACTTCATCCGGGTTAACGTTCTCGTTTGGTTCTCTGTCAATTAAGCTGCGTACCAGCTGTCTTACCAGGGGAATCCGGGTACTCCCTCCCACTAATACCACTTCGTCAATTCTGGATGGCGTGAGATTGGCATCAACTAAGGCGCGTTTTACAGGTGCCTTCAATCGACTCACTAAGTCTCCACACAAACCTTCAAATTGGGAGCGAGTCAGCCTAGTTTCTACGTGTAAGGGGCCTTCCTCCGTGGCGGTGATAAAGGGGAGGTTAATATCCGTGACGCCGACCCCAGAAAGCTCAATTTTCGCTTTTTCCGCAGCTTCTGTGAGGCGCTGTAGGGCTTGGCGATCGCGTCTTAAATCTATCCCTTCTGTTTCCAAAAATTGTTGTGCCAGCCAGTCCACAATTTTTCTGTCAAAATCGTTACCGCCCAGCTGAGTATCACCGCTAGTCGCCTTAACTTCAAACACTCCATCCCCTACTTCTAGAATGGAGACATCAAAGGTACCGCCGCCCAAGTCAAACACCAAAATAGTTTGACTATCTTTGCGATCTAACCCATAAGCCAAAGATGCAGCCGTTGGCTCATTCAGAATCCGCAATACATCCAGTCCGGCAATTCTCCCAGCATCTTTTGTTGCCTGTCGCTGAGAATCATTGAAATAAGCTGGAACTGTAATCACCGCCCCCGTTACTGGCTCTCCCAAGTAGCGACTCGCTTCCGCTGCCAACTTTTGCAGTACCATTGCCGCGATTTCCTCTGGGGCAAATTCCCGCTTGAGTCGAGGGCATTTTATTTTAACGTTGCCCTCCTCATCCTTGCGAATCGTGTATGGGACTTGCTTCGATGTCGGGGTGAGTTCGCTGTACTTGCGCCCGATGAAGCGCTTCACCGCATAAAATGTATTTTGCGGGTTGAGAACAGCTTGCCGTCGCGCCATTTGTCCGACGAGGCGTTCTCCTTCTTTACTGAAACCAACCACGGAGGGAGTAGTCCTCATGCCTTCTGCATTGGCAATGACAACGGGCTTGCCGCCTTCCATGACAGCTACTACTGAATTGGTTGTTCCCAGGTCAATGCCGACTACTTTACCCATGCCTAGTGTGTTCTCCTTGCCTTTCCTTTATATTTTGAGAACAAATACTTGGATTTATTCTATCTTGCTGTCAGGGATTGCACGGTATTTGGCAACGCCAGAAAGTTAGTTGACTCCATGAAACTCTATGATTTTTGCCAACTTAAGCTTTTTTTACCGCTTTGCTGCCATAATGACAGGCTGCCTGTTATTTATTGGTTGTTCTCGCACTCACCTAATCCAAGCTACCCCTTCAAATGCGGTTGTCCAGCCTTTGGCCGCCACGACAGCGGCGAACAGGAGCGATCGCTTGACGGAAGGAATAAATCAAGCTATGAGTGCTGCCCTCAAGGCTCAATCGGCTAAATCTGCCCAAGACTGGGATGAAGTTGCCGAAGGATGGTTAAGTGCGATCGCATCTTTGCAATCAATTTCACCAGATAGCCCCGAACGAGCCTACGCCCAAAAAAAAGTCACCGAGTATATGCGGTCTTTGGAGGTAGCCCAACAAAGAGCAGCGGCAACCAGCTATCAATCACAATACCCTACTTTTAATAACCAGTTGCTTGACAATCAGCTGGTACTTTATTTATCTTACGTAGCTGCTGTTGGCCCACCTGATATTTTAATTGTCGGCAGTTCCCGTTCTTTGCAGGGTGTTGACCCCAGACAAATGCAGCAAGCTTTGGCAGCTAGAGGGATTTCCGGAAAGAAAATCTTTAATTTTGGGGTAAATGGCGCAACTGCCCAAGTAATTGATTTTTTAGTGCGGCGACTCTTGACACAAGACCAGTTGCCTAAATTAATTGTGTGGGCAGATGGAGTCAGAGCCTTTAACAGTGGACGAATTGATCGAACTTATAACCTTATTTTGGCATCTCCTGGTTATCAGCGCTTAATAAGTGGCGATCGCCCCCAGAGTAGTTCTCCACTAGATGACCCAAATACCATACACGTTAAGAGTTTGAACAACTTGGTTGCAAAAAATCAAATAAACAATGTTGCTCCTAACACTGTTAGTTCTTTCAACCTTTTGCCATCCAACAGTGAAAAAATAATAGCTCAGAACAACGCAGAAGGCGTTACTACCGACTATTCCATAGCTGCTGTTGACGCTAATGGATTTCTCCCGGTAAATATCCGTTTCAATCCGGTAATTTACTATCGCCAAAAGCCGAGAGTTGCCGGACTTTACGATGCTGATTATGCCGCCTTTCAATTAGGAGGTAAGCAAGAAGTAGCTTTAAATAACTTGATGATATTCACCAAGCAGCGACGAATTCCTGTAGTTTTCGTCAGCCTACCTTTAAGTCAGGATTACTTAGACCGAACCCGCCAAAGATATGAGCAACAATTTCGGCGATATATGCAGCGACAAGCCACTGCTAAAGGATTTGTCTTTCTAGACTTATCTGGACAGTGGCGCAACCAAAATGGCTATTTTGCCGACCCCAGCCATCTAAATCGTTTTGGTGCTGCTGCTGTGGCAAATAGAATCGCCCGCGACCCCAGGATTTCTTGGCCTTGATAATAATTTTTAACGCAAAGGTAGCGCTGTCGCGCCGCTTCGCTAACGCAAAGGTAAGCGCAAAGGTTCGCAGATTAATGCTGCTTGTTTGTTACATAAAGCGATTTCTTTGGCGTTAAATTAAAGGCAACCCGAAATGAGAGATATATGGGAATTATTAATTTCTGGTAGTTTTCGATGAACCTAAGCGTCTAAAAAGTTATTTTAGTTGATAAAACAAGCAGACGAAATAACATCCGATGGGCAATTGCAACTGAGCGCATACTTAGCAAAAAGGCTCAGACAGGGAGCATCCCGTATTTGCACGCCCACAGACTGGAATCGCTAAGTATTTTTGCAAAACTGGGATGCACCCGCTCAGGCACGGGGAGATTAAACACCACGCATTCCGCAATATAAGGGAATTTGCTAGTTGTTCGCGTCTAAAGAGCAGGTTTTTTATTTAAACCTAAAACTCTTCATCCTCATCATAAGAATTAGTATTTGACCACTGTTGAAAAGTGACTTCATGCTCATAATAAGCTTGAGGATTTGGCGGATAACAAAGAGTAAATTTAGTGTGCTTAATCCTAACTGTATCCTCCAAGCGACCTTGAATCATAATCACTTTTTGTAATAGCCGCTTATAAACCACCATACTCGGACAAATTACCTCCAGTTCAGTCATCCCGTTGTCGTGACGAGTAATTCTCCACTCACAATGACTAAACAACGCTTTGAGCGAACCATTAAGCTTTAAATACAGGCGGTGTCGTTGATCCCGTACTGCCGCCAGCTCTCTAGAGAGTGCTGTATCTTGCTCAGAGAGCGGTTGAGGTGCATCGGGGTTGTCTTGACTCATCTGTTTCTAGGGACTGGAGATTCGAGAGGTGACTGGGGAGGAGGCAAAAATATCTTCCCAATTAGCAATTACTAATTAGCACTTATTTTCGGTGCCTGGGTTTTGTTACGAAATGCAAAGTATAATGAGAGCGAGAAAACACGCTTTATAACCTATAAGGGTAGACCATCAAATGCGCGTTGCGATCGCTGGGGCGGGGTTAGCAGGACTTTCCTGCGCTAAATATTTGACAGATGCTGGACACACTCCCATCGTCCTCGAACGGCAGGACGTACTGGGCGGTAAAGTTGCTGCTTGGAAAGATGCTGACGGCGACTGGTACGAAACTGGGCTGCACGTCTTTTTTGGGGCTTATCCCAATATGTTGCAGTTATTCAAGGAACTGGACATCGAAGATCGGTTGCAGTGGAAAGAACACACTATGATCTTCAACCAGCCCGAAAAACCAGGCACTTATAGTAGGTTTGATTTTCCGGATTTGCCTGCGCCCTTGAATGGGATAGTAGCGATTTTGCGGAACAACGATATGCTGACTTGGGGTGAGAAAATCCAGTTAGCTAAAGGTTTGGTTCCAGCGATGCTGCGGGGGCAAAAGTATGTTGACGAAACGGATAATTATACCTTTTCTGAATGGCTGAAGCGGCAAGGTGTAAGTGAGGAAGTACAACAGGATATCTTTATCGCTGCATCTAAATCGCTAAACTTTATCAATCCAGATGAGATTTCGGCTGTAGTTCTGCTAACTGCCCTAAGAGCCTTCCTTCAGGAAAAGAACGGCTCGAAAATGGCTTTTCTGGATGGCTCCCCGACAGAGCGGTTGTGTCAGCCGATGGTGGATTATATCACCGAGCGTGGTGGTGAAGTGCGCTTGAATGCACCAATTAAAGAATTTTTACTAAATTCAGATGGCACGGTACGAGGATTTCTGATTCGCGGGTTGAATGGTGCTGAGGATGAAATTCTCACGGCTGATATGTACGTCTCGGCGATGCCTGTAGACCCCCTGAAGGTGATGCTACCCCAGCCTTGGCAAAAGATGGAGTATTTCCAAAAGCTGGATGGTTTAGAGGGTGTCCCGGTCATTAACGTGCATCTGTGGTTTGATCGGAAGCTGACGCAAATCGACCAATTGCTGTTTTCGCGATCGCCTCTTTTGAACGTATATGCTGACATGAGCAACACTTGTCGCGGCTACGCTAACCCGGATAAATCCATGCTGGAATTAGTTCTAGCACCTGCAAAAGATTGGATTAGCAAATCCGACCAGGAAATTATCGATGCGACGATGGATGAGTTGAAAAAACTTTTCCCCGATCATTTCGGCTGCGATAACCCCACAAAATTGCTGAAATATCACGTTGTAAAAACGCCGCGCTCAGTCTACAAGGCAATTCCAGGCCGTCAACAGTATCGTCCGTCACAAAAGACACCGATTGCAAATTTCTATCTGACAGGGGATTATACAATGCAGCGTTTCCTGGCAAGTATGGAGGGTGCCGTACTTTCTGGTAAGCTGACAGCGCAGGCAATTGTAAGCGATCAGTCCTTAGTCGCCGAGCGTCAGTTGCCAAGCGTCAGCAGTCAGTCATCAGTCGTCGGTCGTCAGGGAACAGCTGTTAAGTTGCCAAGTTGAAAGTTTGGGTAGGAATTTTCCTTCTAAGAACGTTCCAACCTAACAACATTCCAACTTGACAACACAGAACCCACAACTGACAACAAAGGACAGACAACTGGCAACAAACAACGGACAATAGACAACTAACAACTGAACCACTTTTCAGCCTGCAATGAATGCTGCAACTGTCTAAACTCCCCCGCATGAGAACGCTGGCCTCAACAGAGGATGCCTACGAACTCTGCCGTCAGATTACGGCTAAGTACGCGAAAACGTTTTATCCGAGTACGCTGCTGATGTCAAAACCCAAGCGGCGAGCCATTTGGGCTATCTATGCTTGGTGTCGGCTAACGGATGAACTGGTAGACGGCTCCGAAGCCGGAATTACAACCCCTGAAACTTTGGATCGGTGGGAACAACAGCTGGAATCGGTCTTTGCTGGAGAGCCAGTAGATGACCCAGATGTGGCGTTGGTGGATGCCCTGCAACGCTTCTCAATAGATATTGAGCCGTTTCGGGATATGATCGCCGGACAACGGATGGATTTATACCGCAGTCGGTACAAGACTTTTGAGGAGCTACATCTGTACTGTTACCGGGTGGCTGGTACTGTAGGTTTGATGTCAACATCTGTGATGGGTGTCGATACCAAGCAGTACGTGACACCTTGGAATGAAGATGCTTATGTTCCCACACAGCAAGCGATCGCATTGGGAATTGCCAGCCAACTTACCAACATCCTACGAGATGTTGGGGAAGATTCCCGTCGGGGCCGGATCTACCTCCCTCTAGACGAATTAGCCCTCTTTAACTACACTGAACACGATTTAATCAATGGTGTGGTTGACGAGCGCTGGCGCGAATTGATGCGATTCCAAATTCAACGAGCGCGTAAATTTTATAGGGAGGCAGAAAAAGGCATCAGCTATCTGAGTCCGGAGGTTCGCTGGCCTGTCTGGGCAGCTTTAATGTTGTACAGCCAGATTCTTGATGTGATTGAACAAAATGATTACGACGTATTTACCAAAAGAGCCTATGTCCCTACTCCCCGAAAGTTGCTGAGTTTGCCCGTCGCTTGGTTGCGGGCGCAAGCACTGTAAGAGTTTTGAGTTTTGAATTCAAAACTCCGGAGCAATGGAAGTCTAGGGCTTTGTAAAACTCAACGTTATTTAACCATCTAGTTCGTAAATGGCTACAGGTTCTTCTTTGCCCTTGACTCTGACAAACTTATCTACTAAGCGCAGGGGAAAGGTTTTTGGATGGCGTAGGGCGGTGATGACTGGGTGCGTTACTAAAATGCTGCTGTCGTAGTTTTTGGTCAGGCTCTCTACACGAGCGGCTACGTTGACTGTATCGCCTATAACTGTAGAATCGATGCGGGAGCTAAAACCGACTGTACCCATGACTACTTCGCCCCGGTGGATGCCAATGCCGATGTCGATGGTTGGCAAACCTTGATGACTTCGCTCCTCATTAAATACTTTTAGCCGTTGCCGCATAGCTAAAGCCGCTAGGAGGGCGCTGTCGGTAGCTTCATCCTCAAATAACGCCATAATTGCGTCGCCAATATACTTGTCAATGAAGCCGCCTGTGCTGTCAATTACCTGCCCCATACAGGCGAGGTAATCGTTTAAAAAATAAAATGTTTCCAACGGTGTCATTTGTTCCGACATTGCTGTATAGCCGCGAATATCGGCAAACAGGATGGTAATAATGCGTGTTGAGGCGAAACCTACATGGATATTTTCGATGCCTTCGGGTGCAATCACCAATAGAAATTTTTCTGGCACGAAGCGATAAAACGACTCGATGGTTTTCTCAAATCTGTTGAATAAAGTCTGTAGCGAGGCTGACATTTCGTTGAAGGCGATCGCTAGTGCGCCAATTTCGTCTCGACGGTGGATTTCGGCGCGATGTTCTAAATCGCCTGCGGCAATTTTGGCAGCACTTATTTGCAGTCGCCGCACCGGGTTACTCAATTGCTTTGCCAAAAGGTATGCCCCGAAAAGCCCGAAGGAAAGTCCGAAAACCCCAACTAAAAAGGCTTTTTCCACTGCGTTCGCTACCGCTTGATTTACCTGCCGCAAAGACATCCCAATCCGCAAAGTTCCGATTTTTTGCCCTGATGAGTCGCGGATAGCTGCGGCAGTTTCAATTATTTTTTCCCCTCGACGCGCCCTTGTCTTGCTGTTGAAGCTAATATCCCGTAAAAGCAATGTTTCTATAACCAGAGTTTGATCATATACTTCCAGGGCAGATTCGGTAATTTCTACAGGTATAATATCCGGAAAAAACTGTTCTTGAAAATCGCTATGACTGGCGGCAACAATTTGATTTGATAACCGCACATCTGAGATTAAAATGTAAACAAAATCTTGGTTTCTTCTAGCAAGTGAATTCACACCCAGTCGGATCTGTCCCCAATTTTGATCCTGTAATTCGTTCGTCCAGGCATTAGATAAAGCTACCGTAAGTTGCTGAACTTCGCGCCGCTTCTGGTAGCGGTAAAGACGGCTCTCGTTCTTAGCCCACAGCCACACCATAGAGGAGACAATCGCCACAATGAGAAGTGTTGTGGCGGTCATAATTTGGGTGTGAATAGAGCGGAACGCGGGAACCTTCATAATTCCTAGTTGCTAATTGCTAATTGCTAATTGCTAATTGCTAATTGCTAATTGGGAAAAGTTTTACCTAATCCCCAGTCCCCAGTCCCCAGTCCCCAGTCCCCAGTCCCCATTATTTCCTGACTTCTAGTTCCTCAACAAAAGTAAGCCAGCGCTGATGTTGAGGTGCGCGTTCTCGATTGCCATTTGATTCTTGACAAGTGCTGCTTGTCGCCAGCGTGACCGGGCCACCCATCTTGGCAGGAATAGGGTCGAGTTTGTCGCCCCAGCGCGTGACAAGTAGAATGTCACACTCACGTATATCTTTTGCCAAGATACTAATCGGATTCTTGGCATCGCGGGAGGCTGGCGCTTTCCCCCGAAATACAACCGCAGCGACTTCTGGCAGGGTCACGCCAGCAGCCACCAGAACGTCTCGCACTCGCACACCCTGAAGTTTCACTTTGCTAATCGGCCAGCCAATTGGGTAGCCAACGGCTTCTTCAATGGTGACTTGTTCTAGTTGGTCGAGGTCGTTGGCGTTAAGTTGGCTTTTTCCTACTCGCAACTGTATTGGCTCGGTGCCAACTATCATGTTGGTGACATAAAATGCCCAAAAGCGGTCGGGATACTTTTGCTGGAGTTGCGGGTACTTAGTATAGGGGAAAACTAGGGAAAGCGGGCCACCGTCGCTGCGGGAAATCGGTTTACCATTGCTTTCTAAGGCGATGATAATTGGGTATTTAGTTAAATCTTCGCGGCTAACTGTGGCTCGGTAGGCATCAAAAGATACAAAGGTAATTTCAGTAGCGGGAGTGGTACCCAATTCCAGCAGCTTTGAGATGTCAACGCCTCGATAGTCGAGAATTTCATCAGCTTTTTTGGTGTTATGAGGCGATCGCGTCTTTATACGGGTAGTTGCTAGGGCATCTAATTGTTGCATAGATAATCTTACTTCCCTAGCGGTTTGCCCCTGAATCGTTAGTTCCCACTGTTGTTGCTGCCGATTTTTTTTATGGGCAGCAATCATCGTCGTGTTTCGCGCGATCGCTTGTTTTCGCCATTCCTCCAACTGGGCATCTGTTGGACTATCCCCACATCCCGCAAGTAAGGCAAGCAAGTAAAGGCAAACGGCAAGAGGCGCAGAGGGACAGAGGGCGAATTTTTTAGTCATCCTTCATCCCTCATCCCTCATGAAAAATAGGCTGGTGCATTTCCGGGTTTCCATTTGATGTTGCAGCCGATGCTGGGCTTCTGGACATCGGAGATTGGTTTACCTGCCAGGACTGCATCAATCGCATTTCGTAAATCTTGACCAGTTACAGGCTGATCGTTACCAGGACGGCTATCATCCAATTGACCGCGATACACTAAACTTCTGTTTCCATCGAAAAGAAAAAAGTCCGGAGTACAAGCTGCTGTGTAAGCCTTGGCAGTTTCCTGAGTCTCGTCATAGCACAAAGGAAAAGTGAATCCCAACTCTTTAGCCATTGCCTGAAGTTGGTCGGGGGCATCATCCGGGTAGTTGCTGGCATCGTTGGCACTGATTGCCACAATTCCAAGATTTTTATCTTCGTAATCCTTACCAATTTGCGCTAATTGTGCCTCTACGTGCTTGACAAATGGACAATGCTTGCAGATGAACATCACCAATAATCCTTGTTTCCCTTTCATGGTGGCGAGGGAAATTGTTTCACCAAAAACATCCGGTAGTTGGAAATCGGGGGCTAACGTGCCTAGCGGCAACATGGTTGAGGCAACTCTTGCCATTATATGCACTCCGTTTTTTAACTGCGCTCCCACCTATATTGCTCTACGGGAATGCAAATTGCTATAGCGGGTAGCGATCGCACTCGTTGTATAGTACATTTGTATCATTAAGCTAATCCGAGCCTCGACATGAGAAAAGGGCAAGCAAACCTCAAAGTAGTTCCACTCTTAAGCGGCAAATCAAAACGGCATCCCGCACAGTTGGATTCTCAGCAAAAATGCGTTTCATTGCAAACTATTACCACTACTAAAGCACTGCCACAACCGACAGCTAACTCATCGAGGTTTATTCCATCTTTGCCAGTAAAAAGCTACAAAGAACTGCTACAGCAAAGGCTGAATGACAGATTGAGAAGCTTGGAGGCACAAGCACAACGTATAAATCAACTTTCAAGTGAGTTAGATGCGGCAATCCTTGAACTCCAAGACATCTCCACTCAAATTAATGCTGAATTGAGAGCCATCAACAAGAAGGCTGAAATTTGCGAATACAAAACAAGGACTGTACCTTACATGAAACAAAAGCAAGATGGGTCATTAGTCTTAACCACACGACCAATTGATTTATACAAAGCAGAACGGGAAGCAGCTTTCGTAGCACAGAAACTACGGCGACGAACCAGAAGAAAACGCAGCGATGCTCTAGGGGAATTTTAAATAGGTTTTGTTTGGTGGGCATCCCCCACCAAACGCCATCTGAAATTAAAACCTTGTATTGAATGTTACTAAAAAGCAGACCTTATAGGGGTATTATTAAAATAATAAAAATGTCTTTTAAAAAATATTAAAGCCTAATTCTTCCTCGTCAGAAGTATTTTATCATAAATTTTAAAGTAAAGTCTAGAGGTGGGAAAAACCTTGCCAGTTTTAATAGTCTATATATCAATTCTTAATAGGGTGCGATGCATCTATTCTCTTATTATGGAGATGCAACGTATAAGCCAATTTTAAACAACACACTTGCGTATTTTCTTGCTACTTCTTCTAGTCTTTTTGACTTGATATATAGCAATCCTTGCAATAATGGTAAAATTCTCCTTCGTCTCTTTCTCTGGGTTCTCTGCGTCTCAGCGGTTCGTTTTTTTTACAAATTAAATAGGGCTGCTATAGTGAAAAGTTGTTAGTTGGTGCTACTCGTGAAGGAAACTAACTCAAAAGACACTCCCCTACACGCAATGAATCCCCTCTCGAGATTTTCTGACAGGGCGGCGGATTATGCGAAACATCGACCGAGTTATCCAACCCCTGCCATTGACGCTATTTTGGAAGGATTCGGAGAACCTTCGCAACTCGTAGCAGCAGATATTGGTGCGGGTACGGGTATATCTTCACGTCTTTTAGCTGAACGTGGGGTGCGGGTAATTGCCATCGAACCAAATGCAGCAATGAGAGAAGCTGCATCACCACATCCGTTAGTGGAGTTTCGTGAAGGAACAGCGGAAGCAACTAATTTACTCGAAGCATCAGTTGACTTGGTAACTTGTTTCCAATCTTTCCATTGGTTTAATCCAGAACCAACTTTGCAAGAGTTTCGCCGCATTCTTAAATCCAATGGTAGATTAGCTGTAGCGTGGAACAATCGAGAGTGCAACGACGAATTCACAGCAAATTACAGCTGCATAATTCAGGCTGCATCGAACAATCATCCAGCAGAAAAGCGGATGGTTTGTGCAGATCCGCTTTTCTCCAATCCCCATTTCCCTAATGTCCGCTGCCTAACTTTTGAGTATCAGCAAGAGTTAGATTTAGAGGGATTAATTGGTAGAGCGCAAAGTGTATCCTACATTCCTAAAGAAGGACAAGTACAACAACAACTCATCTCTGATTTGCAAGAACTATATGCAAGCGCTTGTAATGAGCGAGGCTTTGTTTATTTAGTCTATACCACCAATGTTTATGTTGCAGATAATCGGTAATCGGGGGTGATAATTGTAGAGACGTTATGAAAACGTCTCTACAATTATCAATTACGAATTATTATCCTCTTGCCCAAGGCCCCCAAATAGCAAAGGTAGTGCCAGGAGTTTGGATATTCACAAACATGGTCTGTCCGTCGGGTGAAAAACAGGCACCAGCGAATTCCCTATCATTGATGGCATTTCGAGCAAACTGGTAGAGTTGACCTTTTGGAGTCACTCCGACTACAAATTGCTCGTCGTCGCCATCTTCACAGAGGATCAAATCGCCAAAAGGAGCCACAACAATGTTATCAGGACTGTCTAATACACTTTCATTATTCGGTTCAACAAATAATTCGAGGATGCCGCCTTCTTGGGGAGTTTTCCCAGGAACGTAGCGCCAAACTTGACCCAATCCTTTTTCTCCACCATTTGTGCAGCAAAAGTAAAATTCACCGTTGCCGTACCAGATTCCTTCCCCGCGTGTAAATTGGGCTGCTCCCTTGCTGAAGCCTTCAAGGCGGACAGTATCCGTATCAGGATCAGGATTATCGATACGAACCCATTCAACTTCCATCGGCTTACCCACCGGGAAATTAGTTTTAGTAATTGCCTGGGGCATTCCTTTGATTTTCAAAGCTTCCAAAACACCGCCTGCCACAAGGTTGCCCGGTTGATTTGGAATAAAGCGATAGAAGAGACTATCTCCTCTATCTTCAGTTTCATAAATAATTCCAGTTTTGGGATCAACTGCAACTGCTTCGTGGTTAAAACGCCCCATTGCTCTTAGAGGCACAGGAACCACTGTTCTTTTTGCATTCGCCGGAACTTCAAAGTTATAACCGTGACGTTTCTCGACGTTGCCCGTCGTATTAACTGGATCGTTTGTAGCGGGAGTCGAGGTATTTTCTTCACAGCTAATCCACGAACCCCAAGGAGTAGGGCCACCCGCACAGTTACGGTAGGTTCCCGCTAGGGAAGCATAATGACTCTTTAATTGGCGATCCGGCCCTACGATCAGTGTTGTTGTGCCACCTTTACAGAGATTATCGTACTTGAGTCCGGCAACTTGAGTGGTGGAATTCGGACTTAATTCGTGATTGCGAACTAAGATAGTTGTGTTATTCGGGCCGGGGAACGCAGCCATGCCATCGTGACCACCCGGTACTGGGTTACGATCGTTCATCATGTCTCCGGTGCGTGAGAAGGCGCGATATTCAAATCCGCGTGGTAAATCTAACAAACCGTTAGGGTCTGGAATAAGCGGGCCATAACCTCCCCCACTCACTGGTTGACCGTTGGCTACTCTGGTATAAAGAGCTTCTAGAGGGGACATTAAAACAACACCCGCAGCACTTGTGCCTGCCAAGGTGAAGAATTGCCGCCGTGATAAAGACATGGTGTTCTCCGGATTTATGCGTAGAACAGCTTAATTGGCGTGCATCAACCTTGGGCAAAGCTTTGATTAACTTCTAGTTAATTCTTTGTTCAGGAATTATTATGGCGTGTACAGTTTATTTTTTCTAAGGGAATTATTAACACTGAGGGAGGCAGAGGATTATTCGCCTCCCTCGGCGTTTAATTATTCATTTTTTGGATTAATAGCAGAAAATAAGGCTGAATAATCGTCATCAGCCAAACCCATATTTTGTGCTATTTCTAAAATCTGGCGAATGCCTTCCAAACTGCTGACATTCAAACCCTCTGACTTAGCTTCACTAAGAAATAAGTTAGTATCTTTCAGCAGATGTTTAGTCGGAAAGTTGGGATTTTCATAGTTTCTATCTAACATCCGCTGCAACTTTTTATCAAATGTTGGTGCGTAGAGGGCGCTTTGTCGCAGAATTTGCATGAATTTCTCGACTTCGACACCTTGATTCTGAACAAATCCTAAACTTAGTGCAAAGGTACTTGTTAAAGAAGCTATCAGTTGATTAAGGGCTAATTTGACAGCAGCAGCAGCACCAATTTCGCCAATATGCAGAGGTTCTGAACCAAAGTTTTTTAGTAATGGCAACCACTTTTGAAATTGTTCGCCAGAAGCACCCACCATTACCATTAATTTACCTGTCTCGGCTTCCGGAATACTTCCCAGTACGGGTGCTTCAATATACTCGCCACCAGCAGCAACAACGTCAGATGCGATCGCTTTACTGTCGCTTGGCGAAATCGTCCCCATTTGAACGACTGTCCGACCTTTTAATTCTTGTCGGGAAGCTTCGGATAATAAAGTCTCATAAATTGCTGTAGCGTTTGTCAGCATCAAAATTACACACTCAGACTCGCGAATTGCTTCTTGCGGAGAGTCGGCAATTTTAGCACCCGCATCTCGCAAAGGTGCTAATTTCGATGGGGTGCGATTGTATGCAACCACCGAAATTTTAGCTTCTAACAGCCTTTTGACCATCGGCTGTCCCATTAACCCAGTTCCTAAAAATCCTACTTTCACAATTACCCTGACCTCTAAAAACTGGCGTTGGACTCTAAGGTTGGCAATGCCGACCCGACTAAATCTTAGGAATAAAAAAGCAACAGGGTAGGCATCATGCCTACCCTGTCAATACCACTTGTATTAAAGTATAATTTCCAAAAATTGTCAACGTTATTTTGAACAAAGTTAATATTTTTTAGGAAGCTGTTTTAGAGGTAAAACAGCTTCCTATTGATGTTAGCAAAAGTCATAAATTAGGCATTCCAAAATCGTTCTGCTGTCCAATGGCGATCGCTTGATTGGTAAACTGTAACATTGGACACTCCAGCCTGTTGCACCAACTCGTTCACCTCATCTAGAGTAAAGGCGGCGTGGAGAGAATCGCGGAATAACTTTTTCTGATGTTCGTTGTACTCTTCCCCGATACTTTGAACCAGAGAATTGATAATTTCCTCACTAGGAGGATGAATTAAGTCTCGGAGGAGAATCGCACCATTAGGCTTTAGCACTCGCTGCAATTCTTGCAAAAAAGGCAGTGGATTTGGCAAGTGATGGATAAGGCTATTGGAAATAACCATATCAAATTTACCATCTTGATATGGTAAGTGCTTGGCATCAACTAATTCTAAGCTTATTTGTTGTTGTAAGCCTGCCTTCTCTACATTCTTTCTGCCGATTTGTAGCATAGATTCTGCCATGTCAATGCCGATAATTTGCCATTGACTTCGCTGCTGTGCAATTAAAATAGGAATTCGCGCTGTACCAGTTCCAGCATCGAGAATGGTTGCAGTTGGGGAGTCTATTAACTCAATCGCACGTTGAGCAAAAGCCGCGTTTATCTGAGTGAAATCCATTGCGTCATATTCAGTTGCTTCTTCCCAACTGTCCATGACTTCGGGTTCTAATATTCTTTGCATGGCTGATTACTAATTACTAAGTAGATGGAAATCATTATTTGTAGTTACCCATCAAACCCATATCAATGTTGGGTGAGGTTTCTCAATCCAACCTACATCTAATTGCGATCGCGTTGTCGCTTGCGTTCTTTTTCCTTCTTCTTAGCCTCATCTAGGAGTTGTTTTACTTTAGCCTTAATTTCATTGTGTCGCGCTACTCCTTCATAAGCATAGCGGTTGTAACCGTTGCCTTCAATCAAACTTTCTAAATAACGAATCCGCTCATCGGTGACAGGATGAGTTGAGAGCCAAGTAAAAATTGGGCGATCGCTATCTTCCTCTTTCAGTGTTACCGTTAGATTACGCAACCCATCAGCAGCATATCCGGTAGCAGCAATCAGGCGAGTTCCGAGAATATCCGCCTGACGTTCCATGTCGCGGCTGTAGTCGGAAACGATGAGATTGGTGACAGTACCTCCCGCATAGGGAATAAATCCTGTCACGCTAGAAGTAAGATTTCCTTGCGTTACCAGTTGAAATCCATGAGATAATACAGCATGAGATAATTCATGTGCCAATAAACCAGCTAATTCTGCTTCTGAATTAGTGCGAGTAATTGCACCTGCATTTACAAAAACTTTGCCGCCTGGGAGAGCAAAAGCATTTAGTTTGTCATCTAAGACAACATGAAATTCATACTCAAAATCACTACGTCCCGCCACAGTTGCTAGTTTATTTCCTATGTCGCGAACGTATTTCAACACCTCTTCATCTTCAACCAGAGGCAACTGGCGTTTTGCCTGTTTTGTTACCGATTCACCAATAGCAGATTCGCCACGCAACATTAATACAGAAGTTTCAACAGCAGTTAAAGGCCCATATAAACTGCCAGTAACTGCATAACTTAAAGCGCCTGTGATCACATTAGCGATCGCATTCCCTCTCAACTCGGCGCGAAGATGCCTTCTGTAACGTTTCAAATTCTCATCCGCTAAAGTTGTAAATTCAGCCGCCTCCGGATGATTCGGGTTTAATAAAGCAAATTGACGCGCCGCCAGCGAAGCTTCTAACCACGCCTCTTGCTTTCTGTAAGCTTCAATTTTCGCTTTGAGTAAGGTTGGTTCGGCGGGATATAAAGTTGTTGCTTTCTCCAAAACTTGTAAAGATTCTTTTGTCTTGTTATATTCTTGCAATGCTTTGGCGTACTGCACATGACCGGGAATAAATTCCGGATACTGTTCTACCAAAAATTGCAGCGGTACGAAAATTTTACTTTCCAGCTTTTGTTGTAAACCAGCTTGCGCCTCGCGCCAGTAAACTTTACCCGCAGGGGGTAATAGTTGTGCATCGGTAATTGGCTCTTTGCGTTCAGTCTTTTGGGTCGCATTAGCAAATGGCGCTTTAACTTCCCGATACAGCTTTTCTGCTTCAGCAAATTGTCCCCCCAGATAAAGACTATCAGCTTCAATCAGTTTTTGCTGCTTGGCAATTTCTTCTGGAGTCGGTTCCGGTTCTTCCTCTGCTTTTTCCTCAGCGTCGGACTCTGGTTTGGTGTCCGGCTTTTGGGTCGCTTCCGAACCGGGTTGCGGTTCCACCTCTTCCGCAGATGGTTTAACTTCGGGGGTGGTGGTTTCTTCTGGTTTAGTTTCAGTCTTGTTGTGAACTGGAGTGACTATTACCGTGGGAGGCGATGTCGAAGCTAGCACCGTTGCGGGAGAAGATGACAACAAGACAAGAGCAAACAGGGAATTCCAGACAGGTTTCATAGTGGTGGATAGTATATCTATTTTTCTATTAGTGTATTCATATTTTGCCAAATGCTTGAAGCAATGCGCTAATCCCAACAGGTAATTTTAGAAATTGGAAGACGAAATATTTATCTCAATAATTAACCCCCTAATTGTCATCTGTCTTCGACTAATTATTCAGAACAGCATCTAACAGCAACTCGGCACCAAAACGGACTGGATCTGTGCAAGGTAAATTAGTTTCTGTCTGTATCTGCGCGATAACTTGCTGTGCAGTTGCAGTGTCCAGATGAGCAGTGTTAAGAGCGATCGCAACCACCTTCACCGCCGCAAAAGCACCACCCGCCGCCGCGACTGTCTCGTAAAGCTTTATCACCTCTGGTAACGGCGGTATCGCCACATGAGGATGATTGCGAATAGTTGCTTGTTGCGCTCGATGCACTAAAATTAACCCCGTTGGTTGCGTTCCGCGCAACAGTGGCAGCGTTGCTGTTGAACTGGGATGCAACAGGGAACCTTGTCCCTCAACAAACAAAATCTCATACTCTTGCCCAAAACGCATCACCAACTGCTCAACTGCACCAGCGGCAAAGTCCACGCGCACGGCATCTAACGGCACACCATCACCCGCTATCATTAAACCAGCTTGACCAGTAGCAAGAAACTTAGAACGTAAACCCCGCTTTGTTGCTGCTTTATTTAGTTCCAAACTGGTTGACATTTTGCCAACACTCATATCTGTGCCAACAGTGAGGACACGCTTACAAGAAAGCGATCGCGCTAAACCACTTGCTATTTTTAACTCTGTTGGCTCCTGGCGCACATCCCAAATCCACTGTTCCTCTTTCAACAAGGCTTTAAGTTCCGGTGATGCCATCGGGGTATGCAGCCCATTCACTACCGACAAACCCCCAGCCACCGCCTGTTTCACCTCTTGCCGCCATTCCTCCGGTAACGCACCCCCAGACGGCGCAATGCCAATTACAAGTACATCGGGTGCGTAGGTTAACGCCTCTGTAACTGAAGCCACAATCGGAGCATCGCACTCAATACCAGTCAATTGTCGTAAAGATTCGCCCGCACACTGGCGATCGATTACCACCACTGTTGGCGCTTCACTGTAACGTAATAGCGCCAATCCAGTTTTCCCATGAATGCCGCGAATCCCTTCATGCAGCAGAATTGCAACTCGATGTTTAGGATTTAGCATTTAATTTTTAATTTCTAATTTTTACTTATTCCCAACCCTGGCAAATCATTCGGTAACAGTCGCCCATCTTGCAAGGATGCACCTGTAAAAGGATCGTCTATTAAATTTAAGTGAGAATCTAAATCCAGATAATCAGCTAGTGGCGAAAGCTGCGCTGCTGCTGTATTAGAAATAACACTGTCAGAATAACAACCAAACATTACCTGCAACCCACAAGCTTTCGCTGTATGCACCATGCGAATCGCCTCAGTTAAACCTCCACATTTCATTAATTTGATATTAACGCCATGAACTTTATCTGCAAGTAGAGGTATATCCCTGCTGGTAAAACAACTTTCATCGACAAAAATTGGGAGAAGCGATCGCGCTTTTAGTTCCCGTAGCGGCGATTCCCCCATTACCCCTAAATTTTCTCCTCGCGGTAACGGCTGTTCCACATATTTAACGCCCA
Source organism: Trichocoleus sp. FACHB-90 (assembly GCF_014695505.1). Lineage (NCBI taxonomy): Bacteria > Bacillati > Cyanobacteriota > Cyanophyceae > Leptolyngbyales > Trichocoleusaceae > Trichocoleus > Trichocoleus sp. FACHB-90. The sequence goes on from NZ_JACJOK010000048.1 coordinate 76,793, forward strand.
GACGCGACAGCCAAGCGCACATTGTGACAGCATCTTCCAAATTCCAACCACCGTTGGCATCCACACTCAAAATTGCCTCTGGCGCGTCTTCCCGAATTGCCATCAACATCGCCTGATCTGCTTCAATGCCCAGCGAACTACCCAATTTTACCTTTAAAACTTTTGCCCCAGTCAGTTGTCGCCAGTCGCGCGATCGCTCTACGGCTGCTGTCGGAGAATTAATCCCAATTGTGACAGAGGTCGGGACAATCCGCGAGCAATCCAAACCCCACAACCGCCACAGAGGTAATCCCAACCGCTTTCCCATCCAATCGTGCAACGCCACATCAATTGCTGCTTGCGCTGAGGAAGGAAGAAGTGCCTCTTGCAACACACTTTCAATCTGCTGTCTCTCCCAGGTATGGAATTTCTCCAAACTTGGCGCGATTTGCTGCAATTGCTCCAAAATACTCTCTGTCGTTTGCCGCTGTTCGCCGATGGAAAAGGGCGTTCCTTCCCCCCATCCCTCAATCCCATCTTCAATTACACGTACCCACACATTAGTCGTCTGCGCTGTCGTACCGCGACTGATGGTTAGAGGAAATCGCTTGTTTACTGTGAAGGTTTCAATACTAATTCGCATATTATTTGTTGTATCCTTCTTTTCTCGTCCTCTGTCAGCCAACCGAGTTGGAGAAGAGTTCCAAATTGATTGTTAACGCGATAGTACAGTAATTCAAGGGTTAGGTGGGATACATCTGTAGGGACATGGCATTGTCCCTATAACCTTGATGGTAAATTAAGGTGTATCCCGTTTTTTATTCATTCTTATATGAAACCTCTAAAAAAGTGGAAAATTCTCAACTCAAAAATGATTATAAACAACCAATGGTGTAAAATTCGGCAAGATGAAATAGAATTACCCACCGAACAAATAATAGACGACTATTTTGTAAATATTAGACCAGATATTGCTGTAATTTTACCAATAACCCCACAAAAAGAGATTGTTTTTGTGCGGCAATATCGCCATGCAGTCGAAGAAATATTATTAGAACTTCCGGCTGGGGCTTTTTCAAAATCAGAAGATAGTGTTGTTGCCGCCGCCAGAGAATTAGAAGAAGAAACAGGCTATGTGGCTGACGAAATAATTAAACTAGCGATGTTATACGATAACCCGCCCAAAGACACTAATAAAATACATTTGTTTTTAGCTGAAAATGTTCAGCAAAGAAGTAAACAAAATTTGGATATCACAGAAGACATTGAAGTTGTGTTAATTCCTATAACAGAAGTTATGGAAGTAATAACAAAAGGAGAAATTTGTGTTGCCGGAACAATCGCGGCTATTTTCTTGGGTTTAAATTATCTTTCGGGGCGTACTGTTACCGAGTAAAATTAATTATATTCCCTTGATTGATAGTGGTAACAATCTTGGCAAGGGCCGCTAGGATTAATAGCACAACGGATGTAAGGAGAGTGGGCATTAAATTGACAAGTTATATCGCCAATTAAATAGCCAACTCCTTCAATATAATGCTGATCTATAGAAGTTGACATTCTTTGCAACTCTCTAGCAGATGCCCTCCGCATAGCCGATCTCAACCGCGATCGCGTTCGTTCCTCTGCTTTACGCATCGCCCACATTGAAATCAACAGTGGCATTAACCCCATAGAAACAATAATGAGGATCGTTACCGACACGCTCCTTTACCTCTTCTTAATAATTCCCAAATTTTACCCGATTCAGATAGTCCTGCATCAGTCCTGATTTCAGGTTAGCTAATTTCCCCGAAGATAATAAAAGCTTAAACTTAAATTTAATATAGCGTTTCTCAGTTGGGTGGAATACATTGCGGTTCTAACGTTGGGGGATTTGCAATGCCATGTCCCTACAGAGGTATCGCACCCAACCCTTGAATTGCTATATATAAAAATTTATAGCCAAAACCGACCTATTCTAAGATGTAGAGTAGAAAATTACATTTGCAGTAGCCCGATTCGGAGAGTATCTGTGTTGAACCTCGACTCCTTCGTCCCTAATGAGATGACGATCGCGCCGAAACATCCTCTGGAGGCAAATATGGATCTGCCGATTCCGGATGGTAGGAGTGCATCTAAGGAGGAAATACGCTTGATTCAGCGACGCGATCGCATCCCCGGAGTCATCAAGCGGACGCTACCACTAGATGCACAAATTTATTGGGAATACTGGTGGTGCATTCCGGATCGCGTCCTCCTAGAGGAAGATTTAGAACTTTTAAGAAGCGATCGCATCCGCCAAGAAACCGTATTATCAAAACTGGTTTGGCTGTTTGGAGGTTACTGCTTTGGCGACGACAGCGAACTTCATGGCGAGAAAGATCCAGTCTATGACTGGCAGAAAGTTGTAGAATTTGCCTGCCAGCATAACTATCAATCATATGTGCTAGATATCGATTTTCTGCCCACAGCAATTAAACTGGACAACAGACACTCAGACGGGTGTGTTGCTGTTGAACCTGGTCACTGGCATATTGAATTTTTCCGGTTGCAACAAACTGAGGCTGACTTTGAGATTCAGGAACCGAAAAATCTCTGTAGCTGCCAAATCTGGACTGGCAAGCCATTCATCAAAAACCTGCAAACTGGGGAAACCCTAACCCGATACGACTTATGGATCTCTTCCCCAGGTAATATCATAAGTTCTACTTGGTTGCGTTAGAGTGAAATACCGAAATTTGAGTAGGAATGTGCTAGTGTGAACATTCAGCTTAATTTGAGCTTAAGAATTTATTAATCTTTTACACGGATGAGGCAATATTGCCATGAAAAAGAGTGCATTAGAAAAAGCCCAGAATCTAGGAGATTGGGCTTACCTAGCGATTGAAAAACATTTTCACAAAACGCTTAAACACGAAAGCGATGTCATCAAAGACAAAGACCCAGAAGCATTACACCAGATGCGCGTCGGGATGCGTCGCTTGCGTTCAGCAATAACAGGGTTTGCACCAGCACTGGATCTTCCTAAGTCAGCCCAAGAAAACAGAATTGGGAAAATAGGTCATAGTCTTGGGGAGTTGCGAGATATAGACGTACTTCAGGAAGCGCTAAAAAATCGTTATTATCCTAATTTACCCTCAAAAGAGCAAAAAACCTTAGAGGAAGCGATCGCATCTTTAAATAAACAGCGTCACCACGCCCTAGAGCAAGTACGCCAAACTTTAGATCATCAGCGTTACCAGAAACTGAAGCAGTCATTCCAAACATGGCTGAAGCATCCAAGTTATCAAGAAATTGCTCAGATGCCTTTACGTCAGGTTCTACCAGATTTACTTTTACCGGAAGTCAGTCGCTTTTTTCTCCACCCTGGTTGGTTGCTAGGGACTGATGTCAAAGCACCAGAAATTAAAATTGCCAAAGATTTAGAACCAGAAGCTGTAACGCAACTTTTAGCAGATCAAGGGGAAGTTCTCCACAGTTTGCGTAAGGAAGCAAAGCGCGTCCGCTATCAGATGGAACTATTTACAGACCTTTATGGCCCCGCTTATGCAGGTTATCTGCAAGATGTGAAATCAATTCAGGAAATTTTGGGGGAAATTCAAGACAGTGTAGTGTTAGCCGAAGTGCTGACTGATGTCTTACACTCTAAGGTCAAAAACCAGCTTCCAACTCTTGCCGAACAGCTGCATCAAACTGCTTACCAAGCTTGGCAGGAATGGCAACCGTTACAAGAGAGATATCTGAATCCTCAAACTCGGCAAGCCTTTCATCTAGCTTTGTTGCAGCGGCTTGATGAGAATGACTCCCCGGATGAAGAGGGCTAAAAAAAGGGGGATTGAGGATTGGTAATTGGGAAAAATATCTTCCCAATTACCAATTCCTAGAAAAAGAATTGTCGAATTTCCCATCGCCAAAGCAGATTGATAGGGATGGACGGCAAAATCTTATGGGTGTAACCCCAACTGAGAAACGTTATTTATACCAAAAGAAAGCATAAGAGGCGGGACGCTATCGGTTAGCCTGGAAATGGAAAAGAAATATCTTGACTAAGCGATCGCATGCAACCGTTCAAAACTCAGCTGCGGGTAAGATACCACGAGATGGACTCCCTCGGCCACGTCAACAACGCCGTTTATCAGCATTACCTAGAACAGGCGGCTGTTGAACACTCAGAACATCTTGGCTTTACCCAGCAACGCTGCGAAGAGTTGGGCGGTGTCTTCGTAATGCGGCGGATTGAGATAGAATATCTGCGCCCAGCCGTTGCAGGCGAATGGCTGGAAGTCACCACCTGGCTTTCCGAGATGCGCGGCCCGCGTGCCATTCGCCGCTATGAAATCCGCAAACAGCCAGAGGAAAAGCTATTGGTGACAGCCCAGGCGCTGTGGGTGTGGGTGGATATAACAGCGATGCGCCCAAAAGCCATTCCGCAACTGCTCTTAGATGCTTTTGGGAAATTGCCTCAACCGAATCTTACTACCTGAAAAATTAAAAAAACCTATGAGTTATTAAGTTATTAATTTAAAACTTTCCCATTCGTAATCGGGCGATAACAATCCTTAATTTTTCCCAGTGCTTGAATGTATCTTGCGGCAGAAGGGAGTGCTGTAGTTAAACCTTTAAAATCTCTCTGGTCAAGAGATTTTTCTGACGTTAAGAGATAGCCTTTGGTCAGTGTAGCGATGTCGCACCAGGCGACAAATGCGATCGCGCTTAGCGTCAGATTGTACCAAAAACGATTGGGAGGAGATTTATATGCAACGCATTTTAACAGCTTTAGGTCAAGCATTTCGCCAGAGCATTTTGGTTGTAGGTTTGATAACTTTGCTGAGTTTGTCAAATATATTCATTTTTGCTAGTCAGCCAGCTTATGCAGCATCACAGTTGACTGCACAGGAAGTTGACAGTACCTCTGGAAACAGTGCAGCAATTGAGCTTCGGGAAGAATCTTATGAAGAAGCCGCAGAGCAGGCTCGCGATCCGAAAAAGCAGGATGAAATTTACCAAGAAAGTGTCAAAGCAACCAATCAATCCAATCCTGGGTTGATTGAAGGAGCAAAAGCACTGGTTGAGAAGGTAATAGGCGACGATGACAGCAAATAAGTAGCTTTAGGATGGGTTAAGGTTACGCCTAACTCCTTTGGATGCAATACAATCTGACCTCTCCCCAACCCTCCCTTTTGCGGGAAAGGGGTTGGGGGTTAGGTCTGTATTGGACTCAACTGAGAAACACTATATTTGCGGTGCTGGCGTGGCGACAGATTTATCCCCAACTCTGTTAATCTTGCCAATCACCCACTTGGATGAGTAACTTAGGTGAAGAGAGGAAACAGAAGTCAACTGTACTGTGAATATACAACAAATATTCAGGGGATAAAACATATGAAGTTAACAACTCTCTTCACCACAGCATTATTCATTACACCTATTTTTGTAGCCCCAGTCCGCGCACAGCAACGGTTATGTATTGTGGATAACTCTAACCAAGTAGTTTGCGGACGACCAGCAACTCAGGATGAGGTTTGGCGTTCCAACACTTCCCCTCAAGGTAATTCAACAAAGAATTATTACTCGGAGATAAATAAAATTTATCGAGAAGTTCTGGGACGGGATGGTGATTTCAGAGGCATCCAAGGTCATGTAAGAGCTATACAAGATGGCGAGTCACTTGGAGATATTCGTCGCTCCATTGCTCGAACTCAAGAAGCCCGTGACAAAATTAACCAAATCTACAGGGAAGTGCTGGGACGCGATGCCGATAGCAATGGTATGCAAAGCCAATTGAGAGCCTTACAAGAAGGGCGATCGCTTAATGATATCCGTCGCACGATTGAGAGAAGTCCAGAAGCTAGAAGCAGAAGTGGTAAATAAGCTGTAACTTAGACCGAGGGGTGGGAGCATCCCATATTTGCAACTCGCCCACAGACTTCCAATCGCCTGGTATTTTTCCTGGGATGCACCATCACCTTTACTCGCCGCTTAAGTTTGTACTCAAAACTTCGCTGTTGTTTTTTGCAACCTTTTTGGCTGGTTGTTTCTTTTGCTTAGTTTTCTGGGGCTGTTCCTCCGATTGTTCAACCTTCTTAAGGGAACGTTTCTTTTGCTTAGTTTTCTGTGGAGTTTCGTCTATTGGCTTGTCCTCTGGAGGTTTGGGTGCAGGTGCAGTACCAAAGACAGGAGGCCAAATTTCGCGCAGTTTAGCGATCGCATCTTCCTTCAGCTTAGCTTCCACCTCAATCCAAGGAGCATCCCGATAGGAACTCGGCATCGCTGTAATAAAATCGCTGTGGTGCGGATCGCCAAACTCTTCCCGCCCGTTGGAAATATGCACCAGTTGCCATTCAGGTACAGGCCAAGTAGTACGCGCGGCTGCTAAAATCTCCGCAATGCTGGCATCTTCGTAAGTATCCAGCTTCTCGTGAATTACATGATGGTGTGCGTCGAAAACCATTGGTACGTCAGCTTCCCGACAAACAGCCAGAATTTCTGCTGCACTGTAAGCGTATTCATCGTTTTCTAGTGCTAATCTAGAGCGAATTTCATCAGGTAAATCGCGGATGACATTGATCAGACGTTCAGCGCGATCGCCTTTACCACCGTGTATCTCCATCATCGCCCAAGGCGATCGCGGCATCCCCAGTAAATCCATATTCCGGGCGTGCATCCGGAGAATCTTAATACTGTTCTCAATCACAGACGGCGTATCGGAACTGAGTACCACAAATTGATCTGGGTGTACTACCAATCGGATGCCAGAAAGACGAACGCGATCGCCTGTTGCTTTTATCTGTTCCTTAAACTCATCTAGTATCGCCTCCCCCTGTTCCGTATCAGCAAACGGAAACAACCCAGAGGGGATTCGATAAAGCCTAATATTATTCTCTTTACAGAAATCTATTGCCGCATTCAAGCGTTGCAAATTATCAGTATACAACTCCCGCAAAACTTGCTCTTGCTCCGCAGTCGGCAACTGCAATAGTCGCTTGCGCGTCAGGGCGCGATAACGCACTTTATCAGATGTGGTGATGCAAACTAAACCTAATTCCGGTGGTGTGCTAGTGCTTTTTTCGTAGTTGTCAGGTAGCGAATCGCTCATCTGCATGAGATCCATGATTTTTATTTTTACTTTAAAAATTTATCTAAAATGACAGACAAGATACCTGCTCCATAAGTAAGCAATTTTGTTTTAATTTTGCGAGGTGGACTTCAAAAGCCCACCCTTATTTTCGGTTTTTAGTTTGAAATCGGCACGTTTTTAAACGCCTGCGTGTTGGGAACGTAAATATCTAGCGAATTGGTTCCCTGCGGTACTTGCAGCCAAACATAAGCATCAACTGAGGCATTTTGGCCAATACTGTCCAAAGCAATAGACGGCGTGGCACGATTAGCCCAAACAGCTTTATAGCTATCGTTTGTGATGGAATTACTAGCAGTTGTCGCTGCCGGAAATAAAGCTTCTGACCCCGCCACGTCTGGAGTCACCCGTCGCAACCGAAATTGCACATTTACCACATTTCGCAATCCATTATCAGGATGTGCAATTCGCCGCACTGAAAGCAACTCTACCTGCGCTTTACCATCCAAAGCAGGCTGAACAAACTGCTTTGGTTGAATCGCAGTATTTGCTTCCGGAGTAGTTTGTGCATCAGGTGTTGCCACAGGTGTTTGATTATCAGTAGCCGTTGCATTACTTTGTAAATTATCAGCAGTATCAACGTCCTTTCTCAGTTCCAAGACTTGATAGGCACTGTAACCGCTGGTAATCAATGCCAAAATAGAAAGTACAACAGCTACGCCAGATAAAAAATTGCTCATACGCTCTTAATAGTTAGGAGTCACGAGTTATGAATTTCAAACTCACAACTCATAACTATCTCATTACGCCTATCTAATTGGAAATAGGCACATTCTTAAATGCCTGCGTCTCAGGTATGTAAATGTCAAGCGTGTTGGTTCCCTCTGGCACCCTCAGCCAAACATAAGCATCACCCGAAGCTTGTGGACGCAGTAGATACAAAGAAACGTTTCCCGTGGAACGATTAAGCAAGTCAACTGCTTCGTAGGTTTCGCTGGTGACAGGATTTCTGGCTGTTGTCCCGCCTACAGAGATAATGTCACTCCCAACTATGTTATCTGTTGCTAGACGGCGGACGCGCATCTGCACGTTCACTACGTCGCGGGTTCTCAATTCTGGATCTGCAACCCGCTTGACTGAAAGCAACTCTACTTGTGCCTTTGTACCCAAAGCAGGCTGCACAAATTGACCCGGTAGAATTCCAACGTTGCGGCTAGGCGCACTGGCTGTGCTGTAGGGGACTTGAGATTGGGGGACTGAGGAAATTGGCGCTGTGTTGATGGGTGCTGGAGGTGCGGGTGCCATTCTACTCACTCGATTAGCGCTGGCATCAGCAATTGGCACATTTCTAAATACTCCCGTGTTCTCAACAAAAACGTCAATAGTGTTAACGCCTGCTGGCACATTTAACACAACATAAGCTTCTTGTGGTTGACCTCGACTCAACTGATATAAAGAAGTCGATCCGGATGAACGATTAAGGACATCTACTGCATAGTAAGTTTCGTTTGTGATAGGATTCCGGGCGGTTGTAGACCCAGGACTAATAATGTCACTACCCCCAACATTATCTGAAAGACGATTAATTCGCATCTCGACTGTAACTTCATTGGGTGCGCCGAGAACTCTCCGGACTGCGGTTAATTCTACTTGCGCTTTGTTGCCTAAAGCAGGCTGGACAAATTGACCGGGTTGAATGCCAACACTAGGCAGGGGTGATGCGGCGGGTGGTTCAACTGTCGGACTGATAGAAGGGCTGACGGTAGTAACGGGTGCGATCGCATCTTTCGATGCCAGCCGCTGATACAGCCAGAAGCCAGCTGCAACTAAACCCAAGGTCGAGAGTACACTCGCTAAGACGACCCAAAGATATTTTCTCCCGTTGTTGTCCCGGTATCGCTCTCTTGGAATATTATTTTTGTCAACATCTCGCTCTTGTATCGCCATGATTATAATTACCTAAATCTCTTTTGTTGAAAATAAAAAATTTTGATTATTATCTTTATTATTTATATTTACAAAGGTTACTAAGCTCTATCGTTAGAAATATTTTTATAGGTATGTAGCAGTCCTAACTGATTTGTGAACGCAAGATACGCGACTTCTCTAAGAAGTCGGGTATCTGAACCACTGGCAATTCCCACTGGCAATTCATTTATGAACTCTCGGTTTTTTCTTCCTCTGTGTCCTCTGTTGCCTCTGCGGTTCGTTTAAAACCTAGAGACGTTGCATACAGCGTTCCTACAAATAAACTATTCTTGATATTGCCACCTGTCTCCAGTAAGATTTATAAGATGCCAAGCATTTTTATTCAGAAAAAATCTTAATGATAAAAATACCATCAAAAATAAGTGAGATAGCAGCCCATCGGGAAAAATTAGATTTCAAGGATACAGGTCATCCCAATTCTGGTTTTCAGCAAGGCAGGCAAGATGGCTGCGCTACACCTATTAAGAAAGGAAAAGGTTATTCAAGATTAGTTAAAATTAGTGAAATTAGTAGCCTGATACTAATACTAAACACTCCGTTGCTATCGTGGCAGCAAGCAGCGCAAGCAAATAATCAATCGTCCCATCCAGATAAGCTAAATACAGCACAAGTTTCTCAAACCCAAAAGCCTCAATCTGCTGCTTTATGTCCTTCCCAACTAACAACTGCAATTGATGCTATTACAAACCGTTCGCAGTGGAATCGCGCTCGTTGGGGGATTTTGATTGAACCGTTAACTAAAAATAGCATCTTCTACAGCCGCGAACAAGGAAGTTACTTCATACCAGCATCTAATGTAAAGGTGCTAACAACAGCTGCTGCCTTACGCAAATTGGGTTCTCAGCATCGGATTCGCACCTCTATTTATGGAACGGGTGATGGTTCTTTGCGCGTTGTAGGACGAGGAGATCCCAGTTTAACGGATACCCAATTGAGAGATTTGGCGCAACAGTTGAAGCGGCGGGGAATTACTCAGGTAAAACAGTTAATTGTAGAAGACGATTATTTTAAAGGACAGGCGGTAAATACCAGTTGGGAATGGGGAGATTTGCAGGCAAACTATGGCGCACCAGTTAATAGTTTAATTTTGAATCAAAATGCTGCGACGCTGACAATATCACCGCAAACACCAGGAAAACCATTGCAAACATCGTGGGCAGATCCTCTGGCACTAACTCAATGGCGAATTGAAAATAATTCGGTAACAACAGAAGCCAAATCACCACCCTCCATAGAACTTAATGCTGTGCTAGGGAAACCAGTGTTACAGATTAAAGGACAATTGCCTGCTGATGCTAAACCTGTGTATTTAGATTTGGCAATTATTAATCCAGCAGATTACTTTTTGCGACACTTGCGACGCGCTTTGGCAATTGAGGGAATTACTGTTGCAGAGGCAATGGTTGGATCAAACTCCCAACCTCCCACTGAGGAACTAGCCGCTGTGGAATCTCCGCCGTTGGGGACTCTGTTAGCCCAGACAAATCAGAATAGTAATAATTTATATGCGGAAGTGCTGTTGCGATCGCTTGGTGCCACAGCTACAGTCCAGAGTGATTCATCCCTACAACAGGGCTTAGCTGCCCTTAAACAGACATTAACAGAATTAGGAGTAGATCCTAGCAGCTACGTGCTAGATGATGGTTCTGGGCTGTCTCGTCATAACCTGGTGAGTCCAGCAGCACTGGTGCAAACTCTCAAAGCGATCGCAAAGACTCCAGAAGCAGCTATATATTTAGCATCATTACCTGTGGCTGGAAAAAGCGGCAATCTTCTAAATCGCTTTCAAAATACGCCAGCTCAAGGCATTGTGCAAGCGAAGACAGGAACGATGAGCGGAGTAGTTTCTTTATCGGGGTATATGAGCCACCCAGAGTATGAAACTCTCGTTTTTAGCATTATTGTGAATCAATCCGACCAATCGGCGGCGACGGTACGGCAGGCAATTGATGAAATCGTGCTGCTACTGACGCGCTTAAAAAAGTGCTGAGTTCTGAGTTAGCTTAGGTGAATTTTCCCTCATTCCTTGGCTGCGGCCTGGGAACGAGGGAATTTTGCCTTTTGCCTTTTAATAAGCGCCGTCTTCGTATTCTGGCGCTTTGGTTTTTTCAGGGATGTTTATCCGAGGTGCTTTGTAAGGTGGCTCCTCAGCATCTTCCCAAACATCTTTCTCTTCGTATTCGTCTTCTTCGTACTCGTCCTCGTATGGTTCCGGTTCTACATAGGTTCGCTCTTCTTCATAACGAACTACTCGCCGCGTCTCGGTTGTCGCTTCGCTCCAGTTATCCTCTTCTTCGTCTTCTTCGTAATAAATTGATTCCGCCCGCCGCGCCCGAATTGGCTGTGGTTCTGGTTCTTCCCAATACTCCTCGTCCTCGCTCCAGCGAGCTTCTTCAATTACAGGAGCAGAAGCGCGAATAGAGGTTGCTGGCTTTGCGTTGACGGGAATTCCAGTAGGCAGCTGATTTTCAGGACGGACTGTTGGCTGAAAGTAAGCTTCCTCTTCGTCACGTTCCCAAGGCGCTTTGCCAATGCCAAGACGCTCTAAAAGACCCACAGTTAACTGAACCAAGCGTGCTTCGGAGCCTTCAAACACAATCAGACGATTTGGGCCACTGCTGACAATTTCATCAATCGGCAGCTCATAGGTACTTACAACCTGATCGGGAATTTGCGGCAGCCCCAAAGAAGCAATAATCAGCGAGAAAACTCTGCCGTCTTCACCATCAAACTTGAAACCCCGCACTTTGCCTAAAAGTTCACCTGTTTCGGTAATTACTTCACTGTTGATCAGGCTGCTGTAGGCTTCAACGTCGATATCTTCAATAACGTCATCATTATCAACCAGGATGACATCACCCATCTGACGAACGCTGCTGAGGAGCATATACCGTGGCATCCCCGCAATCGAGAGTAGGTTGTCTCGCAAACCCAGCGCTACAACTTTCCGCTGGTCGATATCTACTAATAGCTCCTTAATAATCCCCAAGCGCTTACCAGTGTCGCGGGTAATGACTTGGGTATTTAAGATGTCAGAGCGTTGAAGGATTTGTTCAGATGTCATTGGAGGCCCAATCCCGATCTCGAATCTTATTAGTTATTTATAGTGACATACTCCTACAATAACCTGAGTAGAGGTATTGTGTCGGCTTCTCAGCGAATCCGGCTATTGCTTAGCAGGAGATTGTCAATCTCCGGGGTATTGAACTCCATTGATTGACCGCCTATCAACGAAATACCGCTATGGTGTCGGACTTTCGGCGAAGATTGCTAAATCAAATCATACAGACTCTTTTTAGGAATGCAATTTTAGCCCCAAAACTTGGGTGTAAGCTCCTCGCGCCTGAGTGACACCGATGGTGCGCTCAGATGATTCAATCATGGGGCGGCGGAGGCTGACAACAATAAACTGCGCCTGCATAGCTTGTTGTTTGATCATTTTAGCTAATCGCTCTACGTTTGCTCCATCTAAAAACATATCAACTTCATCAAAGGCGTAGAAAGGAGAGGGGCGATAGCGTTGCAGGGCGAAGATGAAACTAAGGGCGGTGAGAGATTTTTCGCCGCCAGACATGGAAGCAAGCCGCTGCACAGGTTTGCCTTTGGGATGGGCGACTAAGTTAAGTCCTCCGTTGAACGGATCTTCGGAATCATCAAGTTGTAAATAACCGTCTCCATCGGAGAGTTCGGCGAATATTGCCTGAAAGTTTTCGTTTACGGCGTCGAATGCTTCTTGGAAGGCGCGGCAGCGCAGGGTGGTAAAGTTTTCAATTCGTAATAATAATTCGGTGCGTTCGGCTTCTAATGTTGTTAATTTCTGAGTTAGTTCTTCAAGTCGAGTGGTGGTGCGGTTGTGTTCTTCCAATGCCAGCATATTTACGGGTTCCATCGCTTGCAGGCGCTTGGTAAGGTTACGCATCTCTTTCTGCATTTGTTCTAATTGATCGCTTAATTTGTCAAATGCGATCGCATTTGAGTCGCTAGATTCGGGATTTACCAGCATTGGTACTTCTGGCAGAGGATCGGGTAATTCTGCTTGTTGCGTTTCCAGTTGAATTTTCACAGCAGTAAGTTCTTCCCGCCGCGATTGTTGCGTTTCTTGGAGTTTTTGCAGTTGCCATTCCAGCTGCTGTTGAGAAAGATGACGTTCTCGCAGTTGAGTTTCGCTGGCGTCGCGTTGTATTTTTGCTTGGCCCAACCTTTCCTCTTGTTGTTTCAAGCCTATTTGAGTTTGGCTAATTTGTTCGCTGAGTGTTGACAACTGTAGAGATGCGAAATTTCGCGTTTCTACAAGTCCTGATAGCTGGGTGCGATATTCCTGCAAGCGATGGTGGGATTCTTGGCTTTTTTCTTGCAGACGCTGCTGCTGATTTTCCAAATCTTTTAATCTTTGTTCGGCGGTGCGGAGAGCTTTTTCCCGTTCAGAGAGATGTTGCTCGTCGGCTTTAATTGTTGCCTGAATTTGTTGCCATTCGCTATGGGTTTGAGATTGCTCTAATTCTGCCAAAGCTTGCCGCAATTGTTGCAATTGTGCTTCTTGTGCGGGTAATTCAGCGTCTAGAGATTGTAAGCGGGATTCGGCGGTGTGAAATTCTTGAGTATTTTTTGAAAGAAGCGATCGCGTTGTTTCAGCTTGGGCAATTAAACCCTTAATTTCCTTCTGTAACTGTTCAAAATGTAACTCTTGCTCCCGTCGCTTAGCCTTCGCCTCAGTCAATTCTAAATTCAGTTGCTTTGTCTTTGCAGAAAGGGTATAAATTACCTCGCCACAACGTTCTAAAATTCGGTCAATTTCTTGTAGGCGATTTCTCAACGCGATCGCTTCCGCAGATTCTCCCGCGTCAGCAGTACCGAAATGCAGCCCAGAACGTTGACTGCTACTACCGCCAGTCATTGCGCCGCTACTTTCCAGCAGTTCCCCTTCTAAGGTTACGATGCGGTGTTGCCCTAAGTGACGACGAGCATCATGAATATTTTCAAAGACAACGGTACTCCCAAAGACGTAAGCGAAGATATTCCGATAACGGGAATCGCATTCAATCAAATTCACCGCATAATCGACAAATCCGTTGGCATGACGCAGCGCCACCACTGGCGAAAATCGCGGTGGCTGAATTTTATTTAAGGGTAAGAATGTAATCCGCCCCGCCCGTTTTTGCTTCAGCAGTTCAATTCCCGCCGCCGCCACGCCGTCATCTTCCACCACCAGATTTCCCAGTCTCCCACCAGCAGCAATTTCCAGCGCCAAGGCGTAGCGGGGTTCGACTCGCCCCAATTGGGCAACTAAGCCGCACACGCCGGGTAATCCTGATTGCTGTATAACTTTGGTGGCGAAGGTGCCTAAACTTTCCTGTTCGGCTTGGGCTTGGGCTTCTAGTTTATCGAGTTGGCGTTGTTTATCCCGTTGTTCTTGTAAGAGGCGCTTTTGCGTGTCTTGCTGAATTTGCAGATCGCGATCGCCTGCTGCCAAACCTTGAGCTAAGGATTGTATTTCTTGGGCGTAATCAGATAATTGTATTTCAAAATCAGCTAAACGAGACTGTTTTGCGGCGATTTCTGGCTCAATTGTTTGTAAAAGTTGACTTTGCTCCTCGATTTGCCGCCCTAGATTGGTATAACGCTCTCTAAGTTGGGCTTGTTCGGTGCGCTGGGGTTCGACAGTTTGCAGTAAAGTTTCGATTTGGCGACTTAGGGCGGTTTGTTGCTGCACCCAAGCTTCGGAAGCAGATGCGATCGCTTCCGCATCTTCCCGATGCCGATATAGAGTTTGCTGCGCTTGGTTGCGTTGTTCCTCCAAAGGCGCGATTAACGTTTGTCCACGCTGCTGTTCTTCAGTCAGTTGTTGCAGAGTTTGCTGGTGTTGTTGAATTAACTGCTGCTCTTGTTCTATATTGCCGGTGGTATGATTAGCCGCCGTTTCTAACTCTTGTTGCTGGCGTTGTAAATTACGCCGTTCGGCTTCCTGATTTGCCAGAAGTGATTGCAAAGCCAGGAGTTCTTCTTCCCCCAAAGCTTTCACACGGGCGTTGAGTTGATCGAGTTCTGCGGTTGCTTGCTGAATTTGCGCTTGTAATGCTTGAAGTTGGGCGGTTAATTCAGTAGAAGTGCGATCGCCTGCTTCAATTTGTTCGCACAATTTCGATTCTTGTTGCTGAAGATTTCGCCATTTGAGAACAGCTTGCCATTGTTCTTTCTGGTGAAGTTCGGCGCGGAGTTTTTGGTATTTTTCCGCTTTGATGCGATCTTGAGATAAGCGATCGCGTTGGGCAATTAATTCTGCCTCCACAATGCGACAGCTATCTTCCCGTTCCTTAACTGAGTCTAACGTCTCCTTCGCCTGGACAATCTTCCTGTCGAACGCCGCTACACCAGCCAACTCATCAATAATTTCCCGGCGTTCTCGCGGGTTCATAGAAATAATCCCGGTGACATCGCCTTGCAACACCACGTTGTAGCCTTCGGGATAAATTCGCAGTTGATTAAGCTTTTCATGGAGTTCCGTCAGGTTGCAGGATTCGCCGTTGATGTAGTAATTCGAGGTGTAAGTTCCCTGCTGCGTGACGCGCAGCTTCCGCGTCACACTCCACTCTTTCTCCGTCATATCTAGCCCCCCCTTTTCTAGGGTGGGTTGGGGGGAATCTCCAGCCGTTGTCCGATGTCCGTTGCTATTGCCAACAACCGTACCGCTAACATCTGACAAATCAAACGTAGCTGTGACGCTGGCTTCCACAGTCCCGCGATGGGGATGGTTGTGATTCACCAAATCAGGCAAGCGTTCCGCCCGCATTCCCTTAGAACTGGCAAGTCCGAGGCAAAACAGCAGCGCATCAAGAATATTCGATTTACCCGATCCATTTGGGCCCGATACGACAGTAAACCCCGGCAGCAATGGGATTTTCGTCGTGCCGCCGAAGGATTTGAAGTTGGTGAGTTCCACGCGCTTGATATAGACCATAGGCGCTGGGCGTTGCCGGAAAGTACAGGTGTATCAGTGAAGGATTCTCAACAGGTTAGCACAGTGATAAGAATATCGAACCGCAGAGGCGCTGAGAACCCGGAGAAAGTGTAGGGGTGTTATGTCTTTGGTTATATTGCGAGAATGCTTCTGGTCAAGAACGCGAAAGCTCCTTCGTCGCACGCTCCACAACTTACTACGCGAACATTTTCCCAAAATGTAAGATTATCTCATAAACATATAATGAGGTGAGCCATGCAACTAGAAGATTATTTCGACTTTCAGCGCCCCGATGATATTCGGTTGAAAGGTACAAGAGTAGGAATTGAAACTATCCTCTATGATTTCATTCATCGGAGTCGGACTCCCGAAGAAATTGCCCAAAGTTATCCCACAATAAATTTAGAACAGGTCTATGCCACTATTCTCTATTATCTGCATAATAAAGAATCTGTCAGCGCTTACATAGCTAATTGGCTAGAACATGGTCATAAAATGCGAGAAGAACAGCAACGTAATCCTTCACCCGTTGTTGTTAAACTTATGAAACTAAAAGCTGAAAGAGAAGAAATCAAGAGAGTAAATGAGTCTGAAATATCTGCTCGATGAAAATGTTGATAAAGTCTATCAGCGTCAATTTACTCGGCAAAATCCCAGCTTAATCATGTGGGTGGTTGGCGATCCTGGCGCTCCCACGAGAGGCACGTTAGACCCAAAAATTTTGTGCTGGTGCGAGGATCATAACTTCGTATTGGTGACAAATAACCGCACATCTATGCCTATACATTTGGCTGACCATATTGCACAAGTCCGTCACATACCGGGTATTTTACTTTTGAATGATAAGCTCAGTATTAGTCAGACTATCGATGAGTTAATTCTGATTGCTGAAGGGTCTTTTGATGAAGAGTATCAAGACCAAATTATTTACTTGCCGCTGCCTGAATATGATTAATGCCTATGACGGGTTTAAGTAACGAGTCAAGAGAATGCGATCGCATCTTCTTATCCTTGATAACTTAATGCGATCGCTCCTTCGTTGCATCCTCCGCTTCGCATCCACACCTCGTTATCTCCAAATATGCCAACACTTAACCTGCTTCAGTCGCTGCTTTTGTTAATTTGTGTATTGCTTAGTACGATTGTGGCGCTTCTGCCAAGTGTATTTGACAAACAAAAATCATTACCCGGAAGGTGCTTTATTTTTGGGCTTTTGGCAGTCTGTGGACTCCTAGCTTACATCGGCACGGGGCTAATCACTACGGAACAGGCAAAGCAAAACGTCGAATGGATTCAGAAAGTTCGCTGGACTGTCGGGATTGGGTACGCCGTTGCGCTGCCAACAATGGTGTATTTGCTCGTCAATAGGCAAAGTAAAAACGGTAAAAGATCCAGCGACACGCCAGAGGTAATTTCACAGCGATGGCGGCGGGAATTGCTGGTAATTATGCTAACTGATG
Organism: Trichocoleus sp. FACHB-90; assembly: GCF_014695505.1. NCBI lineage: Bacteria > Bacillati > Cyanobacteriota > Cyanophyceae > Leptolyngbyales > Trichocoleusaceae > Trichocoleus > Trichocoleus sp. FACHB-90. The sequence continues at coordinate 94,233 of NZ_JACJOK010000048.1, forward strand.
TAACAGTGCGGATGGAAGACTCTCTGCATGATGATGAGTTGATTCCGCTGCTGATGGAAGACCAACGGGAAGAGGTGGGACGACCTCCAGAAGTAACGGTGAATGCTAAACCGTCTCCTGCTTGGCGGGAGAAGCTACCGAAATTTATACGAGTAACCGCTGAGTCTGAACCTGGCAAGAAAATTATAGATGTCTTTGAGCGAGATGATATTGCTGGCAGATTGCTAATTTTAGGTGCGCCCGGATCTGGGAAAACTACGATGCTGCTGGAACTAGCGCAAGACTTGATTATAGCTGCCCAACAGCAGCCAGAAAAGCCAATTCCGGTAATATTTGAACTTTCTAGCTGGAAAGATGATAAGCAATCTATTGCTGACTGGTTGGTAGCTGACTTGAAGTTTCGCAATAATATCCCAGACGCAATTTCTCGTGAGTGGCTGGAAACAGATAAATTATTGCCCTTATTGGATGGTTTAGATGAATTACAAAGCCGTCAGGGAAACTGTATTGAAAGAATTAATGAATTTCTGCAAACCACTTCTCGCTTATCTCAGATTGTCATCTGCTGTCGCGAGGAAGAGTACAAAACGGGTGAGAAAATTTTGACGCTACGGGGAGCAGTTTGTCTTAAGCCACTAGAAGAAAAGCAGATTAAAAGCTATCTGCAACGGTTAAAATGCGAACACCTTTGGCATGGGATGCAGAATGCTCCAGATGGTTTGTTAGCGTTAGCAAAGATGCCGCTGTTTTTACATCTCATTCCGGTAGCTTATCCAAATGGTTTGCAAAGCAAAGCTAAACGCTTCAATTCTACCGCTGAACTCGAAGCATACCAAGAAAAATGCCGTAAAGACTTGTTTGATGCTTACATTAAAAATCGTCTGGAAATTTCTCATAACAGCCAAGGCTATGAACTAGATAAAACTAGACAGTGGCTAATTTGGCTGGCTAAAAATCTAAAGAAGCAGAAAAAAGCGGACTTTTATATTGAAAAAATACATCCTATCTTTCTAAACACAAAACAAGACAATTTACTATATGGGCTGATCCTTGGGTCAATTATTGGGCTGATTACTGGCCTAATGATTGGATTGCTTATTGGCCTAATTACTGGACTGAATACTGAGCTGATTATGGGGCTAATGATTTTTGGACTTACTATAGGGATGATTGGGGGAATAATTTCTAATCCACTAGCCTGGGCTAATAATTTTAATAAATTTAAGACAATAAATCGTAAGGATATAGTCTTCGGCTTATTCTATTGGCTGATAATTACAGTAACTTTTATGCGGCATGGAATGATTATTGGGCTAGTTATTTCATTGATTTTTGGAGTGGTTATTGGATCGAGCGTTAATTTTTTTCTGAATAAACAAATAAAAACAAGAAACAAACCTAACCAAGAAATTCTAGAGTTAGTAAAAAATACTCTAGTTGTTAGTTTGATTATCTCACCTTTTACTATGTTACTTTTTTATGCAATACCTTTAATAACTAGAGTGGAAAATGTGCAGTTTATCAATACGGTAATTCCTGGGCTTGGTTTGGCGTTATTGTTTGGTATCATCTCTGCTGGTTTACCTGTCATTCAACACTTCGCCTTGCGCCTAATCTTGTGGAAGAGTGAGGCAATTCCCTGGAACTATGCGCGTTTCCTCAGCTACGCAAATGAGCGTAGGTTGATTAAACAAGTCGGTGGGCGCTATCGCTTCATTCACGACTTGCTAAGAGAACATTTTGCCAAAATGTAACTGTATATAGGAATCCTCTTTGAGTAGTGAGCTGCCAGCAGTTCAGATACCCGACTTCATAAGAAGTCGGGTATCTAGCCTTCACCATTATTTAGAATTGCTATAAAATAGTAGTTATAAATTTATTATAAAATACCAATAAGTCAATGACTGCCAATCTAGACGCAAAAAATCTAACTTTGAGAGATGTTCAGCGTATTCTAAAATTTGAAGAGCATTTGAATGCTTCAACCACATCATTACTGACGCTGGAACCTTTAACACAATTTGAACAGCAAGAGCTGCTACAAATCCGCAATTTATTTCGCGATTACTACGCAGAGGGTAAAATTTCCGAGGGGCAAGTTAAATTCTTATTCGTCGCTCGGCTGATGTGGTTGGCTGGGTTCTATCAGCCTAGTATTAAGATAACGTTAGAAGAGGGAATTGCTGATATTTCCATCGAAGATGAAGAAACCATCATCAAAGGACGGATGGATATTTTGGCAATAAATAAAACTCAAGCAACAACAGATACACTTTTCTGGATTTTGGTGATTGAGACAAAAAATAGTAGTATTAACGCATTAGAGGGTTTACCTCAATTGCTCGCTTATGCTTATAAAAGTTTAGAGTATCAAGAATCAGTTTGGGGGTTGACAACGAATGGAATGGATTATCGTTTCGCGTATCTACAGCAAGGAATTTCCCCAACCTATCAACTATTGCCAGCACTGAACTTGATTGACTCTGAACCTTCAATCCAATTGCTACAAGTTCTGAAAGCAATCTGTAAGTTACAAAACATTGCAACGCCTGTTCAGGCAGTATCTTGAACTACGTTAACTGCCTCGCGCATCTTCCACAACTGGCTGTTATATTACATTGGGCTGCCTGGTTTTGGGGAATTTTTGGTTTATCGTTTGGGGTAGCAGCAGGTGGCGGGGAAGCTTGCATTAAACACTTTGTCTTGAGAGTTATTCTATATTGTAGTGGTTCTATTCCTTGGAATTATGCCCGTTTTCTCGACTATGCTACTGAGCGCATTTTTTTACAAAAGGTTGGCGGCGGGTATATTTTTGTTCATCGATTGTTGTTAGAGCATTTTGCTCAGAAATAATTTTCTTATTTAGTAGAATAGGGTAGTTTATATTTTAAACTTTTAATTGCTTATAGCTTGGTTCGTAAATAGCGATCGCTTCCTCTTTACCCTTCACCTTCACCGACTTATCTACCAATCGCAACGAGAAGGATTCTGGCTGGTACAAACTATTTACTACTGACTCTGTTACCAAAATCTGACAGTCATACTGCTTAGTTAAACCCTCAACGCGAGAGGCTAAATTCACCGCATCGCCAATCACTGTAGAGTCAATGCGCGAGTTAAATCCCACAGTACCCATCACCACCTCACCGCGATGGATGCCGATACCGATTGCGATCACAGGCAAACCTTTTTCCATTCGCTCCTCATTAAAAAGAGACAGTGTTCCCTGCATTAAAATTGCTGCACGCAGAGCGCAATCAGTTGCTTCATCATCAAACAATGCCATGATCGCATCGCCAATATATTTGTCAATAAAGCCGCCACTCTTCTCAATCGGCCATCCCATACATTCCAAGAAGTCATTCAAAAACGAAAACGTCTCAAATGGTGTCATTTGTTCCGCCATTGAACTGTAATTCCGGATATCGCAAAACAAAATTGTCATAGTTCGCGTCGCCGATACACCCACCTGAATATTTTCAATTCCCTCTGGTGCAATAACTGAAAGAAATTTATCCGGCACGAACCGCTCAAACGATTCCAAAGTCTTGTGCAACTTACTAAACGATGCTTGCAACGCTGCCGACATCTCGTTAAAAGACTTTGCTAAATCTCCGATTTCATCTGACAAGTTAATTTCTGCACGATGCTGTAAATCCCCAGCGGCGATTCTGGCAGCACTCACCTGCAAACGCTGCACCGGATCGCTCAACCGCTTTGCCAGAATATATGCACACACTAAACTAACGGCGAGTCCCACAACACCTACTAACACAGCCTGATTTATTGCATAGACAACAGCACGGTTAATTTGCTGTGACGACATCCCGATCCGCAACGTGCCAATTGTTTCACCCGATACCAGTTTGATGTCCGAACTTACTTCTATAAATCGTTCGCCACGCTTCGCGCGCCCACGCCCCAAGAACTTGATATCTCGCAGAAGAAATGTTTCTACAGCATGCGACTGTCGCGATTTTAGCGCCGCATTTGTCACTTCTACTGGGACAATATCTGGAATATACTGGTTTTGGAAATCGCTGGGCGACGAGGCAAGAATCTGATTTTTTTTCCGGGCATCAGAAACAAGAATGTATAAAAAATCCTGGTTTTCCCTCATCAATAAATCCAGATCCACGCGGATTTGACCCCAATTTTCTTCAGAGAGTTCGTTACCCAAAGCATAAGCTGACAACTTAACTAAAGACTTTGCTTGACTCTGCTGCTGCTGACGGTAGAGGTTACTCTCAGTATTCGCCCAAACCCAGACTATGGAGCCAACCAGTCCGACGATCAACAACGTCGTGGCGGTCATAAATTGGGTGTGGATTGAGCGAAAAGCAAAAACTTTCATCCGGCTTTATTTATAACATTCTGTTTTGGTTTAAATACGACTAGCGTCATCTAGCAATTTAAGGAAGAGTTGGGGAATCTTGGTTTAGGTAATAGGTTGCTGCCAATTATCTATAGCAGTCTTTGCAGGAGTGGGAAATCTTTTTCCGGTTGTAGATAGGCTCTTTTGTCCTACGAGTTACAACCTATTACCTATGCTTCCTAAGCTATTCTTTATAGAAGAATGGGGCTTGCTATGCTTAGGCAAGTTAACTTGTTGAATCAGTTTCTTTCTTGGGTTTATTCAACTCTCTGCATTTAGCTTCAGCCTCTTTATACGCTTCTGAATACTTTTTACTACCCATGATTAAATTTCCGTAATATTCATGTGGTAAAGCATCATAAACAGGCAGTGGCTCATCGTCTGGATAATCTTCTTTGGCTTCTTCTACTGCTGCAACAAGTTTCTTCACAGTTAAACTTTGTGCCGGGAAGTAGAAAAATTGTTCTGCATTTTTATTGAGGTGTGGCAGTGTGGGATCGATAATACAAGTCTCAAGCTCAATCCAACTATGCTCAATCGGTCTGTATGGCTTTCCATCCCCAACTAAAAATCCTTGTACATACATACATCCTTCAGTTAATAATGCCGCTTTGTAAGCATTGTCAAAGGGATTTTTTGCTTTGCTTTTAATGCGCTCGGAAAGTTCTTTTGAGAGAGTTTCATCTAATGGTTTGTTCATCGGGAATCCTTAAAAGAGATTGAAATTTTGAATTCTTTTTTGTATAGTATAGCTCAGTCTTTTATTGTTTCTATCTCGAAGAGTCCTATCAGCAAAGTAAAAGTTAAAATTATACATTGAGAAGAAAGAGTGTTACTTAGATTATATTTCAAAGCTTTTATTTGATTGATAGCATAATTTATATTCCCATGAACCTATTAGAGATGATGTATAGCAATTCAAGGGTTGGGTGCAATACATCTGTAAGGGCATGGCAATGCCATGCCCCTACCAAGGCAGCGTGAACATCAGAACCACGATATATTCCACCCAACTGAGAAACGCTGTACAAATACATCTAATGGTTGAGAAACTGTCGCAGTCCGATTTAATCCCACATTCCGCACCCACAACTGTCACATAGACAGTGGCTTTAAGTGTAGAAGTGAATCATAGTTCAAATATTGAGTATAAATACTCAGTATTTATATATTAATGAGAATCAAGCTCATAATTTGCATCCAATGGCGACTCCTTATGGCAGTTTTCCCTAAATACTGGCGACCCAA
>NZ_JACJOK010000049.1:0-5143 GCF_014695505.1 Trichocoleus sp. FACHB-90
GGATGCCGTTTTCCTCTTGGACTACGGGGGTCTGCAATGGTTTTTAATTGATCTATGAGGGTCATGGGTTGATGGTTGAATATGGTTTATCAACCCATCCTCATTTTTCTCTGTTGACATTGAAACCACCCTGCTTTTTTAAGGGGGGTTGGGGGGATCAAAACGTTAAGACAACAGACGTTAGATACCTTTGCGCCCCTTTCCAAGAAAGGAACTGAATCTGTAAAGAAAGCACATCAGTTAATTTCTACTTTCTTTTCGGAAACGTTGGCAATTCTATTGCTGCCAACGTTTTTCTACCTTTAGGGGGGCGCTGGGGATAAACAATTGGTGAAGGCCAGTTGGGTTGGGAGAGAATAGCATCAGAACGCTGGGCTGGCGAAGAGGCGGCAAATTCTTCTTCCCTTGGGGTGGCTTCCTCCTGTGTGGCGTTCACATCAGCATCATCTTCGGAAGCATCTTCGAGAAATGATGAAAAAGGAAATCTGTAATCTGACGCTGGGGTGTCGATGGTTTCCGGTTCATCATTCTCATCTGGTACTGAAGTCACAGCCAGCAGCAAGTCTTCGATTTCCTCCTCAATCGCTGAAATTTCTTGAGGAGAAGCTGTTTCTGGGTCAGAGATGGAATAGATATAGTCCACTTCAGTTGGTAGTGGATAATCATCCAGTACAGAGGCAAAATCTTGTTCTACAACTCTTAATTCTTCTTCTTGGGAGTTAGACATCTCCTCTTCCATAGGTTCCCAATCTGCGGAGACAAACGATGTTGTGTCTGTAATTGGCGAGTAAGAAGATGATGTGGGGTTACTCTGTTCCTCATCGACTTGGTGGTCGAGGAAATGCGATCGCACTGACCAAGGTTGGATCGGCTGGGCTTTGGGAACCAGTGATGAGGGATCAGGTGCGCTTTTGGGTTGGCGCTGCGCCCAGTTGGCACCTGGTAGATTTGCTTCGGGGTCAGCGGCTGTCGAGGCGGGCATTTCCAGACACTTTTCTAGCGCCGCTTTGAATTGCAAGGTTTGGCGCTGCTGGCGGTGCAGGCGGGCGCTTAACTCGCGGGCATGATTTTCACTTTGAAACAGTTGGTGAGATTGCTCGTTGTAGCGTTGTTGAGTAAAGGCGCATTCTCTCTCTAGCTGGGCTATTCGTTCCTGAGAGTTTTCTAGCTGCTGTGTCAGCGTTTCTATCAATATTTGCTGACGTTGGGCGGCTTGATGAGATGATTCTAGTTCCCGAAACAGGCGAGTTACTTGCTCTTGGGAAGCCTTAAGTTGTTCGGAAGCTTGGGCAAGTAAGGTTTCTTGAGATTGCGATCGCACTTTTTGCGCCTGCAATGCCTCCTGACACTCAGCATAAGCTTTTTCTAGATGATTCACTCGCACGAGCAAATCCCGATTTCGCTGACGCAGTTCCGCCGCCAGCAAAAATAAATTAGGTGTATCTATCGGCGGCTGGGACTTCATACTCGGCGCTGTGGTCTCCTCCTGGGAGGTTGGGGGAGTATGCACCAAGCTAACAACTTTTTGCACGCGAGGTTCCTCCTGTGCAGGAAACTCGGAAGGTTCGAGGTCTACGGATGAAGGCGGAATCGGAGAATCTGTTTCGGCGTTCATCCCTGAACCTTCATCGTTTCTTTGTTCATCCTTCATCCTTCCGGCTTCATCCTTTAATAATTCCGACGGGGGCTGGTACTTGTTAGCTTCGTCTTGCGGGGTGTCAGCTTCACTCATTGCTCTAATTTTAAGAGAGGGTCAGGGGTGTTTAGAAGGGATTTGATATAGCGTTATCAATAACGGCTTTTTTAAAATCAGTGTTGAGCCAATTCTATTAGATTATTTCACAACAGAGTTCTTGCGGGGGAATGATACCATATTCAAATTTTGCATCGACGAGGAAACTGAACTCAAATTACTTGAGGTTGAACACGCAGAGGAATTATTTGCCCTCACCGACTCTTGCCGCAACTATCTTCGGGAATGGCTACCGTGGGTTGATGGGACAAAAACTGTGGAAGATACAAAATCTTTCATCGAAAGTTCCTTAAAATTCTCAGCCAATGACGGATTTCCTGTGGGAATTTGGTATAAGGGTCGCATAGCCGGGTGTATTGCCTATCACACGATTGATTGGGATAACCGTTCAACAAGCATCGGTTACTGGCTGGGTGAAAATTTCCAAGGACGGGGGCTGATGACTAAAGCCTGTGGCGCTATGGTACATTATGCGCTGGATGAATTGAACCTTAACCGCGTAGAAATTCGCTGTGCTGTAGGGAACTTCAAGAGTCGCGCAGTTCCGGAAAGACTAGGATTTACCAACGAAGGGACTCTTCGCTCTAGCCAATGGCTGTACGATCATTTTGTCGATCTAGTTGTTTACGGGATGCTTGCTAGGGATTGGCAAATTTTAAGTATTAAATAATACAGCAGCAGGTTGAAGTATAAGCAAGGTTTCACTGGTTCCCAGGCTGAGCCTGGGAACCAGTATATAGAGGCTCTGCCTTGATTTAACACTGGTGGAAGATTTATAAGCAAAGTTTTTGCTATCCCACGGCTAAAGCTTCAGCTAATAAATCCCGGTGCATCAAGGATCTATCTACCAAAGATTGTATTTGATGGGGTGTGAGGGCATCGCCATTTACGTAGTGTTCTAGCCAAGCTTTACTAATTGTGTTAGGGTCATCTGGCAATTGGTCTAAATCCCATCCCGGCATTGCCAATTCTTCCATCAACAGGTTAACTTTGGGGTCATAGCTGAGAGCAAAGCAGCGACATTCTTGGGATGCTGCCATAATTAGGCTGTGGAATCTCATCCCAATTGCCATTTCTACGCCTTGAAATAATCCTTTTAGTTCTCTGGGGTCTTCTAGAGAGAAAATATGATTGGGGCCGGGTAATTGCGATGCAATTGACTGCGCGATCGCATAATCTCGATTGAGTTGAAATGGCACCAGTAAAATGCAGGTTTCAGTTGCTTTCTGAAAGTCTATCAGGGCGCGGGTGAGATTATTAAGCCGAGTTGGGGTAAGTTGGGGATGCGATCGCAATGTTACGGCGACTCTGGGCGCGGGTAAGTCCCAAAGTCCTTTTACTGGTAGCGAATCTAACGCCCAAACTGGATCGGGGGCGATAATCGAGGATATTTTCCAATTTCTCAGTAGGGTAGCAGAAGCGCGATCGCGTACACTTACAGCGCTACAACCAGCAAAAGCGTTTCGCGCCACCCAGCGAGTCAGCTGGCGATTTAAAGGGCCAATTCCCTGCGCCCAAGCAATAGTTTTCAAACCTTGTTGCTGCGCCAATCCCATCAATCCCGCATAATATAGGGGGCTGACGGCGCTGGTAGCATCTTGGATTAAACTACCTCCACCCCAGATGAACACATCTGACTGGCGCAAAGCTTTTAGAACTGGAAAGAAAGCTTTGCGCGAGAAGGTTTCAACATTGTAGCGATCGCGTGTCTTTTTTGGGTCGCCTGACAATACCAAAGGCAACACATTATCTGGTAGCATTTGCAACAGCGAAGCCAGCAACGCCTCATCGCCTGCATTCCCCTGCCCATAATATCCGCAACATACTGCTCGAATCTTTTCCATGCTGAAACTTTACCAGCAAACCTGAGCTGTAGGATAGTAAAAGCTAGTAGCTAGAAGCGAAAAATTTTAAAAGGAATTAATTTTTCTTCCCCAATCCCCAATCCCCAGTCCCCAATCCCCAACTTCCATGCACGCACTCTCAATTCCCACTTGGATTATTCACGTCTCCAGCGTCATTGAGTGGATCGCCGCCATTTGGCTAATCTGGACTTACGGCGAAATTACTCGCAACCGGGCGTGGTGGGCGTTGTCCTTTGCCATGCTACCAGCTTTAGTCAGCGCCATGTGTGCCTGCACCTGGCACTTTTTCGACAACCCTGAATCCCTAGATTGGATTGTCACCCTCCAAGCGGCGATGACGCTGGTTGGTAACTTCACCCTCTTAGCAGCTGGCTGGTGGATTTGGCGCACATCACGAGTTGCTAATTCCGCCCTACCCGTTAATCAAAACAATTCACCATCGCCCCTAAAAAATCAAAATAATGATTTCTAAAGAAACCCTTTTTGCACTTTCTCTATTTCCCTACTTAGGTTTTCTCTGGTTTCTCACCCGTAGCAGACAAATGCCACGATTAGCCTTAATTGGCTTCTACATGACATTGGTTTTTGTTGGTGTCACCATTCCCGCTGGAATTTACGCCAAAGTTGCCTATGGAGAGTCCTTAGCAAATATAGATTGGTTGCACGGTGGTGCAGAAGTTTTCTTGACGCTTTCTAATATTTTGATTGTCCTCGGTTTCCGCCAAGCAATACTACAAATTCGTCAAGAATCTAGGTGAGAGTAATTTATGATTTTGTTAAATTTATGTATTCTAAATTACTCTTTTGTGGCGCTATTTGATGTATATTTAAATAATGGAAATCTGCTTCAAAAAAATATTACAGCCTAATTCTTCCTCATCGAAATGAGTATATCAGAAAAAAAAGCTTGAAGTCTAGGGGTTAAAACAAAAAATTTGTTAATTATTAGTTATTAGCCCTTAGTCACCAAACCTTCTAACTGACTAATGACTGCAACCTACTAAACCCACCTAATAGAAGTATCCATACAACTACAACCAGCCAGTGAATCATTACCGGAGTCCACAGAGAACCACTCTGGAAATAGGCAAGAGTACAGATAATTCCAAGAAGTGCAGCTAAGAGTAGAAAAACCGGATCAAAAAACGTTTTGAGTCCCTCTGGATAAAAGGTTAAAGCATTGAGGGGATGATAAACAATAAAGGCTACCAAGCTGATACATCCCCAAAACCACAGAGTAACTGTTAAAGCATTTTCTGTGGGATGAGGGAGGAGTAAAACGCGAAAAAATACCTCTTCTGTTATCGCAGGAAACAGCAGACATTTTGCTATGACACCGATAACAATCTCCCACGAGGTTTGTACCTCAATTTTTAGAAAGCCCAGCTTCAATCCAATGGGTAAAGAAATTAGGCTCTACCGAACATAGTATGTAAAATAAACTGAAACTAGCTGGCAAAATGCCAAGTCAGAAAACTTCTTAATTTGAAATTGTTGAAGTTTCTAAACCCATAACCTCTTCGTT
>NZ_JACJOK010000005.1:0-63131 GCF_014695505.1 Trichocoleus sp. FACHB-90
CAAATGATATCGCTTTTGGTTGCGGGCTTTTTCTTGCCATTTATACACCACGCTCTGTGTTCCCTCTTCTTCTTGAAATATCTTACCCTCTCTAGCAAACTTTGCGGTTCTAGAAAAAAAGAGCCAGTGTTTGCTTATCGACACCTTCATCACGAGCAAGAACCTTCGCCACAGTAAAGGGAGCCAGTTGAGTGCGATCGCTTAATTCTTCAAGAGTATACTTGTCTCCAGCATTTTCCAGAATTTCCGCCTGATGTCTTGCATCTTGCAGCTTCTTCAAGCCTGGGAGAGTAAGGATAACACCGCGCTGGCGTTTTTGCTTATAGCGATCCATACCTCATTAGGGGGTTAGAGACTTAAGTTAGTGCTTAACACCTTTAACTTTACTGGCGAAACCTGATTGATGGTGACATCTTGGAATCAGGTTTCTCAATGTTGAGCTAAAGGAGAAAATTATGAACCCGACAGCAACTATACTTGAGCCGAACGAGCAAAAAACTCAGATAATCAATCCTATTGAGCGTCCTCAGATTACCCAAGAGCTTTCTGAAAACATCATTTTAACCACAGTAGACGATTTGTATAATTGGGCTAGACTGTCCAGTTTGTGGCCTCTGATGTTTGGGACTGCTTGCTGCTTTATTGAGATGGCTGCTTTTTTCGCAGCACGGTTTGACTTCGAGCGTTTTGGCTTCAAACCTTGGCCCAGTCCTCGCCATGCTGATGTTATTATCACTGCTGGCACCATCACAATGAAAATGGCACCCGCCTTGGTGCGCCTCTACGAACAAATGCCAGAACCCAAGTATGTAATTGCGATGGGTGCTTGCACAATCACTGGGGGAATGTTCAGCAGCGACTCACCGACAGCGGTGCGAGGCGTGGACAAGTTAATTCCGGTAGATGTATATTTACCTGGTTGTCCTCCCAGACCAGAGGCAATTATTGATGCCATCATCAAACTGCGTAAGAAAGTAGCGCAAGAATCGATACAGGAGCAAGGTGCATTTTCTCAAAGTCATCGCTACTACAGCATTACTCACAAAATGAAGCCTGCGCCACCGCTTTACTCTGGGGAATATTTAGAGTCATCGTCGCGGAATAATCCGCCCGAAGAATTAGCCAAAATGATAAAAGAGGCATCTTCTGTGATGTTTCCATCACTCCCAGAAAAGAATCAATCAAAAATCTGAATTGGTAGGGAATGGAAGCCACCCCCGTGCGCTGTGTTAAGACGTTGAGGGGCGTGGCGTTTGAGGTTCCTCAGCCCTAAAAAAACATAAGTGTGGTTCGTTTTTATGACAAGCAAAACTGCGATGAAACTACCGGATAGTCCGAGGATGCCAACGTGGATGCAGACCATCCAAGGAATAGCGCGTCCTTTGGAATATTTGGAAGCTGCTGCCAAGGAATACGGCGATGTGTTTACAATGCGATCGCTTGGATTTCCCCCGGCTGTAGTCTTTAGCAACCCCCAGGCAATTCAGGAAATCTTTACCGCTGACCCACATCAGTTTGACTCTGCCGAGGGTAGCAAGATTTTACAGCCTATAGTGGGGAATAACTCATTAATTTTATTAGATGGCGATCGCCACCAACGACAGCGAAAGCTATTAATGCCTCCTTTTCACGGCGAACGAATGAAAGCTTATGGCAAGCTGATCTGTGAAATAGCCGAACAAGTGATGAAAAGCTGGACAATTGGTAACATTCAACCAGTTTATCCAGCCATGCAAGAAATTTCCCTGCGAGTTATCTTGCGGGCAGTTTTTGGCATTGATGAAGGAGCGCGTTTTCAGCAACTCAAGCAACTATTGGTTTCCATGCTGGATGCTTTTAACTCGCCTTTGACTTCTACCGTGATTTTCTTCCCAATTCTTCAACAAGATTTAGGTGACTGGAGTTTTTGGGGACGTTTCCTGCGTCAGCGTCAGCAAATTGACGAACTCCTTTACACCGAAATTCGGGAACGTCGGGAGCAACCAGATTCCAATCGTACAGACATCCTCAGTTTAATGATGTCTGCTAGCGATGAAAACGGGCAACCGATGACAGATGTTGAGTTGCGCGACGAATTAATGACGTTGCTGTTTGCTGGACACGAAACCACAGCATCATCCTTAGCTTGGGCATTTTACTGGATTCACCATCTGCCAGAAGTCCGCGAGAAACTTTTAAAAGAGCTGGAAAGTATCGGTTCCGATCCAGATCCAACGGAAATTGCCCGACTTCCCTATCTTACGGCTATCTGCTCGGAATCGCTGCGAATTTACCCGATTGTGTTGTTTTCCTTCGCTCGCATTGTGAAATCACCAATCGAGATTATGGGTTATAAATTCGATCCGGGTACAGTGCTGACTGCTGGTGTTTATTTAACTCATCATCGGGAAGATATCTACCCAGACTCGAAGAGTTTTAAGCCAGAGCGTTTTCTGGAACGTCAATTTTCCCCCTATGAGTTTATCCCCTTTGGTGGCGGGAGTCGTTGCTGTATTGGTTGGGCGCTTGCTCTGCTGGAGATGAAATTGGTGTTGGCAACTGTATTATCTCGGTATGAAATGGCACTTACCGATAATCGGAAAGTTTTGCCTGTACGTCGCGGTATCACTTTAACACCTGCTAGAGGCGTGCCGATGATGATGGTCGCTCAGCGTTAAATGAGCTGAATATTATTTCCAGGCTCGTGGCATCAGTGTCAACAGACCTTAGCATTCGTTGACGTACTCCCCTGACTAAAGTCTAGGGGATTCTTAAAAGATGTTACGAGGCAGACTCAAGTCGTGCCTCTCCACCTTTCTTCTTGCTTCTTGGACTCTTAACTAGACTGTTGCCAGTCCCCGTCAGACCGTCTCCACAAGCATTTTTTTTAGAGTCCAAGATGCGTCCCACCTCAGACTGTCCTCGATTACGGATAATTTGAGCTGCGGCTACGTCCCTATGAGTTGTGTAGCCACACTCAGGGCATGAATGTACTCTATCACTAAGCTCTTTCTTTCCGGTATGTGTGTCACATTGCGGACAGACTTGCGAAGTGTAATCCTTGTTGACTTTGGCAAAGTATACACCGCGCTTCCAACACACCCATTGCAAGATTTTAAGAAACTGCCCAAAACTAGCGTCTAAAGTATGCTTTGAGAACATACCTTTTGCCCATACCCGAAAATCAATATCTTCAACAAATATCATCCCAGCACCATCACATAGCTTATGGGCTAGTTTAAAGTGCCAGTCTTTCCGAGTATCGCTGATACGTTGATGTAAACGTGCAATCTTCTGGTTAAGTTTATGGCGATTGTTTGACCCTTTTTCTTTATGCTTCAGCCTGCGTTGTAGCAATTTAAGCTGACGATGCAGTACCTGAAAAAAGCAGGGTCTATCTACCAAAAGCCCGTCTGATGTTGCTAGAAATTTGTCAAGTCCCAAGTCTACCCCAACAGGATGACCGTGAGCCATAGTTGCAGGCACATTGACATCACATTCAAGCGTTAGCATGACAAAATACCCAGACGCTTTGCGAACAATCCGAGCTTGCTTAACAACAAACCCTTCGGGGATTTCCCGTGACTTGATATATTCCATCCATCCCAGTTGAGGCAGTTTAATTTGATTGTCTCGCAAGAATTGAGCTTTACCTAGTTGTGGATAGACATAAGACCGTAGTCGATATCTATTCTTAAACCGAGGAAAACCAGCTCCCTTACGTCTCATGTCAACAAACGCTGTCTCTAACTTTCTTAAGACTTGCTGCAACACTTGGGCATTAACTGTCTTAAGTTCTGGAAACTCAAGCTTGGCTTTAGTTAAAGCGTTCGCTTGCTCGTAGTAGTTGGGATAAATCGCATCAGCCGGAACAATGTACTCAGAAGTTATTGAGCAAGCATTAATTTGACACTTACGAGAATTTATCCAATCTTTGCGCTCACGTAAAGCAAAGTTCCAAATTTGGCGACACACATTTAACGTGTGTTCAATGATTTGAACCTGCCCTGGCGTTGGGATTGCTTTGTACTCGTAAGTTAGGCTTAACACTGTTTTGAACCTCCTACAAAATCATACATCATCTTGTAGGAAGGCTTCCGATAAAATAGAAACTAGGGAAATGTCGGACTTTAGTCCTACGAGTCGGATTTCATCTCCTCCTTAAAAGCCAGAGGTTCTCATCCTCCCGCATTACTTTGATAGGATGGTTTAGATGAGCGATCTAAACCGATGCTACAAAGTGCTGGGAATTGAGCCTGGAGCGTCACCGGAAGAGGTGAACCAGGCTTATAAGGATTTAGCGTTTATTTGGCATCCCGATCGGATTCCTGAAGATAATCCTCGGTTGCGGCTAAAGGCTGAAGAAAAACTCAAAGAGATTAATCACGCACGGGATGAATTGCGGTCAATTCAACGAAATACTTCTAAAAAAACGGCTCAATCGCAGCGATCGCAATCTCGTACACAGCCACATAATACCGCAGCCAATTCTCGCTCCCGCCCGAACGAACCGCCTAAATCCCAATATCAAACCAATTCGGCGCGTTCCGATCTCAGTGGAGGCGATTTTCGTGGTGCTAACTTCAAAGAAAAAGACTTGTCAGGCAGAAACTTTAGTTATGCTAATTTGAGCCAAGCTAACCTGAGTGATGCCTTTTTGCATAAGATCAATCTCCAGGGAGCCTCTCTCTACAGAGCGAATCTTTTTAGAGCCAATTTGCTGCAAGCAAACTTGAGGGATGCCGATTTACGGGAGACTAACTTAATTGGCGCTGATTTGAGTGGTGCTGATTTGAGTGGTGCTGATTTGACTGATGCAAAGGTTGGGATGAATGACCGCCTGCTGGTTAAGCTGGTTGGAGCCAAGTTGACTGGCGCAATCTTGCCAGATGGGACAATCCATGACTAGCTTTAAGATATGACTTGGGAACGAGATTATTAGTACGGATCTGAGCTTAGTCGCCCTTTGTTAACGCTTCTGAGATAGTAGCCAGATGTAGGGCGATTTTTGAGGTTGAATGTATCGCCGCTTTTAACTTTCCAAATCTTGTAGTTAGAGAAGGTCAGGGGGGTTTGCGGTTCGCAGACCTCTGGCATATGGTCAGCGAGGACAAAGTATGCTGCACCTCCGATCACCCGCGCCATTCCGTTTTTATCTACAACAACCGATGTATCTTCGTCTACCGCTATTCCCAAGGCGCTGTCAGATATCCCGTCTCTAATTTGACGCGCAATAAAGGTCATGGTTCGACCCATGCGATCGCGTTTGCTAAAGTGCGTGTCTACAAGGGTTGCTTTCATATTCGCCCACTTAAAGAAGTCGTAGGTGAAACTGATGTCTTCATAGGGGTCTTCTAAAGCTTCCCTGGTTTCCACAGTATCCGAGCAGGCGTTGTAAACAAAATCACTTTGGATCATCGAACCCGCACTGGTGCCACCAATTGCGCCGCCTCTGGCATTTACTGATTTTACCGCCGCCTCAACCGCTGTATTTTTGAAGTTCCGGGTGTATTCGCACTGGTCGCCACCAGCAAAAAATATCACCTCGGCGTTTTTGATAGGATTGACAACATTCGCTTTTTGTGCATCGTCCCGACTGGTGATGACAAGAGTTTCCACGGAGTCAACGCCGTTCATGGATGCGATCGCATCGTTGTATCCATCATCGCCGGAGGATCTGATAACTACGACATCAACTTTGGTGGCGCAGTTTGTACAACCCCTTACCTGATTAATCATCCACTGAATCGCCTCATCTACATCGGGGCCACCGCCGCCAAAGTTATAGGCTGGGCCAGCTAAGGTAGGATTAACATCGGCGGAGTTACCCTTCAGATAGCGCGTAACTTTGGCTTCGGCGGGTAAGGTTAGAACTGTGATTATTATCATCAACAACAGTGCCACCGTGCTGATTTTCAGGGCTGAAGCGAGTCGGGATGAATTTACCATAGGTTGCTGACTGAAATTGTCGGAGTGGGGTTTTCCCGCCCCTACTGGTAACGAGAATTATATTACCGGGCGAATGGCACTAACCGGAAAGCTTGCGTTTGTCCGGGATATGTGCATACGCCGATAATAATTTTGCGATCGCTTGCGTCAAACCGCCAACCCTAGAGAATCTCTTCTTCCCGTAGAGTCAGGATTTCGACGCCTTCCTCAGTCACAACTACTGTATGCTCAAACTGGGCGGAAAGCTTTCGATCCTTGGTGACAGCAGTCCAGCCATCTTTGAGAACTTCCACCTCCCAAGTCCCTTCATTAATCATGGGTTCGATAGTGAAGACCATACCTAATCTCAGACGCTTACCTGTATTGCGTTTACCATAGTGGGGAATCTCAGGTGCAGTATGAAAAACGCGGTGTACGCCGTGTCCCGCAAAATCCCGTACTACGGAAAAGCCCTCTTTCTCAGCATATTCTTGAATAGCTGCACCAATGTCGCCAATCCGCGCCCCTGGCTTAACTTCGGCAATTCCTCGGAAAAGACACTCTTTCGTTACTTCAACTAGCTTTTTTGTTGTAGGTGAGGGTGAACCGACAAAGAATGTCTTGGATGTATCTCCGTAATAACTATTAAGAATTGGTGTCACGTCAATGTTAATAATGTCACCTTCTTTAAGAATTTGTTTGGCGCTTGGGATGCCGTGACATACTACTTCATTGATGCTGGTGCAGATAGATTTGGGAAATCCTTTGTAGCCTAGTGGGGCGCTTATTGCTCCATGTTCTTTTGTCCAGCGTTCGGCTTCGTCGTTGATTTGTAATGTGCTTACTCCTGGTTTAACCATCGGTTCTAGGTGGGACAGGAGGGCGGCTGCTAAGCGTCCAGAGGCACGCATTTTTTCTACTTCTCTGCTAGATAAAATCTCAATCATTTCGGTTTTCATTGTTATTGCCTTTTAAGTTGTAGTTGATGGTTTTGGGTTGAGTTTAAGAGATGAACCGCGTTAGCGTTAGCGCTTTAGGCGAACAGGGCGCGAACGAAGAGGAAGAAGGAAGAAAGAAAAAAGAAGTAATTTGTAGGTTGGTCGTACCGTGTGAAAACTCAACAAGTCACGCTTGTTTCCACCGATGTTGAGTTTCGTTTTGTGTTGAGATATCTACTGGTATCCTGCGGCTTGCAGTTTAAAAAGGGTAGCGTAGCGTCCCTGAAGCTGCAACAACTCTTGGTGAGTTCCTTCTTCCAGTACAACGCCTCCTTCTAAAACTACAATTGTGTCAGCCATGCGTACAGTTGAAAAGCGGTGGGAGATCAGAAGAACCATCTGATGCTGGGTAAGCTTCTGAAAACGTTCAAAAATCTTGACTTCAGCTTCCGCATCCATCGCTGCTGTTGGTTCGTCTAACACCAAAATATCCGCCGCAGTTCGCATAAATGCACGGGAAAGAGCAATTTTCTGCCACTGTCCGCCAGAGAGTTCTACTCCTCCCCGAAACCATTTCCCTAACTGAGTTTGATAGCCTTGGGCCATTTTCTCAATGAAAGGTTCAGCCATGCCTTTTTCGGAGGCAATTTTCCAGCGTTTTTCGTCTTCTATGTGGTCTACATCGCCAACGCCGACATTTTCCCCAACTTTGAACTGATAGCGCACAAAGTCTTGAAAAATTACGCCGATGCGATCGCGCAATACTTCACTATCCCATTCTTGTAAGTCTAAGCCATCGAGTAAAATGCGTCCTGAGTCTGGTGTATACAGTCGGGTTAAAAGCTTAATCAGGGTAGTCTTTCCCGAACCATTTTCGCCGACAATTGCTAGTTTTTCTCCCGGTTTCAGGTGTAGGGAAATTCCATTTAAGGCGGGTTGCGAACTTCCGGGGTAGGTGAAGTAGACGTTCTGGAAACGTACCCCATCACCGGGAATTAACCCCTCAGTTGCTGTACCCCAAGATTTCGGGATTTCTTCTTCTAGAAATTCGTAGAGGTTGGAGAGATACAGGTTGTCTTCGTACATTCCGCCGATGGAACCCAAAGCGGCGGAAAAGGTAGACTGTCCTTGGCGAAATACCATTAAGTACATGGTCATGTCGCCGAGGGAGATGCGACTAGCGATCGCTTCAAGTACAATCCAAGCGTAGGCGAGATAAAAGGCGCAGGTACTCAATAACCCCAACAAGTAACCCCAAAATCCTCGCCGTAAAGTCAGGTTGCGGTCTTCGTCGTAAAGTCGATGGAAGATGTCACGGTAGCGTTGTAGTAAAAGATCCCCTAATTGGTAAAGTTTCACCTCTTTGGCGTAGTCTTCTCGCGCAATCAGGGTTTCTAGGTAGTGTTGGGCGCGAGTTTCGGGGGATCGCCAGCGGAATAGGCGAAAAGCTTCCCCAGAGAAGCGAGATTCGGCGATGAAGGCGGGTAATGCTGCTGCTGCAAGTATCACCACAGCCCAAGCGGAGAAATTCAGCAACAAGCCGCCGTAAGTCACCAGGGAGAGGGCATTTTGAATTAAGCTGAATGTGCGGCTTACTAAGGAGAGGGGACGGCTTGATGCTTCCATCCGCGCCCGCATCAATTTGTCGTAAAATTCGGAATCCTCAAAATAGCGAAGTTCTAGCGTTAGCGCTTTTTGCAAAATTAGAACATTCACCTTTTGTCCCAACAGGACTCGCAGCAAAGATTGACAAACAGTTAAACCCCGCTGACTACCTGCGAGTAATATGACTGCGATCGCTTCGAGTCCCACGTAACCCAAAGCTTGAAGGCGTTCGCTTTGCAACCCGGTTTGAGAAGCTAAGACTACTGCATCGACAATTAATTTCCCTACATAGGCGACGGCTGCTGGCAGCAAACCTGCCACTATAGTAAGGATGGCAAAGATGATTGTCAGAATGCGGCTAGTAGTCCAAACTAAGCTGAGGGCGCGATCGCTGTATCGGAAAACTGCCAGAGATTGACGTAGACGTTGCCAAATACTCTGGAGAAAGTTAAATTTCTGGTGACGACTCATATCTTTGTTATAAATCGTCTTTAGGGGTGTTGTGTTGCACCTTCAGGGAGGTAAGACAACCTGAAGTTTCGAGTAGCGATCGCGCAACACTCCAGATAAGGCCCGTAACCCCCACTCTTCGCAGCGACGATGACCAACTGCAACAACGCTGATTCCAGTTTCTTTTACAGCAGCTTCAGCAGGTTGTCTCAACTGCCCTGTAATATATAAATTGACATTACGCAACGCCGCCTCGCGTACCAGCGCATCTGTCATCGCGCCAACTACAGCAACCCGCTTCACCTCACCGCTAACTCCCACCAGCACTTTGTCGCGTCCACCGAAGATTTCGTTTAGACAACTACAGTAACTCACCATACTCTGTGTGGGAATTTCCCCCAGCATCCCAATCGGTCGCCCTTCTTTCTCGCCCAACACTTCTAATGCAGACATTTCCAACACATCTGCAAGACGATTATTAAACCCTAGTGTCAGGCGTTCATCAAAAGCTAGATGATACGCCACTACGCCCATATCTGGCGCTAACCCCGGTTCCAGTTTCCAGGGACGATGTAGAAATAAAGCATCTATTTGTCTAGATTTTGCCCATTCTACCAATCCATCCCAAGGTTCCAGCGCTAATCCAAAACGATGAATTGGGCGTGTTGAATAGTGGTAAATTCCGCCTTGGTCATCACCGAAACGATGGACGGCAAAGAATTGATTTAAAAATATGGCAATATCATTTAGAGTGAGCATAATTCTACTTATAAAAAGATGCGATCGCTCATTGACACGTTCAGTTTAGCAACCTTTCATTAGCCGTAATAATCGTTAAATTATTTCCCCTAAAATCATAATCGTGCGTTACCAGTTTTAAATCCTTTGTCCTACACAACTCAGCCAACATCTTATCGTTAAAATCAGTTTCGCCTGCGGCGTAGTCCCTCATGATTGATCGTAAATTAACCAATTCAACAACGTCTTCCGTTAATTCAGACTTTTCCAATATTCTCAAAGAGTATTTAGCAATCTCTTCAGCAACAGGTTTAAAAGCATCGCTATTCCGAAAAGTTTTAAATTCTTTCGGTTTTGTTGCTGCTGGCAAGTTGTTATAAACGAATCGAGAGAAAGCATTAATAAATTCAGAAAGCACCAGAACGTCAAGCAATATGCGACCTTTGGCACCGCGAATTCGTCTAAACGCTAAGGCATATTTGTTTTTAATTCTAGGATATACCTCACCCTGGGGACTATAAAGGTACATCCAGATATTGGCATCAAACAGCACAGCATCAGTTGAGCTAAATGTGTAAGAGTCGATGTTGTAGACTTGTTTACTCATCCTCATCACCCAAGAATTCCTGTGCAGCTTCTTTGAATCGCTGCGGGTCTTTTAAATACTCTTTCTTCCAGTAGATGACATCCTCAATAAAGTCTCTGTCTTCTGGAGAAATATCGACGATACTGAGTGATGCTTGGATATGATCGTCAGGAAAATGTTCGTATAATTGGCCAATGGCATCGCTGAAGAAAGGCCAAGTAAAGTCTTCACCATTCTTGAAGTCAAGAATCACCTTTTTACCTTCTTTAAAAGCTGCTGCAATCTGCTGGTAAACTTTTTGTCCATCCTCAGAAGTTATACATAAAGTATCTCCGATAACTTCAGTTACAACAATCTTGACAGCATTCTCAGATTGGGGATGAGAAGAAGTTAAGGAATTCATAGTAAAAAAGGCGACATTTACGCTTTTAGGGGAATCAATTTAATTTGAGGTAGGCAACGCATCTTCTAAACTTGGCTAATCATGGCTCATTAGAACCTGAAGTGTGATGAGTATGAGAAGTTTGCTGTAATTTTTGCGCTTCTTGCAATTCTAGTCTCGCCAGCGATGTAGCCGCATCCGCTAGCTGTAAAGCTAAATTTGCCCGACAAATTGGGTCTTTTTCTTTCCAGAGATCCTTCGCCAGAAAATTCACCCGATAGCGAAACATTTTAATTGAGCAGGGCGGAATAACTTTAATTTTCATATCTATAATCTCTTTTCTACAGCAGCTTGAATGCGAAGGAATACCCATTCTGGCTCTAGGTACACAAATGTTAGCAATATCACTTCATCTTCACTAATAATTTTTACATCGTAGGTTGTTTGTTGAGGTTCAACCAGTTCATGTTTCACAACTACGGTATATTCCCCAACCGGAAGGTCATCAAAACCCGCATCCGCATAAATCAAGTCAAAAGTCTCCTCTGCAAGCGGCTGTCCGTCTTGCCGAAGTAAACTTACAAATGCAATGCCATCAATGGAAGTCAGGGCATTGTTATCCTGATTCCGAATCATCACGAAAATATCGGACATCTAACCATTGCCTTTCGCTTCTAGTGTCACGAGTTTATCTCAAAATAAAAGCGATCGCTTTTTGATTCGGTGAGCAGTAATATTGCTGTAGCAAACTTCTATTCAGAGGCGCTATGTTCATTAGCCTGATTGCAGACTACGGAAACGGTGATCCAGCATTTGCTGAGGTTACACAACGTCTTTTGATGGCTTTACCAGCATCCCAGATTTACTGCCTCTCGGTGCCTCCCTTCAGTACCCTGGCGACTGGCTTTTGGGTGGCGCAACTCGGACTAAACCCTGGTTCCGCAGATCGACTAATATATCACAATTGCGCTCCTCGCCAAGATGACCCGGAGGCCCGGAAAAACAACGAAGGCGAGGGATTGACTTATGCTCTGCTACCAAACGGTGTGAAAGTGGTGGGTGTATTTGCTGGCTACACTCTCTCTTTTATCAAAGACCATGCTGAAGTTTTACATACAGTCAAGGTTGCGCGGGGAGGATCGCAGTTTCGATCGCGAGATGTATTTCCCAGTGCTGCTGCTGCGATCGCTTCGGGAGATACTAGCCTTTTGGGAGAAGTCTTGCAACCAGACCAAATACCTGATGCACCAAGCGATCGCATCGCCTGGAGTGACGGTTACGGTAACATCAAAACCACTATCCCCGCCCATAGCGTCGATTTGAAACCAGAACAAAAGGTGGTGATTCGAGTCGGAGATGTGGTAAGCGATGCCGTTTACTCGGACGGCAGTTTCAAAGTCCCGGAAGGAACTCTGGCATTTTCGCCGGGAAGTTCCGGTTGGAATTCAGCTAAAGACAATCAACCGATCCGCTGGATGGAGTTATTTCTGCGCGGCGGGAGTGCTTGGGAACGTTTCGGCAGACCCCGCGTAAATCAGTTAGTAACTCGCCTGAGTTAATATTAAAAATTAAAAATGCAAAATTAATAAGGATTTTGCATTTTTAATTTTTTGAAGGCTGTTTGGGATTTCCTGCCGCTGCCTGCACCACATTCCAAAATGCTGAAACAAATGCCGATGCTAAAAGTACAAGCATCAAAGTACCGAGAGCTGCAAAGGGAGAGAAAATAGTTAATATTAACAATGCAAAAACTATAATTGACACCACTGCTCTATTCATAAGTCTCATTTCCAGTTCCAGGCTACTCATACAGCATATCAAGGCGATTCCCTAAACCGCGCCTTCCCCTTTGCTGAATTTAATATCATCACTTTGAGAGATGAAATGCCGATTTACAAACTCCAAATGTAGGGAAAATTTAGTTATGAGGCTCTATTTTTTTAAAGACTCTCAGCACCAAAAAACACAACAAAGCCCCAATTAAGCTCATCTGCCACAACCCACAACCTGCGGCAATTCCCAACGCGGCAGAAACCCAAATAGCAGCAGCAGAAGTAAGTCCGTGAATTTTAATCTTTTTCCTCGATTCCTGCTGCGATTCCCGTAAAATTTCCCCAGCACCTAAAAACCCAATACCCGCTGTAATTCCTTGGATTACCCTACTTAGAGCATCAGAGTTGAGTTCATTTTCATCTACCAAAAGAGGTATTAATGTCAAAAGTGCTGCACCAAAACTCACCAGCATATGAGTTCTTAAGCCAGCTGGTTTGTTCTTTAGTTCGCGTTCTATGCCGATAATCGCTCCAACGAGCATAGCAAAGCATAGCCTGAAGCTGATGCCTAACCAATCATCGGGGGAAAGTAAGTAAGTTTGTGACAATTTTGTACTGGAAGAAGGAATTACTTCAACCAGTTTAAGTTACAAGGTGTTTTGGGTAACGGAGAGGGAGGGATTCGAACTCTCGGAACCTTTCGGTTCACTCGATTTCAAGTCGAGCGCATTAGACCACTCTGCCACCTCTCCAGGTTCATTTTTTTATCATATCAAGATTGGTGGATCTTTTGACTACTGGCTGAGGATTGATTGTACTGACTCTTGGGGACGGTAAAGAATTTGCTCGGATGCGATGTTGAAGTCACCGCCAAGCCAAACGAGGGAGACTTGGGAGACGACACCGTTTTGCAGGGAAACGAGGGAAAAGTTACGCAGGCGATCGCTTGGTGTCTGAATAATCCGGGGTACACTCGCCGCATTTAAGTAAACTGTGCCTTCTGCGCCGATATAGATAGGGTTTCGCAGCTCTTTAGTATGACGCAGTTGGTGGTGCATATGACCGAAGGTAACTAGGGCAATAGTTTTACCCTGGTTGCGAGTTTTAGCGATCGCATCCGCAAAATCCGGATCGCCATAGTCGCCGCCGATGGGATACCAATCTTTCCCGCAAGGATCTTCTGCGCGATCGCCTAACCCGATCGGGCCATTGTGTCCCATAAAAATGATAGTTTCATAAGCGGCGCTATTTGCTGCCGCGACGATGCGCTCGGTGGATTCTGCAAAATTCGTTACTTTGTAACGCTCTTGATAGAATTCCGCATTTTTCCAAACCAAGCCACCCCAGCTAAAAGGACGACTCCCGACCACGCTTAAATTCAGTTTTGGAAAGTCGAGCTTACCATAGCCTACATGGGCTTCTCCCAGTAAATCCAATTGTTCCTGCACTCGGTCTTCTTTTTCACGGTCGTAGGGACACCGCTTTCTACCCCAATCTGAGGCACTATACCAAGCGTCATGGTTGCCCATAATTGCTGCTTTGGGGAGATTGAGAGATGCGATCGCCTCTACCACATCTACCGATTCATTACCAAAATCCCCCACAAACAGCGCTAAATCAACACCTAGATGCTTGAGGGCTAGTTCGTCCTCAGCTTCCCATTGGTCGTGAACATCTCCCACAACAGCGATTTTGATGGATTTCTCTTGATGACTCGTCATGCCTACCCCCTTGCCTATCTTCCAGAATAGCAATCTGAGGAACGAGAGAAATTTCTTATATAAAAAACCTAATCCCCCACAGCAGCTTTTGGTAAAAACAACTATAATTACTGATTACACCCCTAGCAACTTGGTACTCAAGGCATCTTTTAACTGTGTTTACCAATACACTTCCCCAGCGCACTATTACCCAGACCGACGCACTACCTTACGATTTGTTTGAGGCAATAAAAGCCTTGAAAGAGAAGCTTAACGCCGTTATTATTGCCCACTACTATCAAGACCCTGATATTCAGGATGTAGCAGATTATATCGGGGATTCCTTAGAACTTTCTCGCAGAGCAGCCAGCACCGATGCTGATGTCATCGTCTTTGCAGGGGTTCACTTTATGGCGGAAACTGCCAAAATTCTCAATCCAGATAAACTGGTATTGCTGCCAGACTTGGACGCGGGTTGCTCTTTGGCAGATAGTTGTCCGCCGGATGCCTTTGCCAAATTTAAAGCTGCTCATCCCGGACATTTGGTGGTTTCTTATATTAACTGCTCCGCTGAAATTAAGGCGATGAGCGATATTATTTGCACAAGTTCCAACGCGGTTAAAATTGTCAACCAAATCCCAGAAAATCAACCGATAATTTTTGCTCCCGACCGGAATTTAGGGCGATATGTTATGGAGCAAACTGGGCGAAACTTGGTGCTGTGGCAAGGTAGTTGTATTGTCCATGAAACCTTCTCTGAAAAGAAGATTATCCAGCTAAAAATTCAACATCCAAATGCTGAGGTAATTGCTCACCCTGAGTGCGAACCTCCAGTTTTGCGCCACGCCAATTATATTGGCTCTACTTCAGCTTTGCTGAATTATTCTCAAGCAAGTGATAGTTCGGAATTTATTGTCGCTACTGAGCCGGGAATTATCCACCAAATGCAGAAGCGGGAGCCGAATAAAAAGTTTATTCCAGCACCGCCGATGAATAATTGTGCTTGCAATGAGTGTCCTTTTATGCGGTTAAATACGCTGGAGAAACTTTATTTGGCGATGAAAAATCGAACGCCAGAGGTGACTTTACCGGAGGAAATGCGAGTTGCAGCGTTGCGTCCAATGCAGCGGATGTTGGAAATGAGTATTTAATTGAACCTTTTTATTAGCCCCTTTTTCAGGAGATTCTCAAAGTATTTCTCTGGCATTTGGGCTTTAAGGTGTCACTTTTTCTTAGCTCCCCTTTTTAAGGGGGGTTTGGGGGATCAAAGCCCGTT
The DNA here is from genome assembly GCF_014695505.1 of Trichocoleus sp. FACHB-90. Taxonomy (NCBI): domain Bacteria; kingdom Bacillati; phylum Cyanobacteriota; class Cyanophyceae; order Leptolyngbyales; family Trichocoleusaceae; genus Trichocoleus; species Trichocoleus sp. FACHB-90. The sequence goes on from NZ_JACJOK010000005.1 coordinate 15,355, forward strand.
TTTGCAAAAATACCTGGCGATTGGAAATCGCGGCTACACAAACCAAGTCCGCCTCCGCGGACTCAATTCAGCCTGCCTTCGCAGGCTTTGTTTGTGGAGCATCGATTCCAGCCTGTCAGCGATTGGCAAATACGGGATGCTCCCCGAAACCCAATCTACGCTTTAGCTAAAATCGGAAAAATGAGTAAAGAGTGTTTAATTGTTTTTACTCGCTATCCAGAACCGGGAAAAGCGAAGACTCGACTAATTCCGGCTTTGGGAAGCCAAGGTGCGGCAAATCTTCATCGTCGGTTGGCTGAATATACTCTTTCGCAGGTTAGGGAACTCCAGGGGGAACGTCCTACGAGTGTGGAAGTTTATTTTTCTGGCGGTAATCAACAGCTGATGCAAGACTGGTTAGGGGCTGATTTTGTCTATAAGCCTCAAGTTGATGGAGATTTAGGATTGCGGATAATGTCGGCGTTTGATGGTGCTTTCGGTAGCGGGATAGAGGGTGCTTTGATTATTGGCACTGATTGCCCCGATTTGAGTGCGAAAATTATGTCAGAAGCGTTTGATGAGCTAATTCTGCACGATTTGGTTTTGGGGCCAGCGTTGGATGGAGGATATTATTTAATAGGTTTGCGTCGGGTTTTTCCCCAATTGTTTGCGGAAATTCCTTGGGGAACTTCTGAGGTGTTGGCAAAAACTGTAGCGATCGCGTCCTCTATGAATTTGAGTATAGCTTATCTTCCACCGCTGGCTGATATTGACCGTCCAGAGGATTTGGCAAAACTTAAGAATTTTGAATTGTAGAGATGCGATATATCGCGTCTAGAGTTAGGAGTTATGAGTGACAGAAGCACCCAGGATTTCGGTTATTATTCCAGTTTTAAATGAGGCTTCCCGAATTAGATTAAATTTAGCCAGTTTTGAAAAGGCGACAAATGTGGAAGTGATTGTGGTGGATGGGGGAAGTCAGGATGAAACTGTCGCTATAGCTAAATCTTTGGGTATGCAAGTTCTGTCTGCTGCTGCTGGTCGCGATCGCCAAATGAATGCGGGTGCTAAAGTTGCTACGGGGGATATTCTGCTATTTCTTCATGCGGATACTCGTTTACCTGTTGGTTTCGATGCTATGGTTCGCCAAGCATTAGCCCAAAGAGGTACAATTGCTGGTGCGTTTGAGTTGAAGATTGATGCACGGATGCGATCGCTTCGTCTGGTAGAAAAGATGGTAAATTGGCGATCGCGCTTTTTGCATCTACCCTACGGCGATCAAGCAATCTTTTTGAAAGCATCGGTTTTTCACGAGATTGGGGGTTTTCCCCATCTCCCAATTATGGAAGATTTTGAATTTATCCTTCGCCTGAGACGTTTGGGAAATATTACTCTTGTCCCCGCTTCCGTGTTGACTTCTGCACGTCGTTGGCAAAAACTTGGGGTGTTAAAAACTACCTTGATTAATCAGATTGTAATTATTGGCTATTTCCTGGGATTTTCCCCCTCTCAACTTGCAAAATTTTATCGCACTAGGAAGTGAGTAAAGAAGTTTTCAGAGTTTGTGGTAAGTATACCTGTGATTTTTAATATCCCTAATAGGGATTTATGGAGAATTTCAACCTGCGAGATATTACTAATAATTCAAGACAAGGATGGTTTCAATCCCTAATAGGGATTTATGGGAATTTCAACGACACAAATAGACCAGACAAGCTCCTCACCTGCGAGTTTCAATCCCTAATAGGGATTTATGGGAATTTTAACTTTGAAGATTGCTAATATATTAAATTCAATTAGTGTTTCAATCCCTAATAGGGATTTATGGAAATTTCAACTCAGTATCTTGATCGCCGAGGTGTTGAAGAGCTGTTTCAATCCCTAATAGGGATTTATGGAAATTTCAACCTGTTGCCAGAGACGGATAAAATAATCGTCATCGCGGTTTCAATCCCTAATAGGGATTTATGGCAATTTCAACCCCTGCTTGTTTCTTTCCTTGTCCAGTCATTCTTGTTTCAATCCCTAATAGGGATTTATGGCAATTTCAACCTCCCGATCTTCGGGGCGATCGCCTACATAAATGTTTCAATCCCTAATAGGGATTTATGGAAATTTCAACCCACCGCATAACCATACTATGATAGATCCAGATGGTTTCAATCCCTAATAGGGATTTATGGCAATTTCAACCGTCATCTGTAAGTGTGGTGATGTCGCGCTCGATGTTTCAATCCCTAATAGGGATTTATGGCAATTTCAACGATCACGGTGGAACTGTTCGCGGATTTCTTGGATGTTTCAATCCCTAATAGGGATTTATGGCAATTTCAACGTCACCCGACGAGTCACCAGTAGAAGTAGCTAGTGTTTCAATCCCTAATAGGGATTTATGGGAATTTCAACAACTCGAACAAATGAAACTATAATAATACTCAGAGTTTCAATCCCTAATAGGGATTTATGGGAATTTCAACGCAGAATTTTGCAGTTTCCACGAAGCATCCACCCTGTTTCAATCCCTAATAGGGATTTATGGGAATTTCAACTTGACAAAACGGGTAGCTCAAGATTTCATGCTGGGTTTCAATCCCTAATAGGGATTTATGGGAATTTCAACCAACATTTACACCCATAGAGCGGAAATCTTGAGCGTTTCAATCCCTAATAGGGATTTATGGGAATTTCAACCCAGTACCTCTTCCAACTCAAGGAGCTTGCGACGTTTCAATCCCTAATAGGGATTTATGGGAATTTCAACGCAAGTTTTAGAAGTCTACCCGCCAAGTCGGTTGTTTCAATCCCTAATAGGGATTTATGGGAATTTCAACCCCATAGGTTCTGTCTGTGGTCATATCGTCGTAGTTTCAATCCCTAATAGGGATTTATGGGAATTTCAACAAAGGGGACTGAAAGCCTTGATATATTTAGTTTTCGAGGTTCGTTTGCGTCAAACTATAAACAAAGTACCGTTTCAGGCATCGAGTTGTCAAGGGGTGACTTTTAGAAATTGGGTCAAACGCTCTGCTGATAAGAGTTTCAGGCTATGCACCTCAAATCGAGGTTAATAGCCTTCAAACCCAGACGAGATAAACGTTTCAGCCACAAAAATCGACCCCTCTGGGAAAACACCTACAGGTTGACGCTACTAACAAAAAACACTGTAGTATAAATTGACATTTTGCCGTCAATGTGCAGAACCTTGAAGCGATCGCATTGGAAATAAAAGCGCCAACCAAATTACCTTTACCAAACGCGATCGCACATTATCATCTTCTGCAAAACTTGAAACGATCGCGCATTTTAACGCCTCAACCCAGCCAACCAGCAAAGTTTTGTTTCTGGGTATCGTCTGGAGACTCCACTGGGACAATTTTATAGGAAGTCGGACGAGGCTCTGCCAAAGTCACCAGACTTGTGCGGAGTTCATCTTGATGGAAAACTGTAACTTGGATAGTATTACCAGGATTGTAATCTTTCAGGCGATCGCTCAAATTTTGCGCCGTCACCCGAAAACCGTCTATCGCCAGCAACTCATCTCCCGCATCAATTCCAGCTAACTGCGCCGGAGAACCCGCCTCCACAAATTTGAGCATTTCCCGCCCGTTTTCTGCCTTCGCCGTCACCCCCAGGTAAGCAACTGGTTCCTCCTTTTCCCCAACCAAGCGCAAGCCAAAAGGTGACAAATACTCATCAAAAGGTAACTCTTCGGTTCCGTCAACGTATCGAGCAAAAAACTCCTTCAAATCTGTTCCAGCGACCGATTCAATTACTTGCTGCAACTCTTCTGGAGTAAAACCGACTTCATCTTGCCCAAATTGCTGCCACATTTGTCGCATCACATCATCAAGCGATCGCTTATTTTCATGACGCGCTCGAATCAGCAAATCCAGCAAAAATGATACCATTTCCCCCTTCAAATAGTAGGAAATCTGAGAATTTCCACTATTTGCATCCGGGCGATAAAGCTTAATCCAAGCATCAAAACTCGACTCGCTTGCGGGTTGAACTCGTCTCCCCGGTGTCGTTTGTAATCGGGTAATCTCCTTACCCAACTCATTCAGGAAAGACTTAATATCGTAGATCCCAGCCCGAAACGGAATCACCAAGTCGTAATAACTCGTCGTCCCCTCACTAAACCACAGAGAAGGCGTGTAATTTTCCCCCGTATAATCGAACACCTCCAGCGCTTTCGGACGGATGCGCTTAACGTTCCACAGGTGAAAGAACTCATGCGCCACCAGCTGCATGAAGCGATTGTATTTGTCCAGTTCGCGAAACCCGAAACGGTGGTAATTCAAGGTGCAAGAGTTCTTGTGTTCCAAGCCACCCGCCCCCGTAGAAGCTAGATGCAGCAGAAACACATATCTGTCATAAGGTAAACCCCCATACAGTTGAGCTTCTACCTCAATAATTTTCTGTATATCCGGGATCATTCGCTCTGCTTCGGCGTTACCCTTTCCCCAGATAGCTAATTCATGGGGTTTTCCCATTACCTCAAAGTGATGCAACTGATGAGTCCCAATCTCGAAGGGACTATCTACCAGCGTGTCAAAATCAGGAGCCAGGAAGGTATTTCGATTGTCGATTATCGATTTTGGATAATCAGATTCCTGGTTAGATTCGACACTTTCCGATTCCTGACGAACATCCCCCACAAAATCTAAAATCGGCAATTCCAAATCAGATGCAACTTGTAAGGGCGTTGTGATGTGCCACTCTGGGCGTGGCGGCACAATTGTAATTAGAATTGGTTGTTGCTCAAATTCTGGTATATAAAATAACAAAGCTGCGCTGTTAAAATACCCGTGAGTTGCGTCCAGATGATTTGTCCGCACTGTTAGCTCGTTAGCAAACACACGGTAACTTACTGTAACTTCTGACACCCCATTTGTGTCTACTTGCCAGTGATTCTTACTTATTTTGCGCCACGTCAGAGGTTGATCGCCGGAAGAAGCAGAAAAATTTTGCAGATGCTTAGAATACTCGCGCACCAGATAGGAACCAGGAGTCCAAACAGGCATTTTTAAATCCAGAACCTGTAGCTGCCAGTCCCGTAGAGTTAAAGATACCTCAAATAGATGGGATTCGGGTTCGCGTATTGCCACCTGGTAATGAATTTTTGGTGCTGTCTGAGGTAGATAGCGATCGCGAACAGCTGTTGCTTGTGTCATTTTTAATTTTATAGGGAACTATTAACTAATGTAGCGATTAGCCAGTTGTCCGTCGGTGTGGGAAGGTGGAAACATTCCAATCCCACCTTCCCACTCTTCCCTGACTACTAGCTACATTCGTCCCGCCAGATGGGTTAGCTGCTTAAGGTTAGTCAAATGTAGCGTCTGACGTGCCGGATTGATCTTAATCCAGCCTTTACTATCCAGTTTCCCCATAATTTTTGTCGTGTCCTCGACGCTGATATCTGTGACATTAGCCAAATCTTTAAAGGGGATATTAAAGATTTCCGTTCCCGTCTCGGTGGATTCGCCGTAGTTTTCTCCCAAACCCACTAGAGTATTGGCTAATTTCACAGCTGGCGGCTGATGGCGCATTTGAAATCGTAAATTAGTTTGGCGCAGACGCTTCACCATCAGTTGCAACATTCGGTGATGCAATTGCGGATCTTTGAAAAGAGTTTGAATAAATCGCTGGGCGGAGACACTGAGCAATTCTACTGATGAGAGGGCAATTACATCGGTGGAACGGGGAGATTCATCGAGAATTGCCATTTCACCAAAAAAATCGCCTCTGCCCAATATCGCCAAGGTAACGACATCTTCCCCAGAGAGACGACGTACTTTTACCCAACCTGACACTAAAAAGTAAACTGCATTGCCCCAAGCGTCTTCCATCAAAACAGCTCTATCTGATGGGTATTCGTGATCGACTGCAACAGACAAAAGCCATTCTAATGTCTCTGGAGCGGCAGTGTTAAATAAGGGGAAAAGCTCAGAAAAAGCTTTGGTCTGCATGAAAGGAAGTGTAAGGTGTGAAATTTTAATTTAACTTCTGAAAATACTATTATGTAGGATGGGCTATTAATCGTTTCATTGTTAAGCTTAGATAATACCCTACCGCAATAGGTACGCTCTTTGATATAGGCTTTTGTAGTCGCCGTACAGCCTGCCTTTCATGCTTATAGCAGCGATGGGCTAAACGCGCGATCGCATCCGCCTTTGTTTGAGCTTTCGTCTTTCATGCTTCCTTGAGCCTTGAGGAAAAAGCTTCTCCTACGCTTAGATTATTCATCTTATCCCTTAACGCGAACAGAATCATCGTGTTTGCGATCGCTTGGCAACGGACTGAGGCTTGAGAGCTGTTGCTCAACGCTTTCTAGCAGGTGATTGAGGGCTTCTTTGTTCGGCATGGGAGCGGATGAAGCGCCCTGCAAGGAGTCCGAGCCGTAGGCATTGCATATTTGATTCACCTTGCGCTGAAGTTTCTCACCAATACTCAAAGCTTCCCGCCACAGAATTGAGAGTTGCTGCTGCTTATAAGCCTTCAAAGCTTCTCCCCGAAACACTTGCAGGGTTGCCTCATCTCCATACTGGGAAGGCATAATCTGCAAGCGCAGCAACAAACTCTCTTGTTGATAACATCGCTCAATCTCAACCCTTTGGTGCTGTTGGACTGGCATTAAAGGTAAGCTTCCTATCCGCTTTAGCTCGTCGATAACTCCTTGCAAAACGGGCAGAGGCAGCCCTGAGATCGCGAAGTGTAAAACGTTATCTCGACTACAGAGAATGTTGCCTTCATACAGATGCCGTTCGCAATCAATCCGATCAATTGTCCCGCTCAACGCCCGCCGCAGCAATTCTTTAAGGAGCTGCTGCGGCGAAAGAGTTGTTAAAACTGTAGAATCATAAACGTGATGGGGTGAAGGGTATGCGCCCGCTAGTCGCTCTTTACTAACGGGTGTCTTTTGTCTAGCCCCCGTGTCTGTGTTGTCGCGCTTTAAATCTGATTTTCCAGTCGGTCTTTGTTGAGTTGGCCCGGAAGCAGGTTGAGCGTTTGCGCTATTGATTTCCTGTATCAACTCCTGGGGACTATCCACAATCAAGGTTGGTAGAGTGTCCCGGTTTATCCGATCCGACTTTTTGTGCAGTTTTTCCTCACCAACTCGACTGTCTGAGCGTTTGGCTGCTGGAGTTGGGGGTTGGGCATCTTGAGCTGGTTGCTGAGAATTTCCAGTATTTTTCAAGTAGGCGCTGAGCATTGCCTGTAGAGCCTCGGCTTTTATTACCTGGATTTCTAGCGAGTAGTTCTGGTAAGCCAGGATGCGGCGGAGGTAGTCTAAGGTGGCGGTATCGTCTGGATGCACCATGCCCAGTTTCAGGCAGCTGCCTTCAACGGCCAGGGGTAAGATTTGATAGTAAAGACAGGCTTCAAAGGGCAGGAGCTTGTCAATCAGTCTAAACATTTGTTTACATCTATCGAAGGTGGGATTGGAGAACCAACACGGTTCACTTAAAGCCAAATATCCAAACCCTACGATTTGTTGGGATGGCACCTCACCCAACAAATACTATATGCGTGTTGAGTGAGGTGCCAAGGGACTCTACAACTATTCTTAAGTAGACCGTATTGGATTGGAGAAAAAGGCAAAGACAAAGGTAAAAGGTTCTTATGCAAAAGGCAAAAAGAATTTTTCCTCCCCAGCCCCTAGCCCCATTCCAAATATCTAAGTCCTGATTAATATCTTAGATGCACCTTCGATGGAGTTACCGCGATTGATTAGCGGTTTAATGTCAATAAACCAGTCAATAGTTATAGTTTCGTTAAGCCTAGAGGGAGAAAATGCCAGTGTTTTTCAGCACGGATCAGGGATCGCTCCGCAAAGCTTGAGCGGCTAAGTAGAGTTTGCTCCATTCTCCCATAACTTGATGGCTTTTCATGTTCAACTCAGCAGCGATCACTTCCATTGATTTACCATTTTTGAACAGCTCGATCAACTGGCGACCTACCGGAGTAACGCTTTCGCATAATTGCTGCCATTGGGTGAGTGTCAGCCCAAAGCTATCCTGAACAGAAGTTTGTAGCCAGTTTGCGACTAGCTCTGGCTGAGTTTTTATGGCAAAAACTCGAATCGCGTGGTAGCTGACTTTTTCCCGCAGACGATAAACTTCTTTGATCTGCAAGTTCAAGGCGCTGGCGATCGCTTCTTGAGACTTTCCTTGCAGGTAAAGCTCCAACCATGCAGCAGCTTCTTTACTGACGTTTTCAGTTAAATAACTCCTAAATTCCTGCTTAACAGCTGTCCGCATGGACATTTGTTCTTCAATCGCCTGATTTTCTTGGTACTGGGAAACCGCTTGCGCGTCTAGTAAACTCACCGGGTTGTCTGCTTCATCCGGAGTCACTTCCTCAGAAACCAGCCGCACTAACTCTCCATCCGGGACGTGAGTCATGCCGCCGCGCTGGGATCGACGCAGATAGTTAACAAACCTATACACTAACAGCGGCTGATTGCGAATCGGTCTAAGGCAATATTCTTCAATGCTGCTCATCAGCAGGGAGTTACGAAGACGAGTGTCTTCACTACATTTGGTAATCCAGGTAATTTGTTGTTGAATATAGCGATCGCTATGCAGTAATTCCTGAATTACTTCCTGCAACACATCCACTACTGCTCGCTGGCGATCGCGCGACAAAGCCACCCAGGTGCGGATTTTATTTCTCAACAACACCAAACTGCCTAGTCGCGTAGTCAAGTTGCGATAGGCACGCTCTGGCCCCACTCCTAAATAACGTTGCCGTAAAATGCGATAGCGATATTCCATCGCTTGCTTAGCAATTGTCATCTGAGTTGGGTTAAACGTTTCAAAACGCTCTAAGTCCTCGCCTATCAGCCAGCTAATAATACTTTCGTGGGTTGCTGCGCTATATTCAGGACAGTCAGATGCCAGCTCTTTTCGCCAATTCTGTGCTATTTCTTGAGCCGATGACATGGAGTTTTGAGTTCCCAGCGTCGTTTGAGTCTTCGATTCATGAGTTTGGAATCCGGACGTAGGACGAACGACACCAAACTCACTTTCCTGATCTAAAGTTTGCCCTACAAACCTCATTTCACGCCAACCCATTTGAGTATTAACTGCTCTCTATTTCATCATGTCTACCTTTGGATAGAAGTGATCTCACCCCACCCAGAGATTTGACTGATAACAACAAGCGACTGAGATGACGATCTCAAGGCAAAGTGCTTGAGATCATAACACCCAAGCCAAAAGGCTTGCTATCACTAAGTGTGAGGTTTAAAAGTATGCGTCGAATGGAGTAGGGGTAATTTCTGATTTTACTACCAACAGCCAACTTTTGCACCTCAATTGACTTCTCAGGTAGGAGTTAAAAAATTACGTGACAAGTTACAAATGTTTACATAGGGGCTGGGGACTAGGTACTGGGGACTGGGGACTAGGGGCTGGGGACTGGGTAAGATTCTTTCCAATTACTAATTCCCAATTCCTAATTTCTAGTTCCTAATTCCCAATTCCTAATTTCTAGTTCCTAATCCCCAATCCCCAATCCCCAATCCCCAATCCCCAATCCCCAATCCCCAATCCCCATGTGTCTAAGATCACAATTAATGCGTCATTTGCCTCACTTAAGAAAGGTGTTAAATTTTGTTAATTTAAATAAATAAAGTGTAACCCCTTCCTTCTTGATGAAAACAATAGAGCCAGAGCAGATGATCGCTACTTTGCAGCAGTTAAAGGAGGAACAAGAACTGATTTTGAATCAAGTAGACAATGCGATCGCATTGTTTGATCGCTGCCATCACCTGGTATTGTTTAATCGCAAATTAACCGAAATTTTGGGGCTTTCTGACGACAGGCTTGCTAGTAAGCCGCATTGTAACGATGTCTTCGCTGAAGTGGTAGCACAGGGCTACTGGTCTCAACAGCAGCGCGAACAAATTGCATCTGCCCTAAACAGACCAGACACTGAGAATGTTTCCCTTTATATAGAGCAAGCTAACGGCATTTGCCTCGAAGTTTACACCACCTTAACCAACGATGGCGGGCGGCTGTTTACCTTCCGCGATGTCACTGGTTATCAACAATCCCAGGCACGTTTAAACGCCGAGGTAAGGCGTTTAACCTTTTTGCAGGGAATGACGCAACGGCTACAGCCAGCCAGTGAGTTGCGGGAGATTGGGCAATTTGCACTTTCCTACCTAGTGGCAACAATGGGCGCTGCCTTCGGCGATGTCAAAGTGATTATCGGTCAAGGCAGGGACGCGAGAGCCAGTATGCTCACGAATGAGATTTCCAGCCAGTTCATTGCCACCTACGGGGTACCAGCCGTTGCCGAGATAGAAGCCTTGCTTAAGCAAGGGATTCCTCACGGTCAGGGCTTACTGTGGCAAGTAGTAGAAACAGGATCGCCGCTATTTATTGACGATTATCAAAGCCATCCCCAAGCAGTACCTGGATTTCGCCATCCAGGGATTGGTCAACTAGGCATTTTTCCGATTCCTGCCGCCAATGGCAACATCATTGGCGTGTTAACGCTGGAGTCTCGCAGTCAGCAGAAACTTCAGGATGCCCCCCAACAAGATATGCTCTTAGCAGCCTGTCGTACACTGGGCGTTGCGATTGAAAGGGCGCAGGCTGAAGAACACCTGCGCCAAATTAACGAGGATTTAGAACGGGCTTCTCAACTCAAGTCTGAGTTTCTCGCTTCTATGTCCCACGAACTGCGAACCCCCCTCAACAGCATTCTGGGATTCTCCGATCTATTGCTCCGACAAATCGCCGGAACCTTGAACCCACGTCAGACGAACTACGTGCGGGTGATTGAAGAAAGTGGTCAACACCTGTTGCAATTGATTAATGACATTCTGGATTTATCTAAAATCGAAGCTGGAAAGGTAGAACTCGACCTTGGGCCAGTTTGCATCCCAGAATTGTGCAATCAATGCCTGAAAATGATTCAGCCTCGTGCTGAGAAAAAGCAAATCGCTCTATCGCTGGAACTCGAATATTCGCTGGGTCAAGTTTCTCTAGATGAGCGTCGCGTCCGCCAAATATTGATTAACTTGCTTTCCAATGCTGTTAAGTTTACGCCAAATCGAGGAAAAATTAAACTGAGTGGGCGATTGGCTTATGGAGCCGAGTTAGCAGAAGAATTTCGCCCAGAACGCAGTTTGATTGATCCCACTACCCCTTACTTATGTTTTGAAGTAGCCGATTCAGGTATCGGAATTCCTGAAGATAAGTGGCATCTGCTATTTCGACCTTTCCAGCAGATAGATGCTTCTTTAACCAGAAAACATGAAGGCACCGGGCTGGGTTTGGCTTTAACTAAGCGGTTGGCGGAACTCCACGGCGGCACTGTTTCTCTAGAATCGGTGGTAAATCAGGGCAGTACGTTTCGGGTATGGCTGCCGATAGCTGATGTGCCGCAGGAGTTAGCCGCGCCAGTACCGATGCCAGTTAAGCAGTCGCCGTCTTCATTTTTTGTAGGAACCCACGGCGATGTTAATCTAGGCGCAAGGGATACCAAACGGATTTTAGTAGTGGAAGATCATGCCTTCAATCAGGCGTTGATTTCAGATGTGTTGGAATTAGAAGGTTATGTGGTTGAGTTAATTTATGACGGTAGCACGATGCTGGAAGCGATGCGATCGCCTTATGTGTTGGCGCGATCGCTACCTAACTTGATTCTCATGGATATCCAACTGCCGGGTGTGGATGGGTTTGAAATTATGCGTCAACTCAAGGCTCACCCTTTATGGAGGTCTGTCCCCGTAATTGCGATGACGGCGATGGCAATGAGTGGCGATCGCGATCGCTGTTTGGCTGCTGGTGCCGACGGGTACATCAGCAAGCCCTTAGACCTGGATACTGTGATTACAACTGTCCGATCTTTTATTCAGCATTAGTCACAAAACATCTTTAGCCGCTTTAGGACAGTTATTGAACAGCATTTAGAAAAAGTTCAACCCCTCAAAGGGGTTGAATTTCTTTCTATCTGATGACTAATTGCCATCGCCAATTGCATATGTTTCAATGTGTTAAGAAGATTCAGATATATCTTCCGATACAGCAGCCACACAAAGCATTTATCTACGTGGTTGTACTGAGAATACCTCAGGAAGCTGAAGATTAGTCAGGGGCATCTAACTAAAATTACTTAAGTCACAGATCAACTGTTTTAAGTAGATTTACTCAAGTCAAAATTAAGGCGCGAGTGTAATCGTTGCTAGGAGAAGCAGTTTTATATGACGGCGCCACTTGCTCTATCTATTGTCAATCCCATGACAAAGCCCCTGCCGCGTATTCTATTAGTTGATGATGAGCCAAATAATTTATTACTGCTAGAAGAGTTGTTGCACTCACAAGGCTATGAAACTCTTGTGGCATCATCAGGCTCTCAAGCATTGGAAGTTGTGCAAGATTTTCTGCCTGATTTGATTTTGCTGGATGTAATGATGCCAGAAATGGGGGGCTTTGAAGTTTGCCGTCGGTTGCGAGAAGATCCAAATCTGCAAACGGTGCCAATAATTTTTTTGACGGCTTTGAATGATGAAGATTCCAGGTTGACAGGCTTGGAAATGATGGGAGATGATTATTTCACTAAGCCGATAAAAAGTAATTTATTAATCAAAAAAATATCTAGTACATTGCGATTGAACAAGATGCGATCGCAACAACAAGAGCGAAAAATCGAAGAACAAGTAAAAGAAAAAATTAAGGGACAAATATCAGCCGCATGGGAGATTAATCAATATCTTTCAGAGAAGCTACGCTTATTTGTGCCAGATCAATTCTTGAGACGCATTGCACCCAAAGGCGTAGAATCAATTCAACTGGGAAACGCTAGACAAGAAGAACTAACTATTTTGTTTTGCGATATACGGGGATTTACAAGCATCACCGAATCTCAAAGAGTAAATGAAACCTTTGAGTGGCTGAATGCTTTCTATACCCAGATGAATAGCGCGATCGCTACCAATCATGGTTTTATTGACAAATTCTTGGGAGATGCGATCATGGCTGTCTTTGACCGCGCTGGAAACCACTCGCAGGATGCCCTCACCGCTGCGGTGATGATGATACACAGCCTAAATAAGTTTAACGCCAATCGTGAACAGTACAACTTAAATGAGCCACTTCGCATTGGTATAGGAATTCACACAGGCACTGCGATGATTGGAACAGTAGGATCAGATCATCGCATGGACTCTACAGTAATTGGTGATGTGGTAAATACTGCCGCTCGTCTAGAAGAATTGACAAAAGTCTACAGCTGTGAAATTCTTGCCAGTGATGCCGTTATCGCCCAAGTGAGTAAACCAGAGTTATTCAGATGCCGATGGATTGATCGCGCAATACCTCGTGGTAAGCAGCAAGGGATTGACCTCTACGAAGTATTCGGCACCCAAACTCCTGTATTTGACGAAGCAAAGTTACTCTACTAATTGAAGAAACTGGGGAGGAGGGGATTTACAGGCGAGATGCTTGTTGCTCCGGACGCAGGAAGAAAAAAGTTTTTTTGACCTTTTGATTTTTGCTTTTTTCCAATCCTCATGTTAAAAAAAATGTGACTATTAACACAGACGGGCTGAGAATTATATCCATAGAAAGAAGTCGCAGTACCGACTATTCGATAAAGTAATTAACAAGGACAGCCAATCTGACAAATATCCAATTTCCTAGGAGTTTTTATACCTCCTGGGAATTTCCATGTCAAAAACAGCCATTCATACCGTCATTGATACCTGGGATTTAACTAAATGGAAACCGGAGAAACTACACCCGTGACTAATGCCCGTGGGCAATTGGTAATTATCGGGGGAGCGGAAGATAAAGAAGGAGATTGCACAATTCTTCGAGAGTTCGTTCGCCGCGCTGGCGGTACCCAGGCTCGAATTGTCGTTATGACAGTAGCGACAGGGCTACCTGATGAAGTCGGACGTACCTACACCGAAGTTTTTGAGCGGCTGGGAGTCGATGACGTGAGAATCATTGACACGGCTAGTCGGGAAGATGGAAGTGACCCTAGAGCGTTAGAAGCTATTGAGAAAGCTACTGGCGTATTTTTTACGGGTGGGGATCAGGCTCGCATCACAAGCAATCTTAAGGGTACAGAAGTCGATGCCGCTATTCACAAACGATACGCTGAAGGAATCGTGGTCGGAGGCACAAGCGCGGGCGCTGCCATGATGCCAGATATCATGATTATTGAAGGAGATTCAGAGACAAATCCTCGCGTTAATGTTGTCGAAATGGGCCCCGGTATGGGCTTTCTGCCTGGGGTAGTGATCGATCAGCATTTCTTGCAGCGTGGTCGTATGGGACGCTTAATTTCAGCTTTGGCCCAGCAGCCTGCTGTCTTGGGTTTTGGTATTGACGAGAATACAGCGATCGCCATCAGCGATAACAAGTTTGAAGTGATTGGGGAAGGCGCTGTCACTATTGTCGATGAGTCAGGGATTACACACAGCAACGTCGGCGAAATATTAAAGGATGAGGCTTTGGCAGTTTGCGGAGCTAGGCTTCATGTTCTTCCACACGGTTACAAATTTGACTTGCAAACCCGCAAGCCAATTCTTGATTAAGAAAAAGTAGGATATAGCAATCCTATTTAAGTTGTGAACGAGTATTCACCCTGGTGTAGGGACAAGGCCGTGCCGTGTCTCTACAGGGGTTCACGAATTATTTAGGATTGGTATAGCTACGGGTGGGACTATTAACTACCTGTAGCTATTCTATAATCTACCCTCCGAGGGAGGTGATTTCTTACAGTAAAATTCAATACTAAAAATATGGTATCGAAAATAACTTATTATTGTTAAGGAAAAGTAAAAATGAGCATTGAAAACAGAGCGGAAGCAGTTGCTAAAAACCTTGAAGGTAAGGCTCAAGAAGCACTTGGTCATGTCACAGGCGACCAAAAAGACCAAGTAGAAGGGCAAATGAAGCAGGATGAAGCTGCGGCAATACACCTTAAAGAAGACCTGAAAGATAAAGCAAAGCAGATTGTCGATAAGGCTTAAGTTTTTTAATCAATATCAGGGGATAAAACCAAATCTAAAAAACCCGTTTTCTCAAAGAAAACGGGTTTTTTAGGTTTTGCTAAGGTATTCTGACAATTCATCTGTTAGTTAAGAACTTTATCC
Organism: Trichocoleus sp. FACHB-90; assembly: GCF_014695505.1. NCBI lineage: Bacteria > Bacillati > Cyanobacteriota > Cyanophyceae > Leptolyngbyales > Trichocoleusaceae > Trichocoleus > Trichocoleus sp. FACHB-90. The sequence continues at coordinate 30,455 of NZ_JACJOK010000005.1, forward strand.
CAAGCAAGCTGAGGCTTTGGGATAGTATGGGAACGTAACTCAGAATGAGTATGCCCTGCGATAGCTGAAAATGCAACAGAATAGGGTTAGGTTCAAAATAACCGAAACTCCAAATTTTAAGGGTGTTTAGATAACCGGAGAAACTTAATGAACCGAGATACAAGCACCGATGCAGTCCGAGTCAATGCTAGAAAAACTGATGCCTTCGACATATTCAACTTCAAGCATTACATTGGCCCGAACCCATATTTGGAGACAGGGGCATTAGTATTCGATTTTGCAGTAACCAACAATACAGAAGCGCGTCCTCTCGAAGATTATGTTGCGATTATTAGCGATCGCTACCCGCACTTGGGCGAGGAAACTTATGATTCCCATGCTCAACTCTTCGCCCGGACAACTTCAGAAGTGGGAAAGCTTGACATGGGGCTGCACCTCCACCACTGGAGTGTCAAACCGAATGAAAACTTTGTGACGATTGCGGTTCAATCGCTCCATGCACGCACAGCTCGGTCAGTAGTTTACTGCGTTTGGGACTGGTTTGAAGCAATTACTCAACATGAAAACTTCCGGCTGGAAGATCAGATAAAGACGATACAGGAGATATTTCGGAAATCTGCTTACGGTGGGCCAACAGTTTACGCTTTGTGGCGTACAGCCTACCAAAAAGGGATTCCTACCTTTTATCTGTGGGACGAAGGGCTGGTTCAATACGGCTATGGAAAAAAACAGGTTCGCGGTATAGCCACAACTTTTGACTGCGATAGTCATTTGGATTCCGACTTTACCACTCGCAAAGATGACTGTAAAGCTTTCTTAGCTACTTTGGGCTTTCCGGTACCCAAAGGTGATATCGTCTACACGCTGGAAGAAGCAAGGGCAGCAGCCAGGGAAATTGGCTACCCAGTAGCAGTTAAACCTGTAGTTGGTCACAAAGGAATTGGGGTGACGGCTGATGTGCAAAATGCGGAGGAAATTAAATATGCCTTTAGCAGAGCAGTCAATGCTATTCCTAAAGACCAGCCAATTCAGATAATCGTTGAGAAAAGTATTTCGGGGACAGATTTCCGATTGCTATGCGTTAACGGCAGATTTGTAGCGGCGACTGAACGCCGTCCAGCATCGATTGTGGGTGATGGACACTCAACTATTGCTGAATTGATCGAGCGGGAAAATCGGAAGCCAGCACGGATAGATACGCCGACTTCGCCACTGGGGAAGATTCAGTGCGATGAGGCGATGGAGATGTATTTAGAAGAACAGGAATTGTCACTCGATAGCGTAATAGAAAGCGATCGCATTGTCTATCTTCGCAAAGTTGCCAACCTCTCAGCAGGCGGTTTGAGCATCGATAAAACAAGCGACGTTCATCCTGACAACATCATCCTGGCGCAAGACATCGCCCAACATTTCCACCTAACTTGCCTTGGGATTGACGTAATTGCCGGCGACCTAGCAAAATCTTGGAAAAATGGTGATTTTGGCATCATCGAGATTAACTCCGCTCCCGGCATTTATATGCACCTTAAACCTGCTGTGGGTGAAAGCGTTGATGTACCCTCGCATATTTTGGAAACCTTCTTTGAGTCAGAGAAAGATTCGAGGCTACCGATTATCACCTTCAACAAAATTTCAGTTCAAGAACTCCAAGAAATTATTGACGATGTTCTGATTCGACACCCGGAATGGACAATTGGCGCAGTTTGTCGCGAAGGGGTTTTTGTCAATCGTTCTGAGAAAAACTTGAACAAAGAGTACAACAGCAACGTGCAGAACCTGCTGCGTAATCCCAAGCTGGATCTACTGATTGCTGAGTACAGGGAAGATGTCTTAGAGAAGGAGGGGATGTTTTACCACGGCAGTGACATTATAGTTTTGGATAATCCCACCGAAACTGAGATGATGCTAGCGCGGGGTATCGGCGACGACTCGACTTTGGTTATTAAGGAAGAAGACAACATCTCCATCCGCGCCAAAGGCTTGCTGGAACAGTACAAGCTTGGCTCAGCTGAACCATTTTTGCGAGTTTATCTCAAGGAAATCCCCAAAGTTGCCTAAGGGATTGGGGATTGGGGATTGGGAAAAAGTCTTACCTATTCCCTAGTCCCCAGCCCCTAGTCCCCTTTCAATATCAGAGACGTTAATCTGGTAGCGTTGACTAGATGAGAATTAGCAAAGTAATTTGATGGAAAATATTGATTGGATGAATGCAATTGCAGGCGGGATGGCGATCGCTATTTTTTTGGGCGGGATGACAATGATGTTTACCGACCTTTGGACGCGCAAGAAAAAATAAGTCGCCATTCGCGTAATCGGCTTTGACTATTGGGAGTTTCTACTTTAACAGTAGACTCCCAAAAACATTTTTATGCTTTAAACTGGTCACTCGAATAACAGACTTTGGTAGTATGGGGGTTTCCGGCGTCCATTCAAAAACACCATCACTTGCCGTTTTAGAAGCGAGCGTTTTAGCTAGTTTTAACCCTTCGTACAATTCAATTTTTACATCATCTGCGACATTATCTCGCCACAGAATCAGGTAAGGAAATTTCGGTTTGATTTCAATAGTATTCGCAGGTTGGCTGATCGCAATTTTTTGAGGTTCTTGGGAATCTCCTTTTTTGCGGAATCCCAGATAATGCGGTAAATTCCAGGCGTTAGGATTATCTTGCATGTTAACAGGTTGCGGCGCAATCAAGTTACCAGTACGGGGATTATTAATAAAAGTGGAACTACCACCATCCACCGTTAGAATATCCCCTTTCACTCCCAGCTTTCGCAGTAAGTCTGCCGCTTCATCTAAGGTAGCCTTATTAACAGTTACTATTAAAATAAATTCATCGCCGGGAGCATCATCTTTATTTAATGTCCCGATAACGTGGTATTTGTTTGCCTGGTTTTTCCCCAACACTTTAGCAGGATGGTCGCTATAGCTATAGCTAACAATGGCATTTTGGACAGTTGGCTTGTCTAGGGGAAAACCTACTTTAGGATCATAATCAGTAATATAAGCACCTTCATCATTCCAAACCAGTGCTTTCAGTTTTATACCTTTGTAGTAATCATTTGCTGCCTGACTACCAGGGCCGTAAGGACTGCTTCCTGCTGTGATGACCTGACCATTTAGTTTGACTGGAAATGCTAATTGCGTACTGGATTTGTAATCTTCAAAAAAAGCACAGTTCATCATCGAGAATACTTGCTTGCCGTAAAGCAGCTTGTATTCATTCCACACATCTGAAAAGAGTTTCATTTGAAAATGAGGGCTGTAGTAACTACCATCTTCACGATAATATTTACCATCATTAAACCCTACTTCATCCACTTCACCAATGATTTGATCCATCTGCATTTTTCGCAAGTTGATTGTTTGCAGGTAGGCTTCATTCCCGTTAGGAAGTTGGGTTTTGTACAATCCTGCTCCGTCAATCAAGTCAAGGGTGAGGTATGCAGCCGATGGCGTTCCCTGAAGGGCATTGCTAATCATCAACATAATAATTAGTAAAAAGACTAGGCATACGAGTAAATATTTATTCATAACGCATTTAATTTTTGATAAAAACTTGATTTTACTAACTAAAATTATTGCTTTACTAAGAGGATGTTCGGGTTGAGACATAGCATCAACGTGAACCCACTGCTAGAGAGTGAGTTTACGTGACTTCTTTTGTCACTTCTAAGAACTCACGCAAAGTAGCTGAGGCATCGTCCCGTCGCCACACAGCAGCCATTGGGATAGTTGATGTTGATTCAGTGATGTTTTTGTAGACGACACCCTTGCGTTGAAGATTTTGGGCATTCGCAGGTAGCAAGGCAATTCCAACGCCACCAGCGACTAAACCCAGGATTGTCAGCATCATTGTTCCTTCTTGGATGACAACAGGTGAAATATCAGATTGTTGGCATAGATGTTCAAGCTGTTCAGATAAGACCGGAGAGAATTGGCGAGAGGGGAGGATGAACACTTCCTGTGCCAGTGCTTTCAAAGAAATTTGCGGTTGGTTCGCCAGTGGATGAGTTGCTGGTAATGCCACGATCAAAGATTCATGCCAAATCGTCATTAAGCATAAATCAGCTGCTTGAAGCATCCATGACGTTAAATGGAAAAAGCCAACATCAAGCTGCCGATCTCGCAGGGCTTGCAATTGGTGGGAAGTTGCTAGTTCCCGCCAGACAAGTTCCACTTTGGGAAAGCGATCGCGGTAAACGCGCAGGATGTCTGGCAAAAAGCTGTTTGCCATTGAACTCGTAAAGCCGATTACCAAACGCCCAATTTCTCCTCGACTGGCACGTTGCGCCATTTTGACGGCATTCTCTACCTGGGCGATCGCGCTCATCGCTTCTTCTAAAAAGATAGCTCCAGCTACTGTTAACTGGAGTGGTCGCTTGGTGCGATCGAACAGTTGCACCTCAAGCTCCACTTCAAGATCGTGAATTTGCTTGCTCAGAGGAGGTTGCGCGATATTTAGACGCTCCGCAGCACGAGTGAAGTTCAACTCCTGTGCCACCGCGATGAAGTAACGCAAATGTCGAAGTTCCATCTGTTAGCCATCACTATATTTTTTTAATATAGTTTACCTCTCAATAAAATATTGGACATATAGTAATAGCTTGGCTAATCTGGATGGCAAGACGTTATAAACCTCGACTGGGCTGACTCAACAAACAGTGCTGTGGTTGGGGTAGGAAGGAATTTCTATATGAATCAGATCAAACGTGTTGCCATTGTTGGTGGAACCCACGGAAACGAACTCACAGGAATTTACCTGGTGAAGAAATTCGAGCGATTTCCCAACGCGATCGCACGAGCGAGTTTTGAGAGCATTACACTTTTGGCGAATCCTAAAGCGTATGCAATCGGGAGGCGGTACGTTGATACCGACCTCAATCGCTGTTTCCACCCACAGGATTTAGAGAATGCTCAGCTTTCCAACTATGAAGCAATTCGAGCCAAAGAAATTTACCAAACGTTGGTATCGCTCCCAAAAGAGCAAACCAACTTAACAATCGATTTGCACACTACCACAGCCAACATGGGGCTGACGATTATTCCAAGTACCAAGCATCCATTCAACCTTCAGTTAGCCGCTTATCTCAAATCCGTGAATCCCAGCGTGAAGGTGTATCGATGGAAAGACGAGAATAATAGCCCGTTTCTGAGATCAATCTCCGAACTCGGTTGCGCGATCGAAGTGGGTGCTGTTGCACAAGGCGTGTTGGATGCGCGTTTATTTCAGCAAACGGAAGAACTTATCTACGCAATTTTAGACTTTGTAGACGCCTATAACCGGGGAACACCTTTCCCCGCAAGAGATACCTTCACAATTTATCAATGCCTACAGACAATCGACTATCCCAGAAATGAAGATGGGGAAATTCATGCAATGATCCACCCAGAACTTCAATTTAGAGATTACGAAGCTATTAAACCAGGCGAGCCAATGTTTTTGACATTTGATGGTCGAGCGATCGCTTATCAAGGAACATCAACCGTTTATCCGGTTTTCATTAACGAGGCGGCTTACTACGAGAAAGGAATTGCCATGTGCATAACCCAAAAGGAACTGGTTGTGGTTTGAGACAAAAAGGATCAAGAGTGAATCGGTGAGTAAGAACTATAAAGGAGTCACTAATGAACGCCCAGCAGACAAAACTTTACCAAAGTATCCAGGAATTTTCCCTTGATGACGCTGACGCTGCTTTTCCCTTTAGTCAAAGATTGGCAAGAGAAAACGGCTGGACGGTTGAATATACTCAGCAAGTGATTGACGAATACAAAAAGTTTATCTTTCTTGCTGTTATAGCTGAACATCCTGTCACTCCCTCCGATCAAGTGGATCAAGTTTGGCATCTCCACTTGACTTATACCCGATCGTACTGGGATGAGTTTTGCGCCAAAATCTTACAGAAACCATTGCACCACAATCCTACTCGTGGGGGTTCTAGCGAACAGGAGAATTTCTACAGGTTCTATAACGAGACGCTGATTAGCTATGAAAAATTCTTTGGTCAGCGCCCCCCGTCCGATATCTGGTCTCCACCCGACATCCGATTTAGTACAGATATTCAGTTCAGACGAGTCAACGCTCATCGGTACTGGATTGTAGCCAAACCATCTTTTACTCTGAGTCAGTTGCCATCTGTTTATCTACCTCGCTTGCCTTTGCTGAAATTTATAGCGATCGCTCTGTTGTCATTTATGTTAGTCCTAACTATCAGCAGCTATACGCTACTGATAGCAGAAATTTCTCCCCCGAAAATTCACTCTACAAATTCTGAACTAGCGCTGTCTCAAGCTGCTGAAAATTCTCCGCTACCTCGTAACACTCCAACCCCAACTTCTGAGAATAAAGATAATTCTACTTCGGGAAAATCTTCAGGATGGTCTTGGTGGTGGATACCCATAGCCATTATTTTTTCCCTGTTCGGCGGTCGTGGTAATAGCAGTGGTGGTAGTAATGGTGGTAATAATGACGGTTGTATGGGCTGCGGCTTCTGATGAGGCACGCCTTCAGGCTGGATAGGCAGATACAGCTCTAGAGACGCTGTTTAAAATTAAATTAATAACTCCTCTCTCCTAACTTTTTTGCCTTTTCAAAGATTGGCTCGACTCAAATCAACATCAGTCAAGTCTGCTCCATTCAGATTAGCTCCCTGCAAGTCGGTTCGCGTCAGGTCTGCACCGCGCAAATCAGCCTCACTCAAGTTCACCTGAGTTAAAATGGCTCCCGTCAAGTCCGCTCCTCGCAAGTCTGCCATACTCAAGTTAGCTCCGCGCAAATCGGTTCGAGTCAGGTCTACCCCTCTCAGGTCAGCTTCGCTCAAGTTTACCTGAGTTAAAATGGCTCTCGTCAAATTTGCCCCTCTCAAATCTGCCCTACTCAAGTCGGCATCTTCCAAGTCAGCCTTTCTCAAATTGGCATTAGTTAAGTCTACCTCTGTTAGATTTGCTCCCCGTAACTTCCCCCCTCTGAGGTTTGTCCCCCGCAAATCTGCTCCACTCAAATTTACTCCACCCAAGTTAACCCCAGGCAGCGATACGCCAGCAGCAATTAAATAAGCCCCGGCTTCTCGTGGGTCAAAATCATAGGAAAACAAAGTTTCTTGAGTGTAGACAGCTTTTTCCAGAATCACTCCCCTCAGCTTGGCTTTACTAAGATCCGTCCCGACTAAATTGGCTCCCGCTAAGTTAGCACTTTCCAAATTTGCCCCAACCAGATTTGCCCGCATCAAGTTTGCCGCCCTCAAGTCTGCTGCTTTTAGATAAACCCCACTTAGATCCAATTCACTTAGGTTTACCCCTGTTAGGGATACGTTATAGGCAATCAAGTAAGCAGAAGCTTGCTTGGGGTCAAAATCTGGTGAGAACCGAGTTTCTTGATTGTAGATAGCTTGGTGTAAGATAGCTCCCGTGAGATCCGCTGCTGTTAAGTCTGCCCCAATCAAGTTGGCTCTAGTTAGGTTGGCATTTTCCAGGTTGCTGCTAACGAGATTAGCCTTTTTCAGGTTTGCCGCCCTCAAATCTGCTTTGCTCAAATCAGCCCCGACAAAGTTTGTGCCACTCAGATCGGCTCCTCTGAGGTTTGTCTCGCTCAGATTAGCTAAATTTAAGCACGCCCCAGTCAGATTCGATCCACTCAGGTTTGCTGAAGCCAAGTTGGCTTCAATCATGTCTGCATAAGTCAGGTTCGCCTCGCTGAGGTTAACCCCTCTGAGGTCTTTTGCCCGTAAATCTTTCCCTTTGAGATGAGATCCCCTTAAATCTGTTTCTTTGAAGTCTGCTACCACAATTTCTGCTCCCCTCGATTCGTGTCTGCTCTTGGTTGGCAGCTAGAACTGTCTTGATGCTAAGCTACACGCTTTGCTACGTAAAGGGATAACAAATTGTTTGCAGCGCATTTGAGATTATGAAGCGTTGGGAACGGTTCAAGATTTACCAGAGCGATCGCTTTGCTTCACGCATCGCTTATCGTTTTCTATATCTACGATCCCAATCTGGCAGCGATGTCCTAAAATCTGTCTCAGTTCATTGGGACGAAGTTTGAAGTGGAAAGCGATCGCTACGAGTTTAACCAGTCGCAAAACCATCTGATTAAGGATCTTGCTCAAAAAATGCGCTTTGTTAGCTACTTCCTCATTGCCTTGGGAGTGCTTCTAATTATTGGGGGAATCGTCAGTGTCAGATCGGGTTTAATCAGCGGCATTATTAATGGAGTTTTGCAAATACTCATTGGCTTCTGGACTACCAAAGCCGCTTCTTCTTTTAATTTAATTGCTGATACTCAAGGAAACGATATCGAAAATTTAATGATAGCGCTTGAGCAATTGAGAAAACTCTATACTCTCCAGTATTGGCTGATATTGATAGCACTCATTTTTATTGGTATTGCACTTATTACGGGTCTAATTTTAGGGGCTGTCAACGTTACTCCGTGAAGGATTTCTCTCGTTAAAAATCAGATGCTGGAAATGCAAATAGGTGAGGCGATTGCCTCACCTATTTGCAAAAATGCGCTCAGACTAAAGTCTGGCGCTACACAAACAAAGCCTGCTCTTGGCAGGCTGAATTGAGTCCGCGCAGGCGGACTTTGTTCGTATAGCCGCGATTTCCTTTTCTCCTGGTATTTTTTTAACTTTTACTTCAGCGTGCGCTCACCATAAAGCAACAATCTCTCTAAAGTTGCCAAACGATTTGCCCAAACTTCGACTTGATAAGGTTGCTCTAAACCTTCCGATTGCATCCATTTCTTAAATTGAAATTGAAAAGATGCTAACAAGGCTTTTGCCATTGTCAGATTACTTGCAGAAGGATTATCTGCTAACTGGTTCAGTGCCTTAGAGAGAGCATCTGCTTGTTTACGCCATTCCGAGAGAGCTGGTTCTTTAATCCAAAGTTGATTATTTGCCTCTAGAAAAGTCCATTCTTGTTGTAGAGAAACGTAACGGGCAGCTGCGGCTTTGAAGGGTTGACGATAAGGTAGAGGGGATGCGATCGCTTGTGCCGACTGAGTACGACGGAAGATTCCTTGCAGATTATCATTGAGATTTTCGGCAGCAAATAAGGCGTAACCACTAGCAGGAAAATTTCGCAGTGCCTGAATTTGATCTACTGCCACCACATCCGGCAGATTCAGCAGTCGAATAGATGGCAAAATCAAGGTTGAACCCAGTTGATTTTGACTTAGCAAAGGCCGTGTTAAACTCTGCAATCTGTTTGTATCCAGAGCATAAGTCATCGGCACCACTAAATCTATATCTCCACGTTGCGCCCAAACTTCCCAATGTTGTTGCAGTTTTTGCAGACGTTCATTTTTAGGAAAGGGAAACACTGCCGCCGACAAAATGAGATTACTTTTTATAGAGCGTAGATTTATTGATGCTTCTGCTACAAAACTGTCAATTGCATTAGTGCGAAACTGCGTCCACCTTTGCCACAAGTCTCTATCTTTTGGAGAAATTTTAACTGGATCTACGCCAGTTAGTTGCTGAAATTGCTGGCGAGCAGCTGTACCGTAGCCGAAGGAATATCCGGCATTAGGGTCTTGAAAGGGATTACGAATATAGTCGAACTGAACGCCATCAACTTGATAATTCTTGACAATTTCCTCCAACATTTGTATTAAATAACGCCGCGCCTCTGGATTGGCAGGGTCAAGAAAAGTTTTACCCGAACCCAGATGGAAAATGCGCCCCCGGTTATCGTAGCCTGCCCAAGTAGGGTTGAGGTCAAGCACTGGGCCGGGATACTCTTTGGGGAGGTTGAGCAGGGCGTTGTGACGCTGGTTGCCAATGGCGAAAATCCATACCCAAGCGTGCAATTCCATGCCTCGCTGGCGGGCTAATTTGACAGCAGATGCTAGGGGGTCCCAGCCGCGCACCAGCGGGTTTTTAATTTGGGCAACGCGACTGGGGTAAATGGGATATCCAGCATTGACGGTTTCAAAAAAGACAGTATTAAACCCTGCTGCTGCTAGTCGGTCGAAAATTTTAGCTAATTGCTGCTCTGAACCAGCACGAATAATCGTACCCCGGTCTAACCACATTGCCCGAATTTCTGGCTGGGTTTGGGGTCGGTCTTTGGGGTAGTTGTCCCATAGAATGCGTCGCGCCTGAAGCCACTGTTGTCTGGCTCCTGTGTAGTTTTTTTGGGCAACGAGTTGAAGAAAGTTTTGCAGCCCTAGGCGGGCATTACTGAGCGGATTTGGCGTTTTGACTTTTGAGTTTTGAGTTGAGGAAGTTCTCCGGTTCTCCAATCCTCCTGTAAGGGTGTTAGCGGCTAGCTGGGCGCTCTGAAAACGACCGATAAGAGCTTCTAGCTCTTGACGCATGGCAATTGCTTGTGAGGCTGTGATGGGCTGGGAGCTGGGTTTTACTTCTAGTCCAGCAGGTGCTACTAGACCTTCGCCATTTAGGTCTGGGAGTTGGAATGCAGGAGAGGCGGGGGGAAGTGCAGCAGTGCGATTTGTTGGGGTTGGGGAAGGGGGTTTTGCAGGGGTGGAAGCAGAACTTGCGATCGCATTCGGTGGCGTACAATTTCGTTGTGCTGGGTTGCGGGCATCCCCGACTCCCCCGTAGCGAGTCAGGGATGCCCGCAACCAGGCGCTATCTAGCTTGGGTTCGGAGGCTGTATCGACTCCCCAGCGCCAGCCTAAAAAAACTGAGCGGTCTGTAGTCACGACTGCTGGGGGATTTTCGGTGGATTTCCAGACAGCGGCGGTTTGACTTGTTAACCCAGCGGGAATGATTACGCCGCCGCGGATAATTCCGGCGAGTCCGTTCTGTTGCATCCATCCCTGGTTTTTTCCGGAGGTGGGGGCGAGGGTGGAGGGATTTTGCAGGCTAAATCCCCAGTATGCGCCCAGAAGCGATCGCAATTTACTTCGCACATCCGGCTGGGATAAAGTCCCCACGGGGCCGCTGACAATAACGCGCCCGCCCTTACCCATCCAGTCTTGTAACGCTTGTACCTGTACAGCACTCAGAGTTTCAACGTTGGGTAAAAATAAAACCTGCGTACCTGCCAAATCTGCCGCTTGTCGAATTTGCTGCAAGTCAACAATACAGTAGGCGACACCACTCAACCCCAAGCGTCTTGTAATACCTTCCCATTGGGTTGCATTTGTCTGGCTTTTCACCACACCCATTACACCAGGTGCGGCACTAACAGAAGAAGGTAAAAGTAAAAAGGAAAAAGGCAAAAAATAAGCAAACAAAGAAGAAAAGATTATTCTTTCTTTTGCTGCTCCCTTTTTTAAGGGGGATCGCCTTTTGAATTTTTCTGAAAAACGAAAACCACTCCTCAACACAAGCTGCTCCTGCAAATCTTAGTCTGTAGCCCAGGTGAAATATAAGCCTGTGTCATTAGTTAATGGCTAATAGTTGCACCATTAGCCATTAACTATTAGCCATTAGCCATTGCTAATTCTAAGCAACACTCTCATTAACCGGAAAGCGATCAATTAAATGAATCGCCCGATAAGCATTGCGCTGCAAGGAATCTGACACATGGGGAATATGGGGAATCTGAGATAATAAATCCACAGTTCGACGCAGCACCCGGACTATATCCCCTTCATCTAGGCTGGTGTTAGCGCATAGCTGCGGCCATTGCTCGCCTAATGCCCAACTTTCCACCAAACCAGTTAAGTCATACTCCATCCAGACTGGCAGTGCGACTCGATAGCGACGCTGTAGCTGGAACAACTGACGGCGCAAAGTCCGCAACCTGCCTAAAGATTGTTCCACCTCTGAGGGTGTGTCGTATCTTGTCCAGCTGTCGGGGCGCAGTGCTTCGGTGACAAAGGCGGCACAGGCGGCTGCTAGGTGTTGGGGGTCTAATTCGTCCATTTCTCCCGACATCAGCGCCAAAGCAACCCACAACTCGTTATCGCTGCGGATGGCGGCGGCGGCTTCTCCCAAAGGTGTCGGCGTTACGTTATCGAGTCCGCCCATATGGCGCAAAACTTCCATCAGGTCGAGAAATTCTTCCCAGTGGCGTGCTAAGTGTTCTTGAAGCAGGGCTTGCAATTGGGCGATTTGGTCTTGCAACATCTGCCGCCGCGAAGCTCGTTTGATTAAGAGGGCGGGGTTGCCCCACTGTAGGGCGGGGTGATTTTTCAGTTGCGCTTCTACTGCGGCGAGTCGCTGCTGTTGGGCTATGACTTCTGGATATTCATCGTTGATGGTTGATGGTTCGTTGCCTAGTTGGGATGAACCATGAACGCGGCTGGATGCCCATCCAATCTGACGGGCAATTTCAGCGGTGGCTTCTGTGCTGCTTTTGGATTGTCCTGGCTTGGCTTTGAATATTTCTGGCGGTGGCTGTAGGGATTCGACTTCAGATAAGCGAGACCATTCTTGGCAACCTACTACGTCGGCGGTCGTGACTACGTACCAACGGTTATCTGCGCCTAAGCAACCCAGGTAGGGCAATTGGCCGGAACCGGGTATGCGGGCGACTAATATTGCTGGTATGGGAGATGAGACGGGGACGTGTTTGCCTTTTAGGTTGAGGAGGGTTCCGGGTGAGGCGGTAGTGAGGGCGATCGCAATTTCGCGCGATCGCATTTCTTCGGCTTGATGTTCTAAGGTTTTCAGTAAGCGGCGTTCTTCTTTGAGCCGAGCAACCAGTTTTTCATAGTTTTGGATCAGTTTGCCGTCTACTGTCTGAAGTATGCTTTCAATTTGCGCCAGTTCTGCTGACAAATCTGCGATCGCTTGTTCTTGCGGTTTAAGATCCAATGTCGCCAAATACTGCCCAAAGCTGCGTTCGACTAACTCTCTAGCTTCTTCTATGCTATGGGTTTGCAGCAAGTTTAAAACCATGCCGTAGCTGGGGGTAAACTGGCTCACCAAAGGATCAGCGCCAGAGGTTGCTAAATAAGCCGCTTCCTTGGAACCTTCAAATGGTGTCTGTAATGTCACTACATGACCTGTAGTGTCCATTCCCCGTCGTCCTGCCCGTCCCGACATTTGCAAAAATTCGGAAGCTGTTAGCAGTCTGTGTCCCCGGTCTGTGCGCTTGGAAAGGCTGGAAATTACTGTGGTTCTGGCAGGCATATTAATCCCAGCTGCCAGGGTTTCTGTGGCAAATACCACTTTTACCAAGCCTTCTTGAAACAGTTCCTCTACCAAACCTTTCCAGGCTGGTAAAATTCCGGCGTGGTGGGAGGAAATACCCCGGAGCAACGGTTCCACCCCGCCACTGCGTGCTGCTTCGGGATTTCGCGCTAAAAATTCCTCTACTTTCTGTTTTAAAATTTTCGCTTCTTGTTCGTTGACTAGGGTTATATCAGCCAACTCTTCTACTGCTTTGTCGCAACCCCGACGGCTAAAGATGAAGTATATCGCCGGGAGCATATCCCTTTGCCACAGATGACCCAGGACGTAAACTAAGCTGGGGCTTTCTTGCCTTTTGCCTTTTTCTTTTTGTTGTCTTTTGGGTTTGAGGCGGGGGTTAATTCTCTTTCGCGAGTCGTCCAGCAGGGGAAACAGTCCTTTGGGATTGCAAAAGTGAAATTGCAAGGGAACTGGGCGAAACTCGGAATATATTAGCTTTGTTGGGCCATGAACGCGATTCAGCCAGTCGGTGAGTTGGTCGCTGTTGGCGACGGTGGCGGAAAGGGCTACTAGCTGGACTTCGTGGGGGCAGTAGATGATTGATTCTTCCCAAACGGTACCGCGTTGGCGGTCGTTCATGTAGTGGCACTCATCTAGCACGACGGCTTCGACTCCAGCTAGGGAGGTGCCGACTTCGCCGATGCGGGTGCCGTAAAGCATATTGCGGAAGATTTCTGTCGTCATCACTAGGATTGGGGCATCCCGGTTGATGGAGACATCGCCAGTCAATAAACCTACCCTGTCTGCGCCGAAGACTTCGCGAAAGTCTCGTAATTTCTGATTGGATAGTGCTTTTAAGGGCGTGGTGTAAAATACTCGCCCTCCGCGATGCAGGGCGCGGTGTATAGCGTATTCCCCAATCAGCGTTTTTCCCGCACCTGTTGGGGCGCACACGACTACGGAACAATCGTCATTTAACGCTGCGATCGCTTCCGACTGAAATTCGTCTAGTTCAAACGGAAACAGGTTCTTTAGATCAAGCTCTGGTATTGTTGTAGGCACGGTGCTGCCAAATAATTCTAATCTACTTGCTTTCAGGGATTTAACTCTATAATTAACGGTGTATCCGCTCTATGTCCAATTTTAAAGCGCTTTTTTAGAATCGGAGATTCCTTAAAGTGCTACCCCTTATCCAACTCCTGACTAAAAGAGGCTGTTTTCCAGGTGTGATCGCGATCGCGTATGTATGATAGACGCGGCTTTTCGCCACTACCTTCATTTCCTCTCGCGCTGTGAGCCTGTCAAAACTGCTTAACCAAAATCTAATTGTAAAATAATCAACTAATTAACGCTATTATAAATAGTATAATTTAATTTTTAGTAAAATTAAATTTAGAAAACCTACATTAGTTTAGCTGTTAGTGTTGCTTATGCCGCTAATCCAAGCATTTTAAACAACTCCTGAAAATTTCCTAAATCATCGTTAAAGTATCACTTTTAGCTATTTCCTCTTGCCGCTGTTTGGTGCCAAGATACTTATAAATATATCCAGCAACCTTGTAGGTAGGGCTTGTGCAGAAGCGAAACCCAATACCAATTTGACAGGTTTAGTTGGATTGACTACCGATCGGCCAACCGACCCGGCTCCTGTTAGTTTCTGTAGCCCTTAGCGAAAATTGTGAAATATGAATTCATCCTTTTGGCTGATAGACGATAGTTGCGTTTAATCCTGAGCTAGACAACAGTAATTAGAAGAGCTGTATATCCACCATAGGAAGGCAATCATATAAAAGGAAAAAGGCAAAAAAAGAATTCTTGACTTTTCCCTTTTTAGCCCCTAGTCCCCAGCCCCCAGTTCCTAGTCCCTAGCCCCTCCTAGCCCCTCAATAGCGTCTGTGGCACAAGTTAACGGACACTCCCCTGCCAGCATGACGGTGACGGATACCGCTCACCGGAAAATTTCTTTGGTGAATCGGCAAATCTACCAGCGATTGAAACAGGCGCTGAGTCTGGGTTTGCGCCGCCAAATCTTTATAGCGGTATGCGATGATATTAGCCTGAGAAATCGTCTAGCGGCGCGGTTACACGCAGAGTTGGCAATTTCGGAAGACAGCAGAGGTAAAGCAGGTGGAATTAATTCCGTCTTCCGTCCTCCGGCTTCCAGAGAATATCCGCGATTGGTAAGCTTAAACTTGAATTTGAGCCAACCGCATCCTGTAGCGCAGATTAATCGCTGGTTAGGGCAACACCCGCCACCAAGCAATAACCCGCCTGGATTTCAAATTTTAGGTGTTGAGTTATTAACCAAACAATCAGCGAAGGTGCAGGGATTCTTCCTGAACTCGCTAAAGACAATTGAGCGCAGTCTGCCTAATTTAGAGTCTAGCCTGTTGCTGTGGATGCCTCGCCCTTGGTTGCGCGCTATTGAGACGTCGGCACCTGAGTTTTGGCGATGGCACACGGGAGTTTTTGAGTTTGAAGGGGAACCCGCACCAGCTTCAGATTTAAGAACATTGATGGCAACCTCTCTACAGGAATTCCCCCGCCAGACTGTTCCCCAAGAGGAGACGGCGGTACCCCAGGAAAATCTGTGGCACATTCTGGGCAGTGAATTAGATAAATTTAGCCTCGCCCATCAGGAAAATCCGCCATCCCAGAAGGAGGATTTCAAAAAGGAACCAGGTACGCCCGTGACAAGCGGCGAGGGGGAAGAGGAGAAAGCACCCTTTATCCTTAATCCTGCCGATGCGGTGCAATCTTTGCAAGAGATTGAGCAATTACAGCAATCTCGCCCACCGGAAGAACTTGCACAAGCATATTTAAGGCTGGGAAATTATTATCGCGATCGCATTGAACAATCGAATACTTCCCAGGAAAATCTAATAACGGCTATCCAGGCTTACGATCAAGCATTGGCATGGTTGGAAGAATCCTCGCCGTTAGCTGCTGATATTCTCAACGATCTGGGTAATCTCTATTGGATGCTATCTCGCTATGCTGCGGATTCCCAGGAGATGCTGGCTTATCTTGAGCAAGGAATTAACGCATATCATACTGCTTTAACCAAGTTCAATCCTGACGACGCACCCCACAGCTACGCCATGATTCAAAATAACTTGGGGGCGGCGTATGGGGATTTAGCCCGTCATCAAGATACTGCCCAAAACTTGCAGAATTCGATTTTGGCGTATGGGGAAGCTTTGCGTTATCGTTCCGCAGAAGATGAACCGCTGAAATATGCGGCGACGCAGAATAATTTGGGTACGGCTTATTGGCATTTGGCGCAACAGCAACAGCCAGTTACGCATCTCAAATGCGCGATCGCATCTTATACCGAAGCACTTCCATTCTACAATCCAGAGCGAGATTCCCTTAACTGGGCAATGCTGCAAAATAATATCGGCACGGCATACTGGAATCTTGCCCAGTACGAACAACCGGAAGAGTTTTTACAACTTGCGATTGCGGCTTATCAAAGTGCGCTGACTTATCGCACGCCTCAGTCAGCACCAGCAGGTTGTGCGGCGACGCAGAATAATTTGGGTACGGCTTATTGGCATTTGGCAACTCAGGTAGAAGTTAACCCAGAGGGGCAGCAACAATATTTACAGATGTGTATTGCAGCTTATGAGAGTGCGATCGCGCTTGTCGAGTTTCTTAGCAACAATAATCCCCCAGTTCCAGTGACATTTGATGTATCTGCTACTCAGAATAATCTGGGATTGGCTCATTATCAAATGGGGACAGATAAGAAGTTTTCTTTAGAAAAAACATCTCAGCTAGAGCATTTAGAGGCAGCGTTACACTACCATTTACAAGCGTTGCAAGGCTTTAGCGATCAACCTGATTCGTATGAATCTGCTCTTTCATTAGTTGTGCAGACAATTCGAGCATTTTATCGCGAACGTGGTTTGCAAGGGCAAAATCTTGCCCTTTCTAAAGTTCCTGGTAAATTGTTGCCAGAACTGCTGCGACGCTTGTAAATAAAATTATCTAAGTCTCGTTAACGAGAAATGGCAGATCAGGTGTGAATGCTGACAATTGTGGCTGCGGTGCTTCCGGCTGAAGTATTATCTACAACATCCAAACTAACTGCATACACAGAGGCATCAGCCGCATAAACTTTAACCTTGTAATCGCCATCAGTAGGTAGTATCCCTTGCCAGTGCGATCGCTCACTCACCTTCCCGACTGTTTCCCCATTCGGCGCAATTACCTCAATATTCACATTGCCTTCTTGTGCTTTCACCGTCAATAGCTGCCCCTTAGTGCCATTGACCGAATACGGCTGACACTGATGAGGCTCTAAACTTCCTCCCACGGTTGTTTGTGCGCCTGACAGGAAGCTAACTTCCTGAAGTGGAAGCGTGTCTCCTACGTAAATTGGGTCTACCTTTGGCTGGTTATCCGCAGATGTAGGAGGTTTCCGCTTCTTTGTGTCTTGGAAGTGCTTTTGGGTTGACCGATACAGCCGCAGCAGCACGAAAGCCGAGCCATTGGCAACTACGGCTAAAGCTGGAGCCGCGACTGGCACCCATCCGCCTTGAGTAAATAAATAGAACCCGGTAAAAAATATAACTCCCAGGGTTGCAGTTCCACCCACAATCAACACCAGAGGACGACGGATTTTCCAAACCAAAACTGCTCCCCCAAGTCCCCATCCGGCAATCCATAGCATTTCCGCCCATTCAGACCAGTCCCAAATCAGCGGTCGATTATCCAGAACTACACCGAGCATTTGACTGATCACCTGTGCTTGCACCAGCACCCCGAACATCTTCCGACCGCCACCGTAGGAAGTGTAAAAAGCGTTATCCTTTTTGCTTGATGTCACACCGATAATGACGATGCGATCTTTTACCAAATTCGGGTTAATCTCGCCTGTGAGGACATCACTAAGCGTTACCTGCGGCGCGATATTGTGAGCGGAACGATAATCCAAAACAATCTGGTAGCCTCCAGAATCAGCGTTCTGATATGCGCCAAAATTGGGTTTTAAGCGTTTGAATATAGTTGAATTTATCTTGAGATGCCCTTCGGAGGTTCCTTCTGCTTGGATACCTTCTTTTTCTAAGTAGTGTAGTGCTAGTTGAGCGCCAAACGAGTAACTTGTTTTACAAGCACCGTTGTCGTCGTTGGCAAACAAAAGACTGCGACGAACTTTGTTATCAGGGTCAATGACTAAATCGTTAAAGCCAACGCTGTCTTCAGATGCTGCTTTTGGGGGTGCAATTCCAGGGTTATCCTGATTACTCATTTTGCAAACAGTGATGATGCGATCGCTTGTTTGCAATGTCTTCTCTAACTCTGGATAACCAGGCGGTACAGGTAAATCTCGGTAAATATCTAAGCCGATGGCACGCGGTTTATAACTTTCCAGTTTCTTTAATAACTGATTTAAAACTCGGTCAGTTAAAGGATATTTTTCTTGAGCCGCAATATCTGCATCGGTGATTTCAACAACCAGCAGGCGAGAATCTGGCCCTTCCATCGGTTGCTTTCGGTCTAAGTCTTCCCACGTCCGCGTCAAATAACGCAACCGCACCATTTGATCGAATGCTGCCAGTTCTAGCGATTCTACTCCTCCCGTCTGTCGCACTCCCAGCACTAAGCCACTGGCTACCATACTGGTAATTGCGATCGCTATAGCAGCACCTACCCTTTTTCTGGTTTTGGCAAAGGGATTTTCATCGGTCGGCGCAGATAAATCCTGTTGCAGTTGTTGGAGTTCAAGACTTACTTCTGTGGCAGACTGGTAGCGTTCCCGGACGTGGTAGCGCACCATTTTGTCTAATATTTCTGCCAAGCGATCGCTAACCTTTACTTTATCCCGCCAAATAATTTCGCAGGTTTCGGGATCTTCTGGCAACTGAGAAGGTTTAGCCCCTGTCAACGCTTGAATTGCCGTTATCCCCAAGGCATACAAGTCGCTGCTGTATCTTGGTTTACCCGCTAGTTGTTCACTGGGTACATAACCTTGGGTGCCAATTCCCACGGTAATGTTGGTTTGGCCTGACTCTGTTGCCAGCTGGGTATGGATTTCTTTTACAGCACCAAAGTCTATCAAGACTAATTTGCCATCTTCCTGCCTGCGGATCAAGTTGTTCGGTTTGATGTCGCGGTGGATGACGTGATAAGAGTGAACAAACTCCAGAATGCCCAGCAGATCCTGCAAGAGGTCAATTACCTCAGCTTCGCTCAGTTGTTTGTGACACAATTCATCGGCGAGCGGATGTCCTTCAATGAATTCCTGAACTAGGTAAAATTGTTTATTTTCTTCAAAATATGCCAGCAGATGGGGAATTTGGGTATGGTGTCCCAGCTTTTCGAGAGTTTTTGCCTCGGTGTTGAACATACGCCGAGCGATCGCTAAAAAAGCGGGATCTTGACGAGCTGGTTTGAGATGCTTAACAACACACTTGGGCTTTCCGGGTCGCTGTGTGTCTTCGGCAATGTAAGTTTGGCCGAATCCTCCCGATCCCAATTCCTCGATTAGTTTATAGCGCCCCCCTAGTAGTCTTCCCAGCATGGTGGCCTAGTATTCGTTATCCTGATTTTGACATACAACTTCCGCAGTCATTGGTCATTAGGAACTTAAGAATCGCCAATTCCCAATGACGTATTGTTAAAGGAGTGATAATTTTAACCGATTTTTACTTAATGCAGCTGATTAAAGGTACAACTAAACTTTTAGGGGTGATTGGTCATCCCGTCGAGCATTCCCAGTCTCCCAAGATGCACAATGCAGCGATCGCTTCTCTAGGAATAGATTACATCTATCTGCCTTTCCCGGTGCAACCGAAAGATTTAGAGGATGCGATCGCAGGTTTTCGGGCTATTGGTGTTGTTGGTTTCAGCATCACTATCCCCCACAAACAGGCAATTATTCCCCTGCTATCAGAAGTATCCGATATTGCCCAAGCTGTGGGAGCGGTTAACACCGTCAAAAACACTGATCGGGGTTGGATTGGCACCAACACTGATGTCGAAGGCTTTATCGCGCCTCTGATAGCTTATAACCGCGATTGGAGTCAAACTGAAGCAGTAATTTTAGGTAATGGCGGCGCAGCGAGAGCAGTGGTTGCAGGTTGCGCTAAACTCGGCTGTGCTTCTATTCATGTTGTCGGGCGTAACCCAGAGAATTTAAAGGCTTTTCAACAGAGTTGGATTGATTCACCCTTAGCAATTAATAATTTACACATCCATCTTTGGGAAGACCTGCCAAATCTAATTTCTCAAGCAGATTTGCTAGTTAATACAACACCAGTAGGTATGTCTCCCAAAGTTGATCAGTCTCCCGTCGATACAGGTGTAATGGCGCGATTGAAGAAAGACGCGATCGCCTATGACTTAATTTACACGCCCCGCCCCACCAAGTTTCTACAACAAGCAAAAACACAAGGTGCGATCGCCATCGACGGCTTAGAAATGCTCGTCCAACAAGGCGCGATCGCTCTAAAATTCTGGTTAGACAAAGAGCCACCAGTAGACGTAATGCGCCAAGCAATACAATAACGAAACGCCCTTTTTTTGCCTAAGAGCCTTCAATTATTTGCCCATCGCCAGTTAAAGCTGTTCCAGTCGTAAATGCCTTGAATCTCGTACTCAGTCCCATTATCAAAGCGGATGATGCAGTTAGTATAGGTTCTCTCGCCCTCTGCTGTCTCGGAAACTCCAACCACCGTACAGGGAAACCATTCGCGGCTACAGGGGCCATTTTCTTGCACCCATTCCCAAAGACCATTCGAGACTTCAATGCGATCGCCTACTTTTAGCTTTAACTGATAATACTCGGCTAAGTGAACTGGCTGGACGCGATTTAGCCATTGAAAACCATAGCGATCGCGAATAAATTGCATTTCTCCAGAGTCTTGATTATTCAGCCAGTCATTTAGTAATTTTATTTTCCAAGGGCGATTTTCTCTCTCTTGCTCCTTGACAAATTGCAGCAAAACCCTGCGTTGCTCTGATGTTAGTTCTGCAAGAGGATTAGTGCGATCGCCATCCCCATTCTCAGGCTCAGGAATACCCAACGCAACACCTATCAGTTCCTCAACAACGACTTGCAGCAAAATTTGTTTTTGCTTCTCACTCAGAGAACACAACATTTTGTCACACTGGCTAAATGCTGCTTGCAGAGCTGCATCAATCTCAGATGGATTCATGTCAATATTTTCTACAAAGTGGACTCTTACCACTCCCTAGAGTTATCCTACAAATTCTGAGTGGCAATGCCCTGTATCGGAACGCTCATTTAGAGTTTATCGCCTATTATCGCAGAGCTTTCAAGGCACCGTAAGAGTTTATTTGGTCAAAAAGGGACAAGTGCTAATTGAAAGATTGCTAATTAATAATTCCCTCTCTCTCCAGCCAAGAGTCCCTTCTTTGACCTAGATTCGCGGTAAGCTGAGGATTGATGTCACCGAAAAACCTAAGTCATGGTGGGGTTTATGCGATTTCGAGCCGTCTCTATTCTTGTGATGTCATGCCTCATCGGGATATTCAGCTTGCTGTTTAGTCCCCCTGCATTGGCACTGACACAGATTAAACTTTCTGAAGTTACCTACCATGACTGCCCGGCTGATATAGGCCAAGGAGCGGTTACGAGTACCGGAGCGAGCCGTGCAGCTAATTGCTTTATAGTCACCGGAAAAGCCGAAAATAGCTCTAATAAGCCAGTTCTGAACGCCGATATCTTTGGTCGCATCTACGATGCCAATGGAGACTCGGTGATGCAAAACCGGACGCGCCTGGGTTCAATCGAAGAAGTGCCGCCTGGAGTCAGTGATTTTGAACTGAGAATTTCAGTTCCGGCAAATCAGCCGACTCCCTTGCAGCTCAAGCAGTTCAAAGCCGCTGGGTTTACAGGCACAGTTCGCCGCTAACACCCAATTTTAGATTTTGGACTGAATCTAAAATCTTAGAAACCAGCGGGACTCATTTGAATGCTGCCAAACAACTGTGCCAAGATTTGCAGCAGCAAAATCGCTAAAATTGGCGAGATATCTAGACCACCCATCGCCGGAACGATAGAACGGAAGATGTTGAGATAGGGGTCTGTAATCGGACTCAAGGTAGAAGCCAACTGGTTCATCCAGTTGATTGTGGGGAACCAAGTTAAGAGAATCCGCACAATCAACAGAAAAACATAGATGTTCAGAAAGGTGGAGATAGTGTTGATTAGTAAATCGGCTGAAGAATTCATTGGTGTTGAAGCTTCCTTTTGATAATCGGTGAACGCTTGAAACTTGAAGTTAGTTTAACGGATTTGCTCTACTTTGAGTTTAGGGATCTTTAGGTAGGGACGAGAGTGCGTCAGAGGGAGAGAATCGCTCCCGCTCTATTTCCACAGCGTTTCCATTTACATTGCCAAGCTGAGTCCGGACATCATCAATTGCCGCATTGAGTTGGGCAATTTTATCCTCTAAGCTCCGCCGTGCAAATTCAATACTATCTGAGTCTTTGAGTTGACGCTTTCTACCTTTGCCAGCTTTAGCTTCTGACGCTCCCGAATTCAGCAGAGACGCATCTTTGGCATCAGCTTCCGACGTGCGTCCAGAAGCAATCAGCGCCCCGACAATCCCACCGACTAGACCGCCAACTATAGTCCCAGCCAGAAATCCGCTTCCAAAACCATCGCGCTGACTCATCTTTAACTACCGTCACGATCTTTTTTCAACTGTTTTTAGGGTAACTTTTCGCTGACCCCCCTGCCTACCGACTAGGGGAGTAGAGGAGATTGGGGACTGGGGACTGGGGGCTGGGGACTAAGGACTAGGTAAGACTTTTTCCCAATTCCCAATTCCCAATTCCCAATCCCCAATCCCTATGTCCCAAACGTGCGATCGCCTGCATCTCCTAATCCCGGTACAATATACCCCTGAGAGTTCAGACCCTCATCAATCATTGCCGTATAGACAATCAAACCCGGATAAGCTGAGGAAAGCTTCTGCAACGCTGGTGGCGCTGCTACCACAGAAATAATCCGCGTCAAAGCTGGGTCGATGCCTCGTTTAGTCAACTCTGCCATCGCCATCATAATTGTCCCACCCGTCGCCAGCATCGGGTCAGTAATTAAAACTCGCGTTTGGGGATGAAATTGCTCTGGCATTTTGTTGAGATAACAGCTGGCTTCCAGAGTTTCCTCATTCCGCACCAAACCGATATGATAAGTCGAAGCCAAAGGCAGCAAAGTCTGCGCCCCCTCTAATAATCCTAATCCTGCTCGGAGAATCGGCACCACAACCAGCGGCACTTCTGGATTGATAAAAGTGGCAGGACATTCAGCTAACGGTGTTTGCACCGTCGTTTCTATCGTCGGTAGCCAGTCCCGAATTGCCTCATAAGTCAGCCAGCGCCCCAGTTCTTTCATCGCGCTCTTGAACAACACCGACGGCGTTGCTGCATCGCGAGCTACAGCCAGCCAGTGCTTAATCAGGGGATGGGGAGGAACGTAGACACGCAGTTGAAGAGTCATAGTTGCTTATCTTGACTGAGGGATGCCAGCTCAAAGACCTGACCTATCATACGCTAAGAGCGATTCTTCTCGTCGCCTCTGTTTGGCATCCCGTCCAACGAGAAATCAATACTGTTGAAAATAATTTTCAACAGTATTGACATATATTATCAACAAGGCTATATTTATTTTTAGTGTTCTCCTCTCATTAAGGATCGGCAGGTGGGGCTGGGTGTGCAGTTGCAAGCTAGTCCCATTTTTTTTTTGAGGCGAGATGTAATATAAGACGTTAAACTCAGAAACGTTAAGTAATTCCCTTTCTCTTCCATGCCTGCAACTTCTATCCATACCTCCGCTGCATCGACGTTTGATGTTATTGTTATCGGTTCTGGAATTGGAGGGCTGGTGAGTGCAACCCAGCTAGCAGCGAAAGGCGCTAAAGTTCTGGTACTGGAGAGCTACTTAATTCCCGGAGGTAGTTCCGGATACTTTGAACGGGAAGGGTATCGCTTTGACGTGGGAGCATCGATGATTTTTGGTTTTGGTACTCAAGGTACTACCAACTTGCTCACCCGCGCCCTGGAAGCTGTAAACGTCAGCCTAGAAACTATTCCCGATAGCGTACAGATTCACTATCATTTGCCTAACGGCTTAGGCCTGAAAATTCATCGCGATTATGAAAAATTTTTGCAAGAACTAACTGCTAATTTTCCGCATGAGCGTGAGGGTATTCGCAAGTTTTACGATGAATGTTGGAAGGTTTTTAATTGTCTAAATGCGATGGAATTGCTATCGCTGGAAGAACCCCGGTATCTGGCGCGGGTGTTTTTCCAGCACCCGTTGGCGTGTCTGGGTTTGGTGAAATACTTGCCGCAAAATGTTGGTGATATTGCCAGGAAGTACATTAGCGACCCGCAACTGCTGCAATTCATCGACATGGACTGTTACATCTGGTCAGTTGTGCCAAGCGATCGCACTCCGATGATTAACGCCGGGATGGTATTCTCAGATCGGCACTATGGCGGCATCAACTATCCTAAAGGCGGTGTGGGACAAATCGCCCAAAAACTGGTGGAAGGACTGGAAAAAGTTGGCGGGGAAATTCAGTATAAAGCCAGAGTAACGAAAATTGTCACAGAAAATAATCGCGCCGTTGGCGTTGAGTTGGCTGATGGAAAAGTATATCGCGCTAAGCGCATCGTTTCTAATGCGACACGCTGGGATACTTTCGAGAAGTTATTACCACCAGAGGAGATGCCAACATCTGAGAAGAAGTGGCAAAAACGTTATCAAAAATCTCCCAGTTTCTTGAGTTTGCATATGGGAGTTAAAGCAGATGTTTTGCCAGTGGGAACAGAATGTCACCATATTTTGTTGGAAGATTGGGAAAATATGGAAGCGACACAAGGCACTATCTTTTTGTCAATTCCTACCTTGCTTGACCCGGATTTAGCACCAGAAGGTTATCACATTCTGCACGCATTTACCCCGGATTCGATTGAAAATTGGCAGGAACTTTCTTCTAGCGAATACGAAGAGAAGAAGGAAGCAGCAGCCGGGCGAGTTATTGAGCGTTTGGAGAAGATTTTCCCAGGCTTAGATGCAAGTTTAGATTATCTAGAAGTTGGGACTCCTCGCACTCATCGGCGCTTTTTAAATCGGGAAGATGGCACTTATGGGCCGATTCCGGGCCGCAAGTTATTAGGATTGTTGGGAATGCCGTTTAATAGAACTGCTATTCCGGGACTTTATTGTGTGGGAGATAGTACGTTTCCGGGACAGGGTTTAAATGCGGTGGCGTTTTCGGGGTTTGCTTGCGCTCATCGTGTGGCGGTGGATTTGGGGTTGTAGGTAGCGCGATCGCATCTTTTATTGAACCGCTGAGGCGCAGAGGAAAATAGGGACGCGATCGCATTTTTAAACTACTCCAAAACGTTCTTGTGATTTCTGGCTGCAAATTGCACAGGTTAAATTATTTGAAATGCCCGTATCATCACGGCGTTCAATTGCTGCATTTGCAGACTTCCCAACTCTCCCAAGCGTCTGATAATTAATCTACTCTCAAGAGTAGCAATTCGAGTTACTCTCACTTTAGAGGCAACTCTCAATCCAGTATTAACAAATTCTGGATCTGAAACATCAAGAGCAAATTCTTCCGAACTTAAAATGGTGACATTTTGAGACGAAATGAAGCAAAGAGTTACTTCATCTATTGTAGAGCTTAACGCCAGCACTAAGGCAGGACGTAATTTTGTTGTACTCAAGTCTGTAAAGGGAAAATTAACTAGGACAATATATCCTTTTTTTACTGTCACTAGATTGGTTCTCCATCTTCGAGGGTATAAATATCCGGTTCATCGTGCAGATAGTCAAAATTTCCTCCGCTTTCTGCAAGGTGCGCTAATTCAAGGGCTGAAGGGTAGGGTATATTCCCAAATAATTTTTCTTCTAGTAGCGATCGCTCATCCGGTGAGAGAGCTAAAATAACTTGAACTAGGGAGTCAACTAATTGTGCATTCATAAATTATGCTCCTATTTTCTGTTAACTTGCTTGTTTTATAATAGCGATCGCGCTTTTAAAATCACCGCAGCCTGTAGCTTTTGTGAGCGAAGATCATTCACAATTTATCTTCAGCCTCAGTTGAGCGCGTACCAATCGCCACAGCGTCAGTGATACAATCCAAACTAAGGCAAATGGAAATGCTACTAACCCAGCTACGAAGCACACAAATAAAGCATGGGTTATCTTAGGCTAATTAAATCGACACATGACGACACCGCCCGATCCTCGCCAGTCAAACTTACCCACAAACGCCCCTGATAGTCAGAATGGGAAAAGTTCGCCTGAAAACAACCAACTCCCTCAGATGCGATCGCCCTCCGCTGAGGCGCAAAGTCAATATGAGCAACAATTGGCTAAAATGCCGCGAAGTCTCCTACTCAACAAACAAACTCCCTCTATTCCTGTAGTATCGCCAATTATCTTTATGGCGATCGCTTTGGTCGTCATTGGGTTATCTATCAATAATTTCTGGATTGGGGTGTCGGGGGCGCTTGTCGGCGGGTTGATTTCCCTGCGCGTACTGTGGATTAGTTCCCAACCGCTGCTGGATGAGTTGGTTCCAGCAAAACAGCGCTCAATCATAGTAGCTGTTGTGGGAGCAATAGTATCGATTTTCGCTTTACTCAAGTTCAGTGGTATCAACCAACGCCTTAATGAATGGGCGAACCAGCAAAAATGGGACGAAATCGGATCTCTGGCAGAATGGACTGGTGCTGTCGGGCAAATTTTCATTGCCGTTTTAGCTGTATATGTAGCGTGGCGACAATATATTATTTCCAGAGATTTGACGATTAAGCAAAACGATCTCACCGCTCAGCAAAATATTATTACCCAGCAGCAAACGATTGATACTTATTTTCAGGGCATCTCTGACTTAGTATTAGATGAAGAAGGACTTCTAGAAGATTGGCCTCAAGAGCGGTTACTCGCTGAAGGACGCACCGCCGCTATTCTTAGCAGTGTAGACTCTAGCGGGAAATCGAAAATTCTCCGTTTCTTGTCAACCTCGAAATTACTGACTCCCCTAGAACGCGATCGCCGCTTAGGGAGAGCCATTTTTGACGGTGCTGGAGGTTATGCTGAAGATCGCGTCAACGGTGTGCGCGTCATCGATTTGGGGGTAATGCTGGCTAAGGCAGATTTGTCTAATACCGATCTGCGCCGCACCGACTTGAGCGAAGCTAATCTCATCGGTGCCAATTTGAGCAACTGCGATTTAGTCAAAGCTAACCTGTCTCGTGCTATTTTGTACGGAGCTAATCTTGCTGGTGCTGACTTTAAAGCTACCCGCTTGTTCTACGGTTCAGCGGAGACCGCCACCCCACGGAGTCACACTCAACCCCCCTACCCCAATTACAGAACTGGCGTTTTTACTGGCGCTGTGGTAGAAAATGCTGATTTCACAGGTGTACAGCAACTCTCCGAAGAACAGCGTCAATACTGTTGTGCTTGGGGAGGCGAGGAAACTAGATCCACAATTCCGGGCGGTTGTGAAGGTATTCCCAATAAATTAGAGGCTAGTATCTAAAAATGAAAAAAAATCTTCTCTTTTTCTTTTCATTTGAAGGTTAAAAAAATGTTTTTTTTGTAGCAATCACTATACTTTTTCTACCTGTTGGCGTATACTTTAATAATGGAAATCTGTGCTTCAACACTATTGGCTAATATTTCCATTATTAAGAAAACCATATTATTTTTAATTAATAAAACCTATAATACCAGAAAAAAGAACTTTTTTCTGAGAAAATTTTAAAAGTTGTTTCTGTCAAAAGGCGAGATGCCTAATAATCAATGACACCAAAGTATTCTTTGGTAATTCCGGTGTACAACGAAGAGAACACTCTCCCGGAACTGTATCGACGAATAAGTGAATTAATGGATCGCTTGGATGACCAGGCGGAGTTAATTCTAGTCAACGATGGTAGTAAAGATCGGTCTTTAGAACTGCTGCGAGATTTGCATGAAAAAGATCCGCGAGTTTGCTATCTAAGCTTGGCGCGTAACTTTGGACACCAAATTGCGGTAACAGCTGGTTTAAATTATGTCCGGGGTGAAGTAATAGTTATCCTTGATGCTGACTTACAAGATCCGCCAGAGTTAATTCCTGACATGGTGGAAAAGTGGCGACAAGGCTATCATGTGGTTTATGCTAAGCGTACCCAACGCCAGAAAGAAAGCTGGTTTAAACGCTTTACAGCTTACGTCTTTTATCGCCTACTCAAGCAATTAGCTGATGTAGACATTCCCACGGACACGGGGGATTTTTGTTTGATGGATAGGCAAGTAGTGGAAGTACTTAATTCCATGCCAGAACGCGATCGCTACATTCGAGGAATGCGATCTTGGATTGGCTTCCAGCAAACAGCTGTATACTTTGAGCGTCATCCTCGTTTTGCTGGTGAAGTAAAATACACCTTCAGCAAATCTTTGTCTTTGGCGATAAATGGTTTAGTGTCTTTTTCTAAAGTACCGTTGCGAATTTCTACCTATGTAGGTTTACTCGCCGCTGTTGCCGCAATTTTTATGGGTTTGTTAGTTATTTATTGGCGGATTTTTGTCCCCCAATCGCCTTTAACTGGGTTCACAATTATTCTGGTTGCTATTTTCTTTTTAGGTGCTGTACAACTGGTAAGTATCGGCATTTTAGGGGAATACATTGGACGAATTTACGAAGAAGTCAAAGGTAGACCGCTTTACACTCTTTCCGAAGTAGGTGGGTTTCATAATGTAGCGAGTCGGAAGTAGCAAGTGGAAGTTTTTTAAACGCTTGAGGAAAGCAAAATTTTAAACAAATATTTTTACTTAATTGAGCGGGTTAGTATTGCTAATTTACGACTCAACATACTGCTTAACAAAGCGAGTAAGCAGTCGCTTTGTTAAAGGATGTAAGATAAACTGAAATTGAGCATCATGCAAGTAAGTATTGTGTTTGGGCTTTAATTAAAGTATTGCTTCTAAACAGATTCACGTTGGTTGTTGTAACTTCTTGCTTGATGGTTTGAATCAGGCGTTGGGTGACATATTCCAGAATTACGGGTTGTTGTTTTAGGTTCCCGTTTATAACGTCAACAAGCGATCGCTCTTTCAATGACTCTAAGACCTCTAGTAACTCTCGCCCAGACACTTTGGACAAGATTTCTGCTTGTAACTTTGCTGGCGTTACCCCTTCTGGGTGAATTGCTAAGCAGTACATTATCTTTTGTTGCAGAGGAGATAAACGCTCAAATTGTTGTTCGAGTAAATCCCACAAATCGCTAAAAACGGTACTTCCTTGGGCTAAAAACGCCTGCGCGTCGCCGCTAAAGAGTTCTTGAATAGTAGTAGCAGCAATTTTGAGAGCAAGAGGATTTCCTCCCAAGTAATTGACAATTGCTTGTCGTTGCAACTCGGTTGCGTTTACGCCTTTATCGATGAGGATTTCTTCGCCATCTGCTGCTGCGAGTCCTTTGAGTAGAAGCGATCGCACTGGCAAGTTTTTCCCCTCCCGCACGGTAAAACCGCCGGGTTTCTCTCGTCCGGTGATAACAAGACAACTTTGGTGGGGTTCGTCGGCAATTCGCTCGAATAAGCAGCGATAATCTTGATAACCGGATTGATACTGTCCACTGCGCTCTTTGCCTTGCAAAATTGACTCTACGTTATCAAGGACTAATAAACAGCGTTTGACGCGCAACTGTGCCATAAAGCTGTTAATCGAAGCGTCTGGGGTTTCGGTTTCTCTGGTTAAAATAGGCAAAATCTCGCGGATTAAAGCATTTAGGGGCGGTGCTTGCTGCAAACTCCGCCAAATCACGAATTCAAATTGCGATTCTGCTTCACAGACGCTTCGCGAACGCACCTGTTGAGCGATTTTCACAGAAAGGGCAGTTTTACCCATCCCACCGAGTCCGAAAATGCCGATCCAGCGGCAGCAATCTTCAAGAATCCAACTTTCTAGCGATCGCCGTTCCTCGTGGCGATTGTAAAATCGGGAAACGTCGATCGCTTCACCCCAATCTTGCTTACCTTGTTGCGATTGTTGGTAGCGACGCAAAACCGCTTGAATATTGCGCTTGGAGACTGGTTCGCCGAAGAGTTGAGAAAGACTTCGCCACAACTGCGAACCCACTTGTTTAATGTAGTCGTTTTGATAACCTAACTGCTTGGCAATCTCTGCGTATGATCGTCCCGTCCATGTTTCTATAAACACAACCGACTGCACATCATTGAGTTTTTGTCCCAAATGGGCAGAACATAAAAGAGTATCAACGAGAGCGATCGCTTCTTGTTCTGTCATCAGTTAACTATTGTCATTTGTTGTGTCAATGTTACTGACTTTTCTTTGCCTACCCGCAACGTTTAAGCAAAATTCACCAAAGCTTTACATAAAGCAATTCACTTTTTTTCACTGACAAGAAGAATGCCTAGAGAAGGCTACACCAAAGCCTTTGGGTTGTTCAAGCTTTACCTAGCAAATCCAAAGCAATTTGCAACTTTGACAAATGTGATTCACACTGAGGTAAAGATTCATCTTTGAGTGAAGCCGTATGTCAAACTTGCTTGAAAGAATTACCGTCAATCCTAAGCAGTGTGGTGGTCGTCCTTGTATTCGTGGTATGAGAATTCGGGTATCCGACGTGCTGGATTTGTTCGCGGCTGGTTTGAGTGCCGAACAAATTTTAGAAGAAATGCTGGATTTGGAGGCGGATGATCTCAAAGCAGCGCTATCATACGCCTCTCGTAAACTTAATCATCCAGTGTTGGTTGCATGACAATCTGGGTAGATGCACAACTACCGCCTGCGATCGCCATCTGGATTACTAATACACTTGGGGTAATAGCAGTAGCCTTGCGCGATATTGGACTGAGAGACGCTGAAGATCAGGAGATTTTCGAGGCAGCCAAGGCGCAAGGAGTTATCGTAATGACCAAAGACAGAGACTTTGTTGACTTGGTCGATCGTCTAGGTTCACCGCCGCAAATTATTTGGTTGACGTGTGGTAATACATCAAACACTCGGTTGCGAGAGATTCTAAGCGCTACATTGCGAGAGGCACTGGAACTTTTGAGAGCAGGCGAGACATTGGTGGAGATTAGCGGAGATTAGTTGCCGCAGTGCGATCGCGTTTATTTACGCTTCAATCTAAAGGTTGAGGGATCGCTAGTGCTTTTGACCTAAAGGTTATGTTTGCTGAGTGTTTGAGGCTGTAATTAGGCAACGTTACAGAAAATTTACATCCCTCTGTGGAAAGAACTCACTTTTTCTCACCGACAGTGCGATCGGGGGTGGGCTATCAATTAAGTTAAGGCAGAGCAAAAGCTACTAATGCCTGTTCACAGTTAAACCACAGATGTGCGGGATAAGCTGACCAAAAAGAGTATTCTCCCGGAACTGGCTGCACAATTCCTAGTTAGCTGGCTCCGCAGAAAGTCTTTGCACTCGTTGTCGTTAGACCGCTAAATCTTTGCTAGATGTGTCAGTCGATGTTGTCTGTGAGAGAAGACAGTTTTTTGTTTTCTAATTCCTCGTTTCAAGTTTTGAGGTTGCTGTAGTGAAAAAATATCTTTCGTTAGTGCTTTTAGCGTTTGTAATTGCGGTGGGCAGCATTGTAACGTCTCTCCTGTTGCCGAATGATTCTCTGCTCTCTCCAAGTCCTGCAACTGCACAGCAGGCAGACATAAGAAACGGAAACGTAAAGCTGACACTGCCGAGTACAGGTAATCAGGATGATAGCTGGAGTTGTGGACCAAACTCTGCTGCAAGAGTTTTGGCATTCTATGGTCATCGCGTAAATTATGAACAGGTAAGATCGGTTAGCCAGCGCGAAAAAGGAATTATCCCTCCAAGGATTTGTATTGGGTCAGGGATTCTAAAAAAATGTTTCGATTCAAGTGGTTTCAAAACAGGATTTGAACCTTGGGAACTACGGGATGTAATGAATCGATGGGAAGGAGGAAATGCCAAGTATGAAAGTGGGTCTGATCTCGGCAAACTTAAAAGTCTATTGAGTCAGGGCAAACCTGTACTTGTATTGCGTCGAGTTGGTAGTTTCAAACCAGGAATAGTCTTTGGCACGTGGCCCGAAATGCACTGGGTAGCAGTTCGCGGATACAACGATAAAGTTCAAGGAGGAAAGATTTATTTCACTGATACTAATGGTGCAGACGTGGAAAAGTCTTATGACAAATTCATGAGTGAATGGGATTGGCGGATTGGTGATGGGCTTGCGAGTGAAACTTTTAAGCAAAAAGGAGTCAAACCAAAAACAATGGTTTGGGTTGATCGTACTCCTCCTTCTCTTACAAGTTCGGCTCTCCTGTACTTATGGGTATAAGTAAATTTTATTTAAATAAGCAAGCTAGCAGCTTCTCTCGTAAAGATTCAAAGCTCTTAAAACCATAGCTCTGCCGAATAATTAACTTAATTCTATTATTAATTCCTTCCATCACTCCGCTCGTCGTTTTACTAACAAAGTAATGACTAATTTCAACCAGATGATTCTCAATACTATGAACAGCTTTTCCGAAAATAATGCGGGCAGAATTCAACCAGCTTTTGAGTCGCTTAAATCCAATTTTTACGGTTGGACTCGTTTCATAAATGTCGCGGAGTTCCTCCT
>NZ_JACJOK010000050.1:0-7414 GCF_014695505.1 Trichocoleus sp. FACHB-90
CACGCTATCAATTACTATTACTAATTTGAGTAAGAGCCTCTTTGGCGGTTCGCTGTAAATAATACATCCGTACTATTGAATGGCGCTCGCGTGAGCCAGTTGCGTAAGTCCTGATAGTATTGAGAATCATCTGGTTGAAATTAGTCATTACTTTGTTAGTAAAACGACGAGCGGAGTGATGGAAGGAATTAATAATAGAATTAAGTTAATTATTCGGCAGAGCTATGGTTTTAAGAGCTTTGAATCTTTACGAGAGAAGCTGCTAGCTTGCTTATTTAAATAAATTTTACTTATACCCATAAGTACAGGAGAGCCGAGATTATGCTCTGTGACGGCTAAATCATTTACCAATGACTTAGCAGCCTTTTCTAATCCTTCAGTTCCATCAATGGCGTATCTACGTATTGCTTTCAATATATCTTCAATTCTCTCGATTAGATATATCTTTAACTCTTTAGATAAATCTGATTCCATAACCTTCTCTACTAGAGAACTAAACGTGGTATTGAGATCGTTTAAAAAATCTTGCTCTATAAATATTTTAGGATTTTGTGAATGCAGATAATTAGCTAGTGCATCAAGTGTATTCAGAACGCCCTTATTATCAATATAATCGGCAAATATACTCCATTTTGAAGACCAAATATGATTAGCAATAAAAACGTCCTGAAGTTCCTCTATTACTTTAATATATCTATCGATTTTCGGAAACTTATTTAATTTTCTTGCTTCTTCCTCAGCTTTATTCAAAAGTTCATAGAAATCCACAATGTTTCGATGTTGAACAGCAAGTGTCATTGCCTCCAATAAAATAGCGGCAGAACTTTGTTCCCCATTTCCATTCGTGACTGCCTCATCGAGAATAATCTCCAATCGCCTTAGTGCATTAGATTGTTCCATTATTCAATTCAAGCCAATATAAAGGTTTAACAGGACTAATGACATTTTAGCGCTATCACTCGCCTGTAGGTTGAGTGAGAAAGCAAATTGCCCGTAGTAGCGCGTCTAGCCTAATTCGTTGGGTAAACTAATGCCTATAATCTTGGAAAATTTTGATTTGGCGAATTGTATCAACCCAGCATTTTATTCTAGACGGGCTAGTAGGTCGGGTTGACGCAAGGAAACCCAAATCTACCTTTATTAAAATCCGCCCATTCTAGACTCACCAAACCCGCCAGTTTTATACT
This sequence comes from Trichocoleus sp. FACHB-90, assembly GCF_014695505.1. NCBI lineage: Bacteria > Bacillati > Cyanobacteriota > Cyanophyceae > Leptolyngbyales > Trichocoleusaceae > Trichocoleus > Trichocoleus sp. FACHB-90. The sequence goes on from NZ_JACJOK010000050.1 coordinate 1,188, forward strand.
TCCTCGTCGCTGGTGTCATCAATGCGATCGCTCCCTTGGTGCGCTTTGTGCGATCGCACTCGATAAGCTTTGAGAGAATCAGGAGCGATCGCACTCTCGTTAATCTTTCTTTTTTTTATCTTTTTTCTTTTCCTTTTCCTTTTCTTTTTCCTTGTGCTTTTTCTTTTTGTCTTTACCTTTAGTCTCTTCTGCTGCTCGTAAAATCAAATTTCGCGCCACAGTTTGGGTACCCGTATGCTCGTAGTAATTGGTTGACATATCCAGAAAGGCAGCTAGATAATCCAACTTACTATCAGCAGTATTCATAAACTGTTGTAAGTGCGCCACAACGTTCTCTGGTGTTAACCCATGAGATGCAACAAAGTTACTCATCCAGCCGTTAACTGAGGCAAAACTTTCACCAATAAAGCCTAATTTACCAGCCGTAGTGCCGCCAGGAATTGCAGTGTTGATACTTTGATAAGCGGTATTCCCTTCTAATTGCGAAGGATTAAGCTGACCGAGAATTGATTGAGCTTTGAGGATGAAGTCGGGGCCAAGAGGAATCAATCCATCAACGGCAACTAGAGCCGCCATCCGCATTATGGATTCATTGTGATAGTTTCCTAAAGAAGTTCTAAATGCGTCGATGCTGGTAGGAATTCCGTGTAAGCGACAAAAGGCAATCAACTCTACTACCAGTTTTAGGGACAAATCGATGGCTTGTACGGTATCTGGTTTGGGAGTAAGCTGGTTTAAAAAATTCAGGAAGCTGATTTTCTCGCCAACTTTGTTCGCTAGTGCTGCTGCACCAATGGCGCTATCAGCACGGTCAATTGTTTGGTAAAGCCATAAGGTTTGTTGATAAACTTCCGTTGGGTCGTTGTACAGAGCGATCGCTCTGTCGCCAATGTCCTCAATCAAGTCTCTGTCGGTAACACCTGTCACCGCACGGATGGTGTTTTCAAACCCCACGACGTTTTGCCATTCACCAGGAACGACAAAATCGAGCGATCGCAGCATATAAACGGTCATGCTGCTAGTTGGCAGGGTATCCACCAATTTAGAAATAGATTGACTCACGAATTTAGCTCCTTTTTAACTAGATGCCTACCTCTTTTTAGCCTAATTTTTAGGAGGAGGTGCCTTTTACAAAAAGTTACAAAATTAATAGGCTTCTTGCATAAATGCCTTGAACTAAAGTTTAGGCTTAAAGCTCAAACCCTTTAAAACGGGTTTGAAATGTTTTCCAGTTAGCTAAAGCTAACTTTGGCTTTCAGCCCGTCTATGTAGGGGCTGACTTGCCAGCGCGATCGCAACAAAGCCCATAGAGTGGGTTGGGCGTTGGAAACTCAACCTCTGTTTTGTTCAACTGCTGTCGGAGCGCAAATTATTTGTTGTTACTACCGTTGGTGAATGAATGCTCGGAGTGAAAACCAAGCAACGGCAGCAAGGGGAAGGACAACACTGATACCAATGGCGGCCCCTTTCAATCGTTGTAGCGAGAGTACAGTTAATTTGATACCAAACACTGTGGTGACAGTGTTTGTCCATTCTTCTAGTTGATTTGGAGAACTGGTAGGAACCAGAACCATAATCGAAAAAAACAGTGCCAGATAGAAAGCTAAAAACGCTGCTCCACCACCAACTAGCGCCAGAGTGACTTTTTTGACTATCTGAAGAATTTCTTCCATCGCCTAAATACTTGAAATAAATCGGAAATTCGTCACGTCCCCTAGGATAGCGAAGAATGCACAAAAGCGATAGCGAAGCGATCCGCCGCAAGACAGATCGCCCTTGATAAATTTTGGAAACATTAACCAGAGTGCGATCGCACTCTGGTTAATCTTTATTTTTTTTCCTTTTTCCTAGTGCTTTTTCTTTTTGTCTTTGCCTTTACTTCTGCTGCTCGTAAAATCAAATTCCTCGCTACAGCTTGCCTAGCCGTAAGCTCGTAGTAATTGGTTGACATATCCAGAAAGGCAGCTAGATAATCCAACTTACGAGCAGCAATATTCACATTTTCATAAGTGGAGTCTGTGAACCAGCTTCGTCAATTAGTTGCACCAATCGCTGGCGTAGCGTCTCTAAACCTAAGCGTCCAGTTGCTGAAATAAACACCGCTTCAGGAAACTCTTGCTGAGCTAAAGCCAAGTTTTCGCTATCTACTTTATCGACCTTGTTAAAAGCAATTAAAGCTTTACCAGGAATAGTAGGCATTTCTGCTAGCACGTCCATCACTGAACGGATATGGCTTTCCCAAGCTGGATGGGACACATCGACCACATGAAGCAACGCATTCGCCTCAGTTACTTCCTCCAGAGTGGCGCGGAAAGCATCCATTAGAGGTGGCGGGAGTTCGTGAATAAACCCTACGGTGTCTGTAAGCAGAAGAGACCGCCGCTCTTGAGTGTTTGGATCTGTAATTACCAGTTTTCGCGTTGTCGGGTCGAGGGTGGCAAATAGTTGATTTGCTGTATAAACTTCGGCATGAGTCAACGCATTTAGTAGGGTCGATTTACCCGCGTTGGTATAACCGACTAACGCAATAGAGGGAATTTCTTGCTGTTGTCGTTGTTGTCGCAACCGGGAGCGATGGGCTTGTAATTGGTTAACTTCCTGCTGAAGTTGGGCGATTCGGCGTTGAATGGTTCGCCGCTCAGTTTCTAGTTTGGTTTCACCAGGCCCTCTGGTACCAATTCCGCCTCCAAGCCTGGACATTTCCCGACCTCGACCCCTGAGCCGAGGCAGCATATATTCCAGTTGCGCCAGTTCCACTTGCAATTTACCCGCTTGGGATTGAGCGCGTTGAGCGAAGATATCCAGAATTATTTCAGTTCTATCTACGACGCGGATGTTAATCTGCTCTTCCAGGTTTCGTGCTTGGGAAGGAGAAATATCTCGGTCAAAGACGATTAAGTTGGCTCCTAGTTGATGAGCGCGTTGGGCAATTTCTTCAATTTTTCCTTGACCGACAACTGTTTGAGGATGGGGGCGACTTCGCTTTTGCTGTATTGTTTCTAATACCTCTCCTCCAGCACTATCAACTAATCGAATCAGTTCTTCAAGTCCATCTTGAAACCGTTGGGGAGACACGTCCTCGGTCATCAACCCAACCAGCAGCACTTTGTCAGAGTCTGATTCAATTACTTGGAATTGCGATTTTCCATCGCTTGATTCCGAGAACTCGGTTTCCCATTCATCAACTAAGTCGTCAAAGTCTTGTTCGTTCAGCTCATCTAGGCTGAGGCGAGGAGAAACAATCCAAGGCGTTTCTTGTTCGGGTACAAGGTGAGCTAGGTAAGCTTCCTTGACTAAGCCTGTGGCTTCACTGTCCCGTCGTCCCGCTCCGTTGCCAGCGGGGATTAACACCAAAGCGTCTAAGCGCTGCCGTGCCATTGCGGTCAGTGCGGCTGGGTCAGGTGGCTCTAATTTAAGTTGAGTGGCAATGCAGCGAATTCCACTCAGGCGTTCCGCACTGTGCCGGGGAAGGTCTTGGAGCGGGATTTGAGTTTGGCTTGGCGTACCGACTGCAACTCGGATTACTTGCCCGCGTCGATTAAGGTAGCAGCAGACGGGGTGGTGAATCTCTGTACTGATTGCTGCTAGAGTTTGGGCGAATTCGGGAGTAGTTAGGCTATGGGAGGGTTGCCGTTGCTCGTACAGGCGCTGTAGTTGCTTGATGTAACTAGATTTTACTCCTTGTATATTCCCGTAAATGGTTTCCATAAGATCGGCTAGAAAACTAGCGCATTAAGTTCATTGATTCAATAATTACTAATTTTTTTTATTGACTAAATCTTCCCTTTGGACTAAGTAGGGGTATGAATCGGCGACTGACCAACATAGGATTAAGTTAAGCATTCTACATCTAGGAAACAGAAGGTCGCCGAACTCTATCTAACCAAGCCGAAGTGGAAGGCTGAAGACGTTATTTTTGAGATTGGCCAGCGCTGTTGGCAATCCGGTTATAAGGCAATAAATGGTGATGAATAGCACAATTACACACGTACCAAGCTGCGTGCTGATTCTCAAAACGCGAAATGGGCTATGCAAGTAATATGCGATCGCATTCCCACTAATCATACCTACGGTGACGAACTTGCCACAGGAAAAAATCTAAGATGAATTTTGCCCACTTCCATCACCAATAGTTCAGCAACAATGGAAAAAGACGCTACTTACTGGGTCGAACAGACTGAGAATCTGGTGAAAACGTGGGCTGAGACTCAAAAGAAAATCTGGGAAAGCTGGATTGATTTTATTAGGCCTGTGACAACTACCGAAACGCCTGCTACAGTCAACGGTATTCAAAATCAGGTCGAGTTATGGCTTCTGTATGCGGAGGGGCTGCAAAAGCTAGGTCAGCTTTCGGTAGAACCACTGCGCCAGTCACTAGAAATGGCGATTCAGGCGATGGGCGGCGATGTTGCATCAATAGAGCTGAATAACCTCTACTGGGACTATCAACAGACTGGCAACTTACTGCAAAGCCCAAGCCTCGGATATACCCGTGAGTTCAACAACAAACTGCTTAAAAGCTTTGATGCCTGGACAAACTTCTATAAAGCGAGCTTTGACTATCAGTTAGTGCTGGTCGATGTCTGGATGAAAGCCTTTGAGCAGCTAATGCGATTGGCATCCTCCCAAGAAAAGGGCGAAACGCTTCAGAACTGGCGGCAGTTTCAGCAAGTCTGGAGTAGGGTATTTGACCAAGCATTCGCGCAGACGTTCCGTTCACAGAATGCCCTTGAGATCCAGGGGAAATTCTTGAATGCAGCCATGACCTACAGGCTCCAGCAGCAACAGCTAATGGAAGTGTTTCTGAAGATGAATAACTTACCAACTCGCAGCGAAGTTGATGAAATTCACCGTAACGTCTACGAGTTGCGTAAGGAAATCAAAAGCCTTAAAAAAGCTTTAGGAGAATCCCAACGCAGCGAGTCTTGAGGATGCAATGCACGATTTTACCGAGCTAACCCAAAAACTGTTTAAGGGTGTCGAGAGCTTCAGCCGCCTGCGCGAGGAGGACATTCAGATTGGGGTGACACCCAAGGAAGAGGTTTACCGAGAAGATAAGGTGGTGCTGTACCGCTTCACACCAAAGGTGGAGCATTCCCTGAACATTCCTATCCTCATCGTTTACGCTCTAGTCAACCGTCCCTACATCGTCGATTTACAGGAAGGGCGATCGCTTGTTGCCAATTTGCTCAATCTTGGCATGGATGTATACATAACTGACTGGGGCTATCCGAGCCGAAGCGATCGCTTTTTGACTCTTGACGACTACATCAATGGTTATATCAATAACTGTGTGGACGTAGTACGCGATCGCCATAACTTAGAGCAAATCAACCTGTTAGGCATTTGTCAGGGAGGTGCTTTTAGTCTCTGCTACAGTTCCATTTACCCAGAGAAGGTGAAAAACCTGATTACTATGGTCACTCCGGTTGATTTTCACATCAAGGAGGGACTGCTCAATGTTTGGGGTGGAAGCACTCTAGGGTCACAAGCGCTAGACGTGGATCTAATGGTAGATACTCTGGGTAACATCCCCGGCGACTTCATGAACTTAGAGTTTTTGCTGCTGAAGCCATTTCAGTTAGGAATCCAGAAGTATATTGACCTTCTGGATACTATCGAATCCGAGGACAAGCTGCTCAACTTTCTCCGCATGGAAAAGTGGATTTTCGATAGTCCTGACCAAGCTGGAGAGGCTTACCGACAGTTCATGAAGGACTTCTACCAGGGAAACAAACTGATTAAAGGTGAGGTTGAGATTGGCAACAAGCGAGTGGATCTGGGAAACATCCGCATTCCGATTTTGAACATATACGCCGAGCAAGATCATCTGGTTCCTCCAGCATCCTCCTTGGCTCTTGAGAAGTACATTGGGAGCGAAGACTACACCGTGCGCTCCTTCCCGGTTGGACACATCGGGATGTATGTCAGCAGTAAGGTGCAGCGAAACCTTCCTCCAACTATTGTCGATTGGCTTAAGGTGCGAACTTAGAACAGTTGAGGCTATCTAAAGCTTTGCGATCGCGAGTGCATTCCAATGCAAGCAAAAATATCTGGCGATTGAAAAGATGTTGTTGGTCAATTAGCGAAGGTTGTGACCCCTCCCCTTGATCGGCTATCCATTACCCGCATCTTTCTTAACAATCAGACAAAATACTTAAAATAATGCTCAAAGGCATAACAGGTATAGTTTTGAGAGAAGAACCTAGTAGCGGGTGATGGTTTCA
>NZ_JACJOK010000051.1:0-122856 GCF_014695505.1 Trichocoleus sp. FACHB-90
CACGCTATCAATTACTATTACTAATTTGAGTAAGAGCCTCTTTGGCGGTTCGCTGTAAATAATACATCCGTACTATTGAATGGCGCTCGCGTGAGCCAGTTGCGTAAGTCCTGTTTTCAGTTTCTTTAGTAGGTTGCTTGTAATCTACTCAGGAGATAGTCTCCCGCTGAAATGGGTGGATAAAGTGGGGGACGATTTTCTCCTTGACAACTCTCAATACAGGCAATTTCCGCGTCGTTGTTGGGATGGCAGAAAAAAGCAACGGAATAACGCGATCGCTTGACTCTATCATCGCTGGGAACCATTACCCGATGCTTGGTCGAGCAAAATTCGTGATTCGTCCACTGTTGCATCAAATCCCCTGTATTCACGACAACAGTACCCGGAATGTAGGGTGCAGCGATCCACTCGCCATCAGCAGTGCGAACTTCTAAACCGCCAACTTCATCTTGAAATAGTAAGGTGAAACTGCCATAGTCGGAATGTTCGCCAGCACGCACTTGTCCGGGTTTGGCTACTTGCTCCAGTGGGGGATAATGAAGTAGCCGTAGAGTATAATTTTGCTGATCGTGCTTGTCAGCGAAGAAGGACTCTGGTAATTCGAGAGCGATCGCAAATGCTTGACATATCTTATCAGCAGCTTCAGCACAAGCTTGATAAAATTCCAAAACCGTCTGGCGAAACTTTTCTTCTCCAACAGGCCACTGATTCATAATTAAAGAAGACTTATCCTGCGTTGAGATTTCTTCAGGATTAACTTCTTTCCCTACATTAAATGCTTCTTTCAAATCTCCTGGCTTATCCGGATTGAGGCGTTCTCGCTCTACACCAACATAACCGCGATTGCTGAATTTATCAACCCACGCTAGTTTATTTTTTACGTCAAATGGTAGCTCAAAAAATAATTTTGTTTGAGCAAATAAATGGTCTATTAACGTTGCTGGTATTCCCAAATTCAGGTACATAAACCCGATTTCATGGCAAGCATGATAAATCTGTCTGGCAACAGCTTGCCGCGCTTCGGCATCACCGCTGAGAAAAGGTTCAAAATCAATGATAGGAATATTAACCAATGTTTTAGTCATCGTTTTATTTTCTTGCAGATATGATGTTATACGTATAGCGCAGGCGAATGAGAGATTATACAACGGCGTCCAATCGCAATAATTGTTGCAAAAATTCTAACTTCAAGAATCAATAAATTGCCTTTTTTGACGAAGATTGCGGAATAACCTTGCTCAGAACAAAGTAGAGAATTACCGCTGCAATAATGCCGTTAACCGGCTTAACTCCAGGTGCGACGTATGCGATCGTGCTGGCTAACACATAAGCAATAATTCCAGCCCAATTAAACGCGGGTTGCCGTTCTTCTAAAGATGGAAACTCACCCCGATGACGCAACCAATAATCTGCCATCACCACCCCACCAATGGGAGGAATGAAGGTTCCGAGAAGGATTAGGTAAGGAATTAGCATATTATAAATACCACCCCAAGCCAAAACTAGCGCCACCGTCGCCCCACCCAATACGAAAGCAGTCCGCTTGTTGGTGCGAAACATATGAGCGCCTGCTACTGAAAAAGCATAAATAGTATTATCTTGCGTTGTCCACATATTCAAAAACAACAGCACCAAACCCCAAAATAATAATCCTTGTAGTGCCATTACTTGTACAATATCTTCGTTGCCGTAAACCAATGCGCCGAAGGCACCACAAAAGATTAAAAAGCCATTGGCAAAGAAGAAAGCTGCTAGAGTGCTAATCGCGGCTGTTTTACCATTTTTAGCGAAACGACTCCAGTTAGTTGCTTGAGTTCCGCCTGAGACAAAGGTGCCGACAATAATTGTCAAAGCTTCGCCAATTCCTAGCTGTTTTGATGGCACGATAGCTTGCAAACCATTATAACCGCCGACTTTACCGAGTGCGATCGCTAAACTCCAAAACATCAAAATCAGCATCGCGGGAACGGCTATGCGCGAAAGCCAATCCATCGCCCGATAACCAATATAAGCGGTGGAACAGAAAAAATAGGTAAAAAATAGGATAATTAACCAGTTCCATCCTGTCGGAATTCCTAACAGCTTATTTGCTAATTCAGCCATCAGCGCCGACCCCCACGCATACCAGCCAATTTGCGTAAATCCCAAGATAAAATCTACCCAGCGAGAACCAATGCTACCAAAACTAAAACGTGCCATCAGAACTGTAGAAAGTCCTGTATTGGCAGCAATGTAACTGAGTGCGGCGGCGTAGACACCAAGAATTAAGTTACCGATGATAATCAAGCCTACTAAATCGGGAAAAAAGCGGTAGGCGGGGCCAACTAAACCCCCGGCGAATAATGTCCCCGAATATAGTGTAAAACCCATCAGCAGGGGAGCCAACGACCAGAAAGATTTACGCGCCTCCAGGGGAACGGCGCTTAGAGGATAATCTTCATTGGCTTGCGATTGTACTAACTCTGGTTCTGAGGTGGTACTCATATAACTAATAGGTAATGCTTAATTAAGGACTAAAGGCAATTAAGTCATTTTGAAGGCGATCGCGCAGCCGATCCGTATCCTAGTTAACTTCAGCAGTCTCTGACACGGTTAAATGTATATCAGAATACCATCTGTAACTACAGAAGTATTAATTTAACTACATCAATGCTTATTTTGTCTTAACTCAGTCAAATAATGGTGACATACACGATTTTGTTTTAGTGCAATACTCAAATTGCTAAATCTTAGACGCGATCGCTACCAGCTCAGTAGGAGGAAAAAACATGGCTTTCAGGTATAATCGGCGTGACTTTATCATTTATGGTTCAGCTGCTTTTGGCACCAGTTTACTGCTGAAAGCTTGTAGTGCTAATCAAAATTCCACAACACCGACAGCAGAAAATTCTGCCGTCGGTGATGCTAAAAATTTCAAGACAGCTATTGTGCTACCAGGAATTATTACTGATAAAGCTTGGAATCAAACAGGTTATCAAGGCGTGACAACTGCTAAGGAGAAACTAGGAGTTGAAACCGCTTATGTTGAGAAAGTAGAACAAGCAGATCAGGCAGAAGCTTTATCAGATTTTGCGCGACGTGGTTACAACTTAGTGTATGCTCACGGCGGACAATTTGATGCAGCAATTCAACAGGTAGCACCACAATTTCCCAAGACGTTTTTTGTGGGTGTCAATGGTGCGGTGACTGGGGCGAATATGGCATCTTTGCGGATAGATCACTTGCAAGCAAGTTATTTGTGCGGCATCCTGGGAGCTTCGATGTCAAAATCAAATAAAATGGCTTATCTTGCTGCCCAATCTTTTCAAGCAACGGATGAAGAATTGCGGGGATTTGAGTTAGGTGCAAAGTCGGTTAAGCCTGATATTAAAGTAGCTGCAAGTTATACGGGTGACTGGAACGATGCTGCTAAGGCGAAGGAAGCAACGTTGGCGTTAATTTCTTCTGGGGTGGATGTAATTTATCAGTGGTTGGATAATGCTTCGCCAGCGGTGTTGCAAACTGCTGCTGAGAAGGGAGTTTACACCTTTGGCAATACAGCGGATCAGTTGGAGGTTGCGCCGAAATCGGTGTTAACCAGTGCGGTGAAGCGAATTGATTTAGCGATCGCATACTTAGCCGATCTCGCTGTGAAAGGTAATCTCAAAGGGGAAATTTACACTCTTGGTTTGGAAAAACCAGATATTCTTTATATTGGGAAATACAATGAGGCAGTATCAACAGATTTGCAGCAAAAAGTAGCCCAAACGAAAGATGCAATTTTAACTAAAAAAGTCACGTTTGAAGCTTGCAAAGATGGTGGGAAAGATACTCGCTGCCTGAAGCAAGCGTAATCAAGGCGAATATAATTCGCGGCTAAACATTTTCTCGTTCCCAGGCTGGGGACTGGGAACGCATATATAAGAGGCTCTGCCTTTCGTTCTATACTGAAGGCTGGAGTCTGCTGAAAAGCATTACTAGGCGACAGCCCAGTAACGAGGAAAAAATGACTTATTTACGTCTTAATGGCATTACAAAACGTTTTGGCAATTTTATTGCTAATGATAACATTAGCGTGGGTGTTAATCGCGGTTCTATTCATGCGTTACTGGGGGAAAACGGCGCTGGTAAAACTACTTTGATGAATATCCTTTGCGGACTTTACCAGCCTGATTCTGGGGATATTTATCTGCAAGATAAGTTAGTAAAAATTGACTCCGCAAGCGCTGCGATCGCGCACGGTATTGGCATGATTCACCAGCATTTTATGTTGGTGCCGCAGTTGACAGTAACGGAAAATATTATACTGGGAACCAAGTTTGATTGGCGGTTAGATTTAAAGGAGAAAAGTCAAGCGATCGCGCAAATGTCGCGCTTTTACAATCTTGATGTAAACCCCTTAGCCAAAGTCGGAGATTTACCTGTAGGAGTTCAGCAACGGGTTGAAATTCTCAAAGCACTTTACCGTCAAGCAAAACTGCTAATTTTAGATGAACCAACAGCGGTACTAACGCCGCCAGAGGTGAAAGTTTTAGCTGCTATTTTGCGTCAGTTGGCAGTTGATGGACGCACGATTATTTTTATCAGTCACAAATTAGAAGAGGTGATGAATCTTTGCGATACTGTCACCGTATTGCGGCGGGGTGCGGTGGTGGCGACAACAACAACCTCAGATACCAACAGTCAGGAATTAGCCCGATTGATGGTTGGTAGAGAGGTCTTATTTAAACTTGATAAATCTGCGCGTGATTCTGGCGAAGTGGTGTTAGAAGTTGAAAATTTACAGGTGCAGGATGAGCGGAATTTTCCGGTTGTGAAAGATGTATGTTTTCAACTTCGTGCGGGCGAAATTTTGGGAGTTGCTGGCGTTGACGGGAATGGACAGAGGGAGTTGGCGGATGCGATTTCAGGGTTACGTGCTATTACTTCGGGTAGAATAACCAACCACTCTTTAAACTCAAAGAAAAGACGGAAAGAAAGAATTACAGCTTATATTCCAGAGGATAGGCAGAAAATGGGCTTGGTGATGGGATTTAGTATTGCCAAAAATCTCATTCTTAAGACTTTTAAATTTATGCCGTTTTGTCGTCGCTGGTTTCTCCAGTATGAAGCGATTAATCATCGTGCTATGGAGGCGATGCAAAATTTTGATATTCGGGGCGAAAATCACTCTATTAAAGTTAGTCAATTGTCGGGAGGAAATCAACAAAAAGTAGTTTTGGCACGAGAACTTTCTGGTAAACCAAGTTTAATTGTGGCGATGCAACCTACACGCGGCTTGGATGTGGGCGCGACTGAATATGTGCAGCAACGCTTGTTAGCTGAAAGAGAACGAGGTGCGGCAATTCTCTATATTTCCACAGAGTTAGAAGAAATTATGGCGATGAGCGATCGCATTGCTATTATGTATGAAGGTCAATTTGTTGATATTTTAGATGCTGCTACTGCCATGATTGAACAAGTTGGTTACTTAATGACTGGTGGTAATTTAAAAGGTATCTCCAGGTAAAAATTTAAATAGATTGCTGGATATGTAAATTCTGAGCTTTCTATCTTACAATCCTAATCTGCGTTTGCCGAGTGCCGAATATCTTTAGACGGGTTTTCTCGGTTGGATACATACAAAAGTATTATATGTAACTTTCAAAGAAATTCAGACGTAATATCGAGATTTATGCTAAACGAACATACAGTGAATGCAATTACATCCGGCAAATTGTAGCATGACGAAAACTAATCGCATTCAACCCGTTTTGCTACCAATTCTATCGCCCATCATTGCGATCGCATCTGCGCTGATTGTCGGCGCTATCCTCATCTCTCTCTCCAACGCCAACCCGATCACCGCCTACAGTATTCTCTTTCAAGAATCCCTAGCCAATTACTACGGCTTTGGCAATACCATCACCAAAACCGCACCCTTGCTATTAGCCAGCCTGGGAGTTCTGGTGGCGTTGAAAGCGGGTTTGTTCAACATTGGTGCTGAAGGGCAAATTTATATGGGGGGACTTGGTAGCGTCTTGGTGGGTTTATATCTGCAAGGATTACCCGCCTTGATTCACGTACCGCTAGCGTTGCTGGGAGGATTCCTCTTAGGTGCCGTTTGGGGATGGATTCCCGGATATCTTAAAGCGGTGCGGGGTGTGAATGAGGTGATTACCACCCTATTACTCAATTATGTGGCGCTCAACTTTGTGGGATACCTGGTAAACAATCCCCTGAAGCAGCCGGGTGCGCCAAGTGCCTATTCCGCGCTAATTGCCGAATCCGCCCGATTACCCCTGATTTTGCCGCAAACACAGACACACGCCGGGATTTTTATCGGGTTATTCGCTACCGGATTGTTATGGGTATTGTTTGCGCGATCGCCTCTAGGATACCAGATCGAAGCCGTCGGACAAAATCCGACAGCCGCCCGTTACGCGGGAATGTCGGTAAAACGCACCATTATGCTCGTGATGGCGTTAGCCGGAGGATTGGCAGGATTAGCGGGCGCTGGTGAAGTCATGGGGCTAAAATACCGACTATTTGACAGATTTTCACCCGGCTATGGATTTGATGCGATCGCGATCGCTCTCCTGTGTCGTGGTAACTTAATTGGTATCGTCCTCACCTCCCTATTTTTCGGAATCCTCCGCAGCGGCGCAAATGTCATGCAGCGCAGCGCCAACGTTCCCGTCACTGTAGTATACGCCATCCAAGGTTTAACTGTTTTGTTCATTGCCATCAGTTTTGCAATTGAACGTCAAATTAAAATTAAAAATTAAAACTTACCTTTTCCGGGCGATTTCTATTTGCCAGGGTTGCCAAATCTCTAACCCACAATTAATGGACATCAACTTTTTCACCGACTACTTAGTTGCCAGCCTACGCCTCTCAACACCCTTAGCATTTGCCGCCCTTGGGGGACTTTTCTCAGAACGGTCGGGAGTGCTAAATATTGCTTTAGAAGGAATGTTACTAACAGGAGCCTTTTCTGGCGCAGCCGGAGCCTTTTTTACAGGTAATGTTTGGTTAGGCATACTGTTAGCAATAATAATCGGAGGAATTGTCGGATTGCTCCATGCTTATCTGTGTGTTACCCTCCGAGTAGATCAGTTAGTGTCTGGACTCGCCATCAATCTAACCGCCGCTGGATTGACTTCATTTTGGGCGCGGGTTTTATTTAATAGTGGGCAGACGCAACAACTACCAGGTATTCAAACGATTGCCATTCCCGGACTACACAATATTCCCATTATTGGTACTTTACTCTTTAATCAAGACCCTCTAATTTATTTACTATTTCTGTTAGTTCCACTCATAACTTATATACTATTCCGTACAAGTTTAGGCTTATCTCTACGCGCTGTTGGAGAATATCCCCGCGCTGCTGATACAGCCGGAGTTTCTGTCACCTTAGTACGTTATATTGCAGTCGCCCTCAGCGGTTGTCTGGCGGGTTTAGGAGGAGCTTATCTCGCCTTAGTTCACGTAAAATTCTTTGTAGAAGATATGAGTGCTGGCAAAGGATTTATCGCCCTTGCAGCTTTGATTTTTGGCAGGTGGCATCCCGTCAGCACAGTTTTGGCTTGTTTATTATTCGGTGCAACCGAAGCTTTGCAACTAAGAATTCAAGCTTTTAATCTGAATATTCCCTATCAATTTTTGGTAATGTTGCCTTATATTATTGCTTTATTAGCTTTAGTAGGATTAGCTGGCAAGTCCACACCTCCCGCCGCCCTTGGTATTCCTTATATTCCTGAAAGTCGCGAACAATGAGTCGATATCAATTAATTATTTTTGACTTTGATGGCACTTTAGCAATTACGCATCCAGCTATTATATCGTGCGCTATAAAGACCTTCCAGACATTTAATATCAAGCCACCAACTGAAGAACAGATTCAGTCAGTAATAGGTGTCCCGCTTGCCGAAGCTTTCACTATTTTCCATCCAGCGATCGCTACCGAAGAAATTCCTCAATGGATTGAAACTTACAGATTCTTTTATCGGACAGAAGGCTTATTAAAAATCAATTTATTTTCTGGGGTGAACCAAGTCATGAATGCGGCATCTTCTGAGGGTTTGAACTTAGTAATTGTTAGCGTCAAACATACTAAATTTCTTAATTTAGCCTTAAAAGAACTAAAAATTAATAGTTACTTCGATTTGGTTATTGGAGATGATGGACAAACGGCAATAAAACCCGATGCCAGCGTATTTTATTCAGCTATACAGCCGATTTATCCAGACATTCAAAGTAATGAAGTTCTAGTTGTTGGCGATAGTCACGTAGACTTACTGTTTGCTAAAAACGCTGGATTAGATGTTTGTTGGGCTGCTTATGGCTATGGCGATCGCGCAAAATGTTTGGCACTCAATCCAACTTTTGTAGTTAACGATATTTCTGAATTGATTTCAATTATCCAGAAAGAATAACTACTGTGTCCCGTACAAGCGATCACCTGCATCCCCAAGTCCCGGTACGATATAGCCGTGTTCGTCTAACTTTTCGTCAATAGCAGCCGTATAAATGGGAACATCCGGATGTTCAAGTTGGAAGTGTGAAATCCCTTCTGGTGCTGCCAACAAGCACAAAAACTTGATTGACATCGGGCTTACTTCCTTAATTCGATCAATAGCAGCGACGGCTGAGTTTCCCGTTGCCAACATGGGATCGACAACCAAAACATCCCGCTGTTCAATATCACTAGGAACCTTGAAATAATATTCAACAGCAACATGAGTAAGCGGATCGCGGTATAAACCAATATGTCCTACTCTAGCTGAAGGAATTAGTTCTAAAATACCATCCAAAATTCCCTGTCCTGCCCGCATAATTGAGACAATTACCATCTTTTTATCAGCAGCCAGCATCGGTGCCAACATTGGCGCAACAGGGGTTTTAATTTCTTCATATTTCAGCGGCAAATCTCGCGTCACCTCGTAGGCTAATAACATCCCAATTTCTTTGAGGAGGTTACGAAATTTTGCCGTACTGGTTTCTGTTTGGCGCATCAGCGTCAGCTTATGCTGTATCAAGGGATGGTCGATTACAGTAACTTTAGCATTCATTAATAAATTCCTCTCCAAAGATGCCCACAGATTCTCATTATGGGGCTATACAAACAAAGTGTGCTGACGCAGAAAAGAACAAACAAAAAGTGAAATAGCACTGATTTAAGAGCCTTGAATTAAAATTTACTTTTCAAAGCTACAACCTGTTTTAACAAGTTTAAATCCATATATAGCAGGCTTTTAAGCCCGTTAAAACGGGCTTAAGCTTTTAGCCCGTTCGCGTAGCGTTCCCGAAGGGTACTTTAGTTCAGGGCTTGAGTCAGCGCTTACTCTATTAAAACACCGTTCCATCGCTTTCTATCTGAATTGGAGGAACGCCGCCTTCTCGCAATTCTGCGGCAATTTTGCGCCCTGCACTCCAGGTTCCTCCTTGTAAAACTTTCACCAGTGGTAATTCAGCAGCACTCAAATTCAATTTTTGTCTGATAATCTCCGCAATTTTATCTAACAAACAAACAGTTAACGCCCGCCATTCTACAATCACCTCAGAATCAACAGCATGACATTTTTGAAAAACATCTGAATGCGCTTGTAACAAACCCAGGTCTAAACATAAACCACCATTGCGATATTCTGGCAGCCCGGTGAGTTCTTCTAACCCAATAATTTCTAAACCGACTTCCTGAAGTGGTTCTAAAAGAGAATACGTTAACCACTGGGAAAGTTTATGAAACGGAATGTATTGATCATCTTTTGGCAAAGCTGGATGAAACCAAACATCGCCTAAGTTTTCTCCTGCGAACACTATTCGCCCCGACCAGATATCACTTAGTCCCGTCAAAATAGTTTTTAAAACAGTGCTGGCTTTCAGCTTACCATCAAACGATTGACTTAAAAGATAACTCACCAAATTGCCGGGGCGCGGGTTATTGTTGCCAAAAAACTGAGGATGTTGACACAGTACCTGTCCCAACTTTTGTAGCAGATTAACCCGTCCTTCCACACCTACCAGCGAATTTTCAAGACTCACCTGAAAACCCTCTGCTAATGTTTGTTGTGTTAAATTTTGCAATCCATCAGCATCAGCTTGTAATGGCAATTTCAAATTACTAGAAAAAGCGCCTTGACAAAACATCCGGAAACTTGCCACAGCTAACCCTTCCGAACGCCGGAACACCTGTCCCGTTTCCCGTTCGCGATATTGCCAATCTGCACCCGCGCCCGCATCCAGCAACACGCTGGTAATTGCCAAATCAAACTTAACTTGGGCTTTTTCAACTGGGCTTAGTTTCGCCAAAGCATCATCGAGTTCAGCGATGCGCGATACATTCCCTACCTCAAAATGTCGCCAGCGACTGTGAAAAGGAATATTGAAATCCGGATAGTCATCGCGCATCACCTCAATGACATAATCAGCAACTTTATCGAGTTGAGTTAAATCTACTCGAAAGTGACATTTGCCTTCACAGCATAATTGAAAAATGCGATCGCATCTTTCTCGAATCGCCGCCGGACTTTTCAAATACGCAATCAGTTCGCTCATAATAATTTTAAACGCTCTTGTAACCCCCAGGAAAGCGCCGAGGAACGGAAAGTTAACCTTTGCGCTTTCCTGTGCGTACCTTTGGGTTTAATCTCCTAAACCCCTTCCTTTAATTTCCGCAAGAGTTACCGCATCTGGCACTTCTCCCGGCGTATAGTAACCTGCTGCTTGCTTGGCCGCGATTTCCACTCGTGCATCTTCCGGAATCCAATCATCAGGAATGGCTATGCGTTCAATCACCTCAATGCCTGAAGAAATAATTGCGTTATACTTCAGATCACTCATTGAAACTAAACGGTCAATTCGAGTAATTCCTAGCCAATGCAAGACATCTGGCATTAATTCTTGAAAGCGCATATCTTGCAACCCGGCTACACATTCTGTGCGCGTAAAATATGCCTCGGCGCTATCGCCTCCTTCCTGCCGTTTGCGGGCATTATAAACTAGAAACTTAGTTACTTCTCCCAAGGCGCGTCCTTCTTTTCGGAAATAAACAATTACACCCGCACCACCTTCTTGTGCTGTCTGAATACAAACTTCTATGCCGTGTACTAGGTAAGGGCGACAGGTGCAAATATCGGAACCAAACACATCGGAACCATTGCATTCATCGTGTACGCGCACGGCTAGAAGTTTGCTGGGATTGGTAATTGCTTCTACTTCTCCAATTAAATAAACTGTTGTTCCGCCAATTGGTGGTAAGAAGACGTGTAAATCTGGGCGCGTCACCAGTTCGGGAAACATTCCACCCGTTTGTTGGAAAAGAATCCGCCGTAAATCACTTTCATTAATCTTGAGTCGCTGGGCAATTCCTGGCAGATACCAAACTGGATCTATTGCTACTTTAGTTACTACTAAACTGCCATTATTTTTCAGGATTTTACCGTCAACTTGCAAGCGCCCTTTAACTATTGAGTCTTGCAATTCTGGCATATTAATATGCGCTTTGGTAATGGCAATGGTAGGTAAAATATCGTGTCCTTGTTCGTAAAGTGTGGTGTAAGCTCCTCCCACCAAGGCACCAAATGGATCGAGACAAACAATTTTGTTAGCATCAGACCAACTGGGATGCGACCCGATGTGGACAACTGGCGAGGTATTTGTCAAATCAGCGCGGTGATTTGCCTGGAGTGCGCCAGATGCGATCGCTAACGCCCGATACACAGCATAAGATCCAGAATGCGTACCAATTACATTCCGGTGATTTGCGTTTCTTACTGTCCCAATTATTGGCCCCCGTTTAATTGGATCGCTTTCTCCCCAGTTAATGGGAATAGGTTTTTGACCAGATTTACCCGGATGAGATGTTAAAACAATATGCTTGTGCTTAGATACTGCTTTCGGCGTTTCCATAAGGTTCTCAAACTGGCTAAAGATGCAGCCCTAGAAGTGATATTTAACTGCGATCGCAAATAAACTTCGATCATACCAATTATATTTTCGCTCAAAAAATATTTTTTCCAGTAAAATCCCTTTTTGGGTTGCTGCACATTAATTCAGTATGATTAGCTACAAAATGTAACTAATAGTTGATTTTTATAAAGTTGCGTGGTTTGAGTTGAGATCAGGAAACCCAACGCTCTTTTTTACATTTGTTGCTTAAGGCTGGCGCTTAACCCACGGGGATGCGTCTATAATCTACTATTTAAAACTAAAATATGTAAAACAAACAGTAAATTTGGCGGCAGTTAGCTGCCACGATAGGTACTATACGCCCAAGGCGACGCGAGTAGTGGAACATGGTAATGGGCGGTTGGATCGGCGATACCAAACTGTACCGGGACGCGATCCAAAAAAGGTGGCGTAGCGATCGCATCTGACTTTTGAGCAAAGTAGTCTCCGACTGCAAACACCAACTCGTAAACACCTATTGCTAATTCACCTTCAGATAGCAGCGGTCGATCGGTGCGTCCATTAGCATTAGTACATACTTTTTTTAGTAATTTTTTATTTCCACTTTCCGGTTCCAGCAACCATAATTCTATTGCCATATTACTAGCTGCACAGCCCTGAGTGGTATCGAGTACATGAGTCGTGAGACTAGCTGCCATAGCTTTACCAAAAAGTTAATAGTTAGAGATATTTTATCAATTAAAAATAAAATACACGCTTGGTAAACGTAGCCCAGCTTGTATAACACCGTACTGTTTTCTGGCACTAACTTAAGAGCAGTGATATTTATTTCATCTTAAGAAACTTAAACCCGTTGAAACTGTTTTGGAATCAACTTTAGCCGCGTAATCTATTTTAGGGAATATAACAATGATATTTGAGTTGTGAGCCAGCATTTCAGATACCCAACTTCTTAAAGAAGTTGGGTATCTCGCATTCACGAATCATTTAGAACTGCTATAGCTGCGGGTAAGCTTAAGCCTAGCCCAGTGACTATAATACTTTACTGTTTTCTGGCAACCTGCGGATTATAGGAAAAAAATGTGACTTGAAAACTCCATAAATTCCATTTTAAACTTTTAATTCCCTTGTCCGGATGATTCTCGCGTCCTCACAGACCTTAAAATAGTGAAAAACATAGAGAAAAGAGCATGGCAGTAAAGAGTGGCGATTTAGTCCGCGCAGTTCGCGAGAAGTTGGAAAACAGTCTGGAATCTCAAGCTAGCGACTCCCGCTTTCCACCCTATATATTTGACACCAAGGGTGAAGTTGTACAAGTGCGGGGTGACTACGCACTGATAAAGTTTGGTCAGATGCCAGCACCTAACGTCTGGTTGCGTATGGATCAGCTCGAACCGTTCAAGTAAATTTAAATCCTAATCCCATTTTACTTTTGTGAGGCTACACGTTTGATCCCCCCAACCCCCCTTTTTAAGGGGGGCTAAGAAAAAAGGGAGAAGGTGTAGCTTAAAAATATCTCTGTGGATAGATGACTGGTGTAGTAGAAGTGAAACAGGGCTGATAAGAAATTGCTCCAAAGCGATCGCATCTACGGTAAAATCCGCGACGGTCAGACTGTCGAAACGGGTCAAAATATTACAAACTAAACCCGTAGCGATCGCGTGTCACTATATGCCCTTTTCTCCTTTCTCCCCAACTCCGGCGAGTCATTTGCACCGCGTCTCTATCGTCGGCGGTGCTAGTTCCCTGTCGCCTGGGACGTGGCGGTATCGAAAGCAGTTTGGAACTGGGTCTATCTGAAGCTGAACGTGATGCCCTCCATACTTCCGCGAAATCTGTGCGGGAGAGTATTGAGCAAGCGATCGCTATGCTTAAACGGTAGGGTGTCCCTTGGCGTTTGAACGATTGTAACCCCAAGGGTAGGTAGCCTTGTAAGCACCTGAGAAGGTTTCAAGTTGACTCTTAAGTGACCAAACCTGTAGGGTGGGCAATGCCCACCCTACGCAGATGAGTTTTGTTTACTATCTGTTAAGAAACCCTTGGATTTGTTTCAAGGCATACGGAAGAATGTTAAACGCAGCCCAACTAGCAGCCAGGATGACAGGCAGTAGAACCACCGCTATACGCAAATCGATATCCATTCTCAGTTCCCTCGCTTGATGCTTGAAGATTTTTAAAAAATTCTCATTTTTAATTGTTATCCGAACCGGGTCAGTTTTACACACCAACGCCAAACAATTAGTAAAGCGTTGCAAATCCCAGATCCGTACCCTTACCTGCGTGAACTAAGGCTAACTTCTGATAGCTCCTCGCGTGTTCGATAAGTTCTGCCGCCTCCTCTGGAGAGACATCGCGCGATCGCTTCGCAGGGACACCCACCATCAGCGACAAAGGCGACACATCTTTAGTCACCACGCAGCCAGCACCGATAATACTACCAGCACCCACCCGCACACCGTCCAGCACCACAGCACCAATCCCAATCAGGCATCCTCGTTCAATATAAGCCGAATGAATCACAGCGCCATGCCCTACAGTAACCCAATCTTCCAAAATGGTTGGTTTGCCCGGATCTCCATGTAAAATAGCACCATCTTGGATATTCGTTCCTTCTCCAATTTCAATGCGCTCAATATCTGCCCGCACAACCGCCCCGTACCAGATGCTGACCCCAGAGGCAATCTTTACCCAACCCATAACAACAGCATTCGGCGCGACAAAGGCAGCTAAAGAAAGATCCGGACTAGACCAATAAGAGGAAGAGGTTGGAAACATTTGGCGTTCGTTGTTCACAGGCTCAATCAATGGACAGAATGCCCACAAGCACTCCAACAGATATAATAAAGCCACTGCGACTGTTGCATAGAGAATATATGCCGATACGCATTACATGATGAATCCAGGTTTACAGTATCCCATCTTCGGCGCGGAGATTCACTGCCCTCACTGCCGCCAGACAATTCCAGCCTTGACGCTAACTGATACCTATCTGTGTCCGCGTCATGGAGCTTTTGAGGCAGACCCGAAAACTGGTGAACTGGTTCATCTACAGTCCGGGCGTCACTGGCGCAGGTGGAATGATGAATGGTACAGGCAGCATACGCATCCAGACGGAATTCGGTTTGAAATCCACGAAGCGCTAGACCGACTCTATACCCAAGGCTACCGGGCGACGCGGGTTATTATTGCCAGTCGCTATCGGGAGTTGATTAGCGCTTACCTTGAGCGCAGTACGCCTTGGCGGGGTCAGTCAGACCCACCACGACCGAGGCTTTATGGCTTGCCAGTTGAGTTTAGTCCGGAACCAGAAGAGGAACCTTGCTGGGAAGTGATTAATTTCGATTTGGAAAAAGAACCGGGTATCCCTGTGCGATATCCTTATTTTCGGTTGTTTGAGTGATCAAGCGATTTTAGATCCAAAAAAGATGCACCACGCTTCGATCAGGACGGCGAATATTCATCGCGCGATCGCATTCTACGAGCAATTAGGCTTTACAGTATGCGATCGCTTCACTACTGGCTACACCCTCGCCTGCTGGATGGAGGGTAGTCTTGGACGCATCGAACTGATTCAAATTCCGGAACCGAAACCAGCCCCCGACGCTTTTGGAGATGAGCATTACGTCGGTTACTACCACTTATCTTTTGATATTACCAACGCCGCATCTGACCTTCCGGCCTGGTTAATCTCGCTTAAAGAACGCTTTGACGAAGCGGCAAAAAATAATCCAGAACAATTTGAACCACTGAAGGTGCTTTTAGAGCCAACACAGCAAATGATTAGCGATCGCGTCTACGAAGTTGCCTTTATTGCCGATACCGATGGACTCCCCCTCGAATTTATCCGAGTTTTGAGTAACGCTTAGAAGAAAATTTTTAACGCCGAGGTACGCGCCATATTCGCGCAGAGGAACACAAAGGAAATTCGGCGTTGCTGATTTTAGATAGATAAGCTCCCATTAAGAAGAGATAACGCCGTTCGCGATCGCTTGTCAAGAGTTGAATCAATAATCCGCTCTAGTTCGGGAATCACATCAACAACTACTTGAGCATTCTCACCCAATGCTGCCAAGATTTGAGTCTTCCACTGCTCAACTTTAGCGTCAGTTTCCCTCGCTTTGTGAACTTCGTTGACGACAGCAGTTTTGCCAATACCGGAGAAGCCAGTAACGAGCATCATCTCGGCGCTTCCTCCACTAACGCGCTCAAATGCTGCTAGCAGGGCTTGCACTTCAGCTTCGCGTCCGTACAACTTTTTGGGGATAATGAAGCGATCGCTCAATAGTTAGTTCATCGCTGACACTTGAGTTAACCTGCTCGATGTGTATATGCTCTATCTACCAGTGTAGGAATGCGATCGCTCACGTCTAACTCTGCTGCTAAATCGACATCTTGTTCAAATCCTTTCTCAATCAGTTCTCTACCAGAACCACATTGCTTAAGCAGACTTTTTAGATTAGGTTGAACGCTGCGATAAGCTGCGATCGCAGTTTGTGCTTCCGGCGATAGGCTACCTTTGAGATAGCTGGCGATCGCTCCTGCGCCAATCAAGTCTTCAAACGAAGGGCGGAGACTCCCATCCTCCCATTTCTCCCCGGCTGGTATAACAGCGATACGATGTCCATAACTCATCGCCGCTAAAGCAACTGCTCTGCAATTTCTCAAACATCCAGCCAAAGTTGGAGTTTCTCCAGTCGCCAAGCTGAGAGTTGAACCATTGGGTGAAGGAAGCACCAGCCGAGTACCTTTAGGGATCTGGCTCAAGGATAAGGGAGAAAGCGAATAACGACTATTATCACCCCGTCTACCTGCTAATTCTGCATCAACGGACTTCGCAAATTCTTGTGCAGATTCGTTCTTCCATTGGAAGGGAAAGACAATGGCTCCTCGACTATTTGCAATTTCAATGCAAGTCGAAAATGAGAGAATATCTACGATGATAATGACATCGCTAATTGAACTTAATTGCTCAACGCCCTTTTCTCCCCACTCACACCGCACTTCAAAATCAGATTGATTGTAGAAGGTCATTGTGCGGTTCATTACCAGTCTTGGTCGGTGGGTCGAATTAGAATTTCGTTGACATTCACCCGCGGCGGCTGCGTCACGGCATAAATGATCGCCGCTGCAACGTCCTCGCTTTGCAGAGGTACGATCGATTTACGCCGTTCTTCGGTGCGTTGTTTGGCTATTGGATCGGTAATGTGGCTGTCGATTTCTGTATCCACCATGCCTGGTTCGATGATGGTGACGCGAATGTTGTGCTTGCACACTTCCTGCCGCAACGATTCCGAGAAGCCATTGACTCCCCATTTTGTGGCATTGTAGCCACCGATGCCTACCCTTGCTGTTCGACCTGCAACGGATGAAATGTTAACGATATGTCCCCGTCCTTGTGCCTTGAGGATGGGAAGAACTGCATGAGTTGCATACATCAATCCCAAAACGTTGAGATCGATCATGCGTCGCCAGTCAGAGGTATTTGCGCCCTCAATATTGCCTGACAGAGCAATCCCCGCATTGTTGACGAGGATATCGACTCGACCCAATTGAGTGTTTGCTTTCTCCACTAGGTTCTGAACTTGGGTTTCATCGGTGATGTCTGCCACGATTGGCAATGCTTTTCCACCCGTCGTTGCAATACGGTCTGCGATCGCATTCAGTCGGTCAAAACGCCTTGCTGCGATCGCTACCTGTGCGCCTTCCGCTGCTAGCGCGATCGCAGTCGCCTCACCAATGCCAGCCGATGCTCCAGTGACGATTGCCACTTTTCCGTCTAATTTTCCTACCATACATACTCCTTAATTTCTAAGCTTATAGATTTTTTGGCGTTGCATAGTAGTAGTATTTGAGGAAAATCCTGATGCAGTGACCCGAATGTAACTGCGCTCATATCGGTAAGAATGGCAAGACACACGGTAAGCACGCATCATATCACTCGCTCCAATTGTTATTACAATATCTAAGATTTCAGGATTTCCGGTTCCTGTGTAGTTCATACTCTCATTGAGCAACGCCGGAAATTCTTCCTCTGCCAACATGGCACGTACTGCGTTGAAAATTCTTTAATTTAAGCGATCGCGTATACTAAGTTACATTTATTTATCAACACCTACGGTTTGCTCCTCAATCCATCTACCTTTTGAAATAAATTAGAAATTGAAGTAATAAAGCTTAAAATTTTCTTAATTTTAAATGAGAAATTCTTAAGTGAATATGCCCCCCTATAGGATTGAATTTTTACCCAAAGAAAGGTTTTATTAGAGGGCTGTCACTATTAAGATTGTCCTCTAGAGAACATTTATTGATGATATTTTCAGTAGAGCTACTTAGTATTTCCTCCTCAAGTCTGTTGCATTGGATGATACAGCCGCACTTAGCCTTGCACATCCCGGATGGGTTCTTGACCCTACCTGTGATCTTAGTGACATGGCTACTTGCCATCGGATTGATTGCGATCGCCCTAAATCGAGTCCAAGCTGACTACAAAGAACGGGCAGTACCTTTGATGGGAGTTTGTGGCGCTTTTATATTCGCTGCCCAAATGATTAATTTCCCAATTCCCGGCGGTACATCTGGACACCTGCTAGGAGGTACACTAGCCGGAGTTTTGCTGGGCCCGTGGGCTGGATCGCTGGTAATGGCAGCAGTTTTCATCGTCCAGTCTGTCTTATTTCAGGACGGCGGCTTGACAGTGCTGGGAGCCAACATCACCAACATGGGATTGGTTGGTACGTTTTGTGGTTACTATTTATACAAAGCAATTCGGTTTGCTCTAGGTCGGGATACTTGGCGAGGAATGTTAGCTGGCACAGCAGTTGCAGCTTGGGCGAGCGTATTTATTGCGGCAATGTTGACCGCAGTGCAACTCGCTTTTTCCGAGACAGCGCCATTAGGAGTAGCGATATCGGCATTGGCATTTTGGCACGTACTGATCGGCATTGGAGAAGCAATAATCACAGTCATAGCAGTGAGTTTTGTTTGGCGATCGCGTCCCGATCTTTTCTTCGACCCACCCCGCAGAGCTTATTCGTCCGCATCTCGTTCGTATACAACGCGCTAAATTATGAGTAGCCTGTCTCGTGAACGCAACCGTGCTTTTATCATCGCTGGCTTAGGAACTGCCCTGCTAATTGCAATTTTCTTGTCCCCCTTCGCTAGTTCAGATCCAGACGGACTAGATAGGGTAGCTCAAGATCATAAGTTTGACAATAAAGCAGCAGAAGACGCACCAGCCCGAAAACTGCCCTTTTACAGCGTTTTTGAAGAATATGCCGTCAGAGGCGTACCGGAACAAATTGCCACCCCGATTGCAGGTTTAATCGGAACTTTAGCAACGTTTGGCTTGGCTTGGGGAATTGGTAAATTAGTTGTTCGCAACTCTGCACCAACTGATGATTCAGATTATCCCAATCCACCAAGGGAATAAATAGGAAATTAGGTGAATGCTGCTACACCTTGGTGCAGTTCAGTTGGATGTTGATAGCAAGAAGAATACACCCTGGCACTCGTTAGCTCCCCGGACTCGCGTCCTGTGTACCCTACTGCTTGTGTTTGCGATCGCGCTAACGCCAAACGGACGCTGGTGGACTTGGGCAATCTATGGATTAGGCGTTCTAACTATTATCCGGCTTAGTCGCGTAACTGGGACAGTGCTGCTGAAGCGAATAGCCGTTGAATTTGCATTCATCGGCGCTGTGCTTCTAGGCACTTTGTTCCGGGAGGGTGGCGAGGTAATTTGGTCTTGGGGGCCGCTAAGAATTACTACAGTTGGTTTGATGGTTTTGGGTAGCGTGACACTCAAAGCGATGCTATCCCTAATAATACTGAATGTGCTAACTTTAACTACTTCTATTCCCGCACTTTTAAATGCCTTAGTAGCGTTGCGGGTTCCACCATTGTTGGTGGCAATTCTTGCCTCAATGTATCGCTACATCGGTGTTTTAATCGGTGAGTTTAACGCCATGCGTCGGGCAGCAGCATCTCGCAACTTAATGGGTAGCAACCGTTGGCAACGTCTCGTAATTGGCAACATGATGGGATCGCTGTTTATCCGCACTTATGAACGCGGAGATCGGGTTTATCAAGCTATGTTAGCGCGGGGTTATCAGGGGCTACCACCTGTAGAAAAGATGCCGCCTGGAGGACGAAATGACATGATAGCCCTGACTTTGACAATAATTTTGGCGCTAATTGGACAAGCAATATACCTTTTATAAATAAGTTTTATTTTAAATTGTTGCCATGCACCATAATCCTATATCAATTGAAAATCTTACTTATACTTACCCAGACGGAACTCAAGCTTTAAAAGGAATAAATCTGTCTATCAGAGCAAATGAACGAGTAGCATTAATTGGTGCTAATGGTTCCGGAAAGTCTACGTTGCAGTTACATCTGAATGGGATTATCCTGCCCCAAGAAGGAGAGATAAAAATAGGGGAGTGGTCTATAAATTCGGAAAATATGCGACAAATTCGGAATTTTGTCGGGCTGGTATTTCAAAATCCAGATAATCAACTGTTTATGCCCACAGTTTGGGAGGATGTTGCTTTTGGCCCGATGAATCAGGGCCTGCGAGACAAAGAACTGCAAAATCGAGTGCTTCAGTCAATGGCAGCAGTTGACATCGATCCAGAACACTACGGAAATCGCAACACGGAAAATTTGTCGGGGGGGGAAAAAAAACGGATTGCGATCGCAGGCGTGTTGGCAATGAACCCGCAAGTATTAGTATTTGATGAACCCTCAGCGCAGTTAGATCCCCGTTCTCGCCGTCAATTAATTCAGTTGCTGTTAAGCTTACCGCTGACGCAACTAATTGCAACCCACGATTTAGACATGGCTTTGGAAATATGCGATCGCACTATTGTCCTGAGTCAAGGACAAATCGTGTACGATGGCGAAACGGAGCGAGTGATGAACGATTCAGATTTTTTGGTTAAGCACGCGCTAGAATCGCCACTATGCTACAGTCGCCCTTACTGTCAGCTGGAAGATGCTCCTGTGAAACCCCTCAGAAAACCGATATTTCATGCTTCCCATGAAGCTTGACACCCAGAAGCGCCCAATTACAAAAGCAATGCCCATAACCAGCCTCACGGATGGGGATCAATTAAGTTAACTTAAGATATATAGATACCTGAAAAATTAATAAAAATAGGATACCAGCAACGCTAGTTCCCGTAAGTTGAGTATCACCCCCGAATGCAGTCGGGGATGCGATCGCTTTATCTGTCTCTACACCATCACTCGCCATCTGTCAAATGAACATCCTGAACAATCTGCTTTTCCAACCCACCCAGCCCCGAAGCGAGAAAAAACAGCGCCGTGGCATTGAAATCAAGTCACAGCGTGAAATCGAAATCATGCGACAGGCGGCGAAAATTGTGGCGACCGTTCTGAAAGAAATTCAAGAGATGGTGCAGCCTGGCATGACAACAGCGGATTTAGACGCTTATGCCGAAAAGCGCATCCGCGAAATGGGGGCAACACCCAGCTTTAAAGGCTACCACGGATTCACAGGCTCCATCTGCGCTAGCATCAACAACGAAGTCGTGCATGGCATTCCCAACCCGAAAAAAGTGATCCGGACTGGCGATGTCTTGAAAGTGGATACTGGGGCCTACTTCCAGGGTTATCATGGCGACTCCTGCATCACCATCGCCGTTGGTGAAGTGACACCGGAAGCCGCTAAATTAATTCGCGTCGCCGAAGAAGCCCTCTACAAAGGAATTGAGCAAGTCAAAGCCGGGAACTATCTTTTAGACCTTGCGGGTGCCATTCAAGACCATGTGGTAGCCAATGGTTTCAGTATAGTTGAGGACTTCACAGGTCACGGAGTGGGACGGAATCTGCACGAAGAACCGTCAGTCTTCAATTTCCGCACCCGCGAGATGCCAAATGTCAAGCTTCGCGCCGGAATGACTTTGGCAATTGAGCCAATTTTAAATGCTGGTTCCAAGTTTACTCGCATCTTATCCGACAAGTGGACAGCGGTAACGGTAGATAACGCTCTGTCGGCTCAGTTTGAGCATACTGTGTTGGTGACAGAAGACGGATATGAAATTTTGACCGATCGCTCAAAAGTTTAATTCATCGTTGCATAATTGACCCACATCCTCAAGGGTTGATTCTCCACAAACAAAGCCCGCGCAGGCGGGCTTGTCTATTTTTCCATCTGGAATAATTTTAGTAATGTGAGGCAGGTGGCAATATGTATCTAACAGCGCAAGAGTTGGAGGCAAAAATGCCCGATGCCACAAAACTTTTGAGCGATGAACCAGAAATGGAAAGTTCTGTACACTACAAGCAACTAGCTTTATTGGTGAGTTGTTTAGAATGGTTGTGGCGCAATCGCAATGATTTTTTTATTGGCGCTAATCTGACAGTTTATTTTAGTCGGCAGCAATTGCGAAATCGAGACTTTCGGGGGCCTGACTTTTTTCTGGTAAAAAACACGCAAAAAAGAGAGCGCCCTTCTTGGGTGGTGTGGGAAGAAGAAGGCAAATATCCGGATATAATTATCGAATTGCTTTCAACTTCAACAGCTAATATTGACCGAAATTTAAAAAAAGACTTGTATCAAAACCGCTTTCGCACGCCGGAATACTTTTGGTTTGATCCAGAGGATTTTGAGTTTGCCGGTTTCCGGTTAGTAGGAGAACAGTATCACGCGATCGCGCCAAATTCTTCTGGCTGGCTGTGGAGTGAGGTACTGGGTTTATATTTAGGTGTGGCTGGGGGCAAATTACGCTACTTGACTCAAGAAGGTGTTTTGGTTCCCACGCCAGAAGAAGAAGCAGAACAGGAACGGCACCAAAAGGAAATTGCTCAACAACGGGCAGAACGACTAGCAGAACAACTGCGAATCCTCGGTGTTGAGCCGGATAATTAAGCGAAAAGGCGATCGCGTGAAACAATGTCTATGGCAAGCTAAGATTTTATTGCCAAGATGCACCCCGCACCGTTCAAAATAAATAGCGATCGCCCAAAATCACGATGAATCAAATTGATTTAGCCTTTACCCCAGCTGTAGAACAAGCGCAACTCATCCGCAGCAAACAAGTCTCGCCGCTAGAGTTGACGGAACTTTACCTGGAACGCATCCACAGGCTAGATGGCAACCTGGGTAGTTATTTTACGGTGATGACAGATATGGCGCTTGCCGATGCCAAGGCAAAAACGGAAGCTTTAGCTGGCGACACCTCAGAATTACCACCTTTTTTTGGTGTGCCGATTTCTATTAAAGACCTCAATCCAGTTGCTGGGGTTCGCTGTACCTACGGAACACCAGCGCTGAGGGACAAAATAGCCGCTTATGATGATGCTGTGGCGGGGCGGATTAAGATGGCTGGCTTTACTATTCTGGGTAAGACTGCCACTCCTGAGTTGGGTTCTATGCCTTTTACAGAAGCACCAGGCTTTCCCCCAACCCGGAATCCCTGGAATCTGGATTATACGCCGGGGGGGTCGAGTGGCGGTGCATCGGCGGCGACAGCGGCGGGGTTGTGCGCTTTAGCTCAAGGTTCTGATGGTGGCGGTTCAGTGCGCGGCCCTGCTGCCTGTTGTGGTTTAGTAGGACTTAAACCCTCAAGAGGTCGCGTATCTTATGCACCTGTAGGCGATCATCAAAATGGCATTGCCACTAATGGTTCCTTGGCTCGTACTGTAGCAGATGCCGCCGCGCTCCTCGATGTGATGTCTGGCTATATCACTGGCGATCCCTACTGGTTGCCAGATCCAAAAACGACGTTTTTGGCAGCGACAGCACAAAAGTTAAATTCTTTGCGAATTGCTTTCAGCACAGCAATTCCACCAGTGGGCGAAGCTGATGCGGTGCGTCAAGAATCGGTGCTAAAAACGGTGCGCCATTTAGAAGAAATGGGTCATATTGTGGAACCAGGATGTCCCGATTTCAGTAATTTAATTGAACCTTTTACCAAAGTTTTTTTGGCTGGTGTGGCGGCGGCGGGGATTCCCAAAGAGTATCTGCAACCCATGAATCGCTGGATGGTAGAACAATCTGGGTCGGCGGGTGAATATTTACAAGCTGTTGCCCAAATGCAAATTTCGGCGCGGCGAATTGTGGCCTTTTTTGAGAACTATGATGTTTTAGTGTTGCCAACTTATTTGCATCAACCTCTCCGCATTGGCGAGTGGGCAAACTTGCCTCCAGAAGAGATTTTGCAAAGAATTATTCAGTGGGTGGCTCCCTGTCCGCCGTTCAATGCTACTGGACAACCCGCGATCGCACTCCCTACAGGTTTTGACGATATCGGTTTGCCTGTAGGCGTACAATTGGTGGGACGACCTGCTGCTGAAGCTACTCTCATCTCTTTAGCTTCCCAGTTAGAAGCCGCTAAACTTTGGAGCGATTGCCGCCCTGATTTTGCACTTTAAAAAAGGGTTGTCAGACAAAAGGCAAAAAGACAACCTACTTGGATTTCTAACCCTTAGCCCCCTGCTCGTTGACGAGGCAGGGGGTGGGGTTCTAGCAATTAAATTTTGCAAGCTTTCCCGCTAGGAGTAGCATCAGGATATAGAGTAACAATCGTATCTCTGCTCTTGACAAATACAGCTTTATAAGATTTTTTCGTCTCATTATCTTGCACTGTCAAAATGCAAGCTCCTTGAGCATTTCCCTGCATCTTTAATGCTTTAGTTGCATCCAAAAGCATTTCTTTGGCATCACTCACAAGAGAATAGCCTTTGATGTTATCTTTCCAAATTTGCCCATCTTTGTTGATGAGTACACCCAGTGTATAAATTACACCAGGAACTACTTCTTCATTCTGCAAATTATCAGATAACCTTCCCCCAATTTTATCTTCTTGCATCTGCAAATATCTGCCAAAAAAATGCAGCCCGCCAATTTTAGTAGGGCCTTCTAACTCCCCGCAAAAGATATGTTCAAACCCTCCTCTGTCATTCCAAGCAGCCGTTAAATCGTCTAGAAATTCTGCTTCTGTACTTCTAGCTGGACGCAGTTGCCCACCTACTGACTGTTGAATTTCCCGCAGTACGTTTCGATTATCTGACATCAATTTTTTGAAAGCACTTGCCGTCACCTTGCTGCCAATCGGCCCGCAGGTTTTCAGCACAGCTTGATCGAAATTGCTCAGTTTGGGTGCTGGTGGTGTAATATCTGCTTTTTGATTGCGTGGAAAGCGATAAGTCTCCACGTTATTAAGATTATCAAAAAACGGTTGTATAGCTGTTGATGGCTGCTTTACGGTAGGAGAATTAGTTGGAGTCCCACTTACACCTTCAGAAAAAGTGCCACAATCAACACTCACCCAGCGAAGTCCTGGGGTTGCACCAGGTACTTTAATAAATATAAACTTTCGTTGCCTAGAGTTGAAGCCTACTGCTTCGTAACTCTGACCATTGTTAACTCGAATATTTCCCGGATTGGTGCCATTAATTCCCCGTGTTGCTTCACAAGTGCGAGTAGCCCGGAAGGTTCCAGAGGCGGGAACTTGCGCGTAAGCAGCATATATTGATAGCAGCGGCGTGATTAATATTAAAGCTATGATAAATCTAAGCTCTAACTTTACAGCAAGCCTGCACCAAAAACCAAGTTTCATAATTTAAGAAAATAAAAAGATGGCAATCACGATGGTAATTCAGATTGTGCGCGCCTTATTCCGGATATTTATTACATATTCTTGTAAATGCGTTGAGTGGCGTGTTAGTTAATTTTCCTTTACATAAATGCCAACTGTTAAATTTGGCAATAATATGAATCTCCGCAGTTGTGCTATTATAATTATCTTCAATAGTTATGGCAGAAGACGGCAAGTTGAAGAAGGCAAAAGGTAAAAACGCCCTAAATTTAGGTTTAGCTTCGTTTCTGAGATGGGGACAAGACACGCAAAAGGCAAAGCAAAAAGTTCTTCCTTTCAGCTTTTTATTGTTAATTTCTTATTCAATTGTTAATTTTTATTACCCCAAAAGTCTGCTGGCTCAGGAACAGTTAAAGGACTTTAATTATTGGGGGAGTCTGTGCGACTTATTAGCAGACGAAAAAAAATATGCAGAAGCGGTGGCGGCGTGCGATCAGGCGATCGCGCTCAACCCCAACCAGGCAAAAACCTGGACTGACCGGATTGAGGGACTACTAGGACAGGCAAAGTACACGGAAGCGCTGGTTTCAGCGGACAAGGCGCTGGGTATCAAACCTGACTATTCTCTGGCTTTGGCGGATCGGTGTATCGCCTTAGTCAACTTAGGGAAGTACGAGGACGCGATCGCATCTTGCGATAAGGCGCTGATCTCCGATGGAAATTGGGGAAACAACGGTACACCCCTAATAGCGTGGTATAACAAAGGGCTGGCGCAAACAAAGTTAGGACAGTACGCAGAAGCGATCGCCTCTTATGAAAGTGCCTTAGAAATTAAACCAGATTATTCTCTAGCTTTGGTCGATCGGTGCGCCGCATTATCGCAAGCCAGCAAATACACCGAAGCGATCGCAGCTTGCGATCTGGCGCTAAAAAGTGACGGCGACTGGGGAACTGCCACACCAGCGCTGGCATGGTACAACAAAGGTGTAGCGCTCAAGAAGTTGGGACAGTACCAAGAAGCGATCGCCTCTTACGATCAAGCGCTGGCTATTAGTCCTACCGATGCAACCGCTTGGACTGAACATGGAGTTTTGCTGTCTGTAGTAGGTAAACCAGCACTCGCACTAGCATCGCAGCAATTTGCAGTTAAAATTAGTCCGAATTATTCTCAAGCCTTAGCCAACCAATGCGCCGCCTTCAACAAATTGGGGCAATTTAAAGAAGCCCAGGAACCCTGTGAGAAAGCCCTGCAAGGTGATGGCAAATGGGGTGAGACGAGTCCCGCATTTGCTTGGGATCAGCGGGGGAACGCCTTAGCAGGACAAGGTAACTACGAAGAAGCTTTGGCCTCCCACGATCGGGCGATCGGCCTTAACCCTGACTATGCGGAAGCTTGGAACAACCGCAGTGTCACCCTATGGTTTTTGGGAAGATACTCGGAAGCCATTGTTTCTAGCGATCGCTCCACTACTATCAATCCTAACTATGCTCAGGCTTGGTTCAACAAAGGCAGGATACTAAGGACGGTGAAAAAGTATCCCGAAGCACTCGCCGCTTACGACAAAGCCATCAAGAGTGCCGATCCTAACTTTGCTAGTAAACTTCTGGCTGATATTTGGGCGAACCGAACTGTAGTGCTGTGGACTTTGGGAAGATATTCCGAAGCCCTTGCAAGTAGCGATCGCGCTATTAACCTCAATCCGGAATTATCTCAAGCTTGGTACAACCGTGGTGTAGTGCTGGTAGGCTTGAAACGTTATAAAGAGGCACTTACTGCTTACGCCCAAGCTATCCGCATCACTCCCACCGATGCTAATAGTTTGGCAGGTCAAGGTGTCGCCCTGTTGAACTTGGATCGACTAGAAGAAGCGATCGCTGCTTTTGAAGAAGCCTTGAAACTTGACCCCAAAAATTCCCTAGCTTTGGACAACAAAACTTTGGCGATGCAAAAGTTAGAAGAAAAAATGAAAGAAACCGCTCCACTAACTGCACCATTACCACCACTTAAAAAATGAGGAATGAACCGCCTAGCGGTTCATTCCTCATCAAGCAATCTTCCGATTCATCTTATAAACCTCTGGCAACTTCCACCAAGGAACATGAGGAGCTTCGTGATGTTCCTCGTGGTAGCCAAAGTGATAGCAAGTGATAAAAGACCAGAAAATCGGGAGCGCATTCGTTTTTGCGCGATGGTTATTAGTATAACCACCCTCTGGCTCTTGGTGTGGTAAATAGGTGCCAAAAAAGAATAACTGCACCGAACTCAAAATCGAAGGAATCACCCAAAATAAAGTTAAATTGGCTTCTGATATATGAAAGGTGAAACTAATCAGGTTAAATACCACCATTAACCCTATAAGCCGTTTCCAGCTCCAGTACCCCATCATAAAATAAAGATACCAGGCAAAAAAGTTTTTGTGCTTAGTGTTGTGAAAATCTGGATCTAGTACACTGGCTGGATGGTGGTGATGTTCCCAATGCTTTTTTCTTAACTCATCAAAAGAAAAGAGTCCATAAAGAGTTAAAACTAAGGAACCTATAAAGTTATTGATTTTAAGGTTTTGCGGAACTACCACACCGTGCATTGCATCATGAGCGGTAATAAACAATCCTGTATACAGAAATGTCTGCCAAACTAATGCTACTATTTTCCATAGGACAGGAACTTGGGAAAGATCCAGGGAAAATAAGAAAATTAGGCTGCTTGCCCAGATTCCAATAATTGCAAAAGCAATTGCAAGCCCCAGATATGTATCTTCACTTCGCTCTATTCGCTTAATTTGCGTTGCTTGCAGTGGTGGGTGTTCGAGTTGGAGCATACATTTGTTAGTTTTCGAGCTTTTTTGTTGAGCGATTTACAAGATTATACCGATGTCCGTTCACCCTCGATAAATAGGGGTTGCAGACTACTAATCGTTAAAAAAAATGTTCTGCTTTACTAATCTTTCCGATGAGAAAAGTTAATTAATACTTAATGCCTTCTATTAGACACCACTAGCCGGGTATTAAGTACCGTAAAGCTATCTTAACTATTGTAAAGCAATTTTGGTCAGGGCGATACGGTGGAGATAGGTATCAGCCCAGTATCTCTTAGGTAGTAGGGTGTAAGGCGTGGGAGCTTACACTCAGGCTGACAGCTTAGATATTTACCTGCAACCGCCAGGCTGAGTGTAAGGCTAGTTTAATCGTTAGCGGGCGACATGAGGAAGCAGGTGCAGCACGTCACGAACCACGCTATAGCCTGCCAAATCCCAAAGTAGGTAAGCCAAGAAACCGATCATTGCTAAGCGACCGTTCCACAGTTCAGCTTGAGGGTTCCAGCCAAACAGGAACGCATTGCGGTCTTTGCCATTGAAAGCTTGAGCAGTAGGTTGAGTAGTGCGAGTTTCCATCGTTTACATTCCTTAATAAAGTTCTTATGGTTTCATAGTAGCTGTCTACTCAGTCACTGCTCTCTGCCTGTAGTTCCAAACTGCACTTAATTCTCAAGGATGATGAATGGGTTGATGGAACAGAGCAATCTAAGACAAAAGTACAAAAGGGTTATGAAGCTAGATAGCGATCGCAAATACAACTATCAGAAACTCTGACGAAAGCTAGAGGGTATCGTCGCTTGAGTTGCACAAACTTAAGTAAAAAGCAACAATTTTTTAACAAACCTATGGCTCCCACGGTACTGATCACAGGTGCTTCTCAAGGCATCGGCAAAGCAACATCTATATTATTTGCTAGTAAAGGGTATGACATTATAATGGCGGCGCGTACCACAGACCGCTTAGAAGCCGCAGCCCAAGAAGTGCGATCGCATGGTCATCAAGCGCTAACTATTCCCACCGATGTCAGAGATCCCAAACAGGTAGAAGCCCTCGTTCAGAAGGCGCTGGAGCATTTTGGTACTATCGACGTGCTGATTAACAATGCCGGCCTTTACATATCTGGGCCAGTTGAAGAATTTTCCCTAGATGATTGGCACCAAGCAATAGACCTCAACCTTTGGGGGTATATTCACACAATTCACGCCTTGTTGCCCCATTTTCTGGAGCGCAAGAGAGGCACGATAGTTAATGTGAGTTCTATTGGGGGGCAAGTACCCATTGCTTACTTAGTGCCTTATTCTACTAGCAAGTTTGCCGTCACTGGTTTAACGCGATCGCTGCACGCGGAACTAGCACCAAAAGGCATTCATGTTGGTGGAATTTATCCAAATATAATCAAGAGTGATTTTATGGAACGGGCAATCTTTCGAGGCAAGAATGCCGAAGATTTCCAAGCCCGTCGCGATCAGGTAGATCAGGTGCTGAAGGTTCCTGTGGTGGAGAAACCGGAGGATGTGGCAGATGCTATCTGGGATGCGGTGAAGCATCAGCATTCTGAGGTGTTAGTTGGTTCTGCGAACCTATCGAAGGTTTCTTATAATATGTTTCCCGGCTTCATGCAGTGGGTGTTCCGGAAAACTTTTCAGCTGAAGGATAAGCAAGCATAGCGATATATAGCAATTCAAGGGTTAGGTGCGATACATCTGTAGGGACATGGTAATGCCCATTGGTGTCAACTTAACGTTAGCTTGGCGGTTGAAACCGCAGCTACACAAACAAAACCCGCCTGCGCGGGTTTCAAAAGTCTTTATTTTCCGTTAGTCCGCGCAGGCGGACTTGGTTTTTATAGCCGCGAATTCATTCGCCGGGGCTTAAATTGACACCGATGGTAATGCCATGTCCCTACCAAGGGGGCGCGAACCTCAGGAACGCGATATATTCCACCCAACTGAGAAACACTATACTCGTTCCCAGTCTCTGGGAACGAGTTGTTATTTTGGTTCGCCAATTAAGGTAAATGCTGCCCAGTCTTTAGGATTAGGATATTGCTGCTTGATTTTCAGCATCGCATTTCTTAAGGCTTCCGCTTTATCGTTTTTCTGCTTCAGTTGCTTGTAAAACTCACTCATCAAAGCATTCGTGGGAGCATCAGGTGCTGACCACATGGGCATAATTAAAGTGGGAACGCCAACTGTCATCAAGGAAGCGGATAAACCAAGAATTCCATCACCGTTAGTTCTGCCCTTGCCAGTTTCGGCTACGCTGAGGACGACTAATTCCGGACGCAGACGTTGTCCTTTTGGTTGGGCGTACAATTCCAGAATTTCCGCAGTGGTGAGTAAGCCGCTATCTGAACCAAAGGGAGCAAGCGCGATCGCGCCGGGAATGCCCTGTCGTTTAAAATCATCTAGTATCCCGTAAGTTGCCAAATGCACACTCTTGGCTTTCCGCATCTTTTCTAACACAGCTGCCTTGGTTGCCTTATTGCCAATAAACAGGTCTTTAGTATTGAACTGTTTAGCAATTTCTATGGCTTCCTGTTCCGCACTCAAAAGCGGCGGTAACGCTTTCGGTGTCTCTCCGGGTGCGGGTGCAATTCGGGGCATTACAGGATTGCCAACTACTAGGCGGTTTCCTCCGGCAGTTTTTCCGCGTTGTTGGCGAGTTAAAGCTAATAGCTGAATTGATGGGGAAGTCAGAATGGTGTGTTTTTGGATTAAGTAATTGCCATAGATATCCACCAAAGCCGCAAACGGAATCGGGAACATTTCTTTTTGCGGAATAAAGATAACGCGGGCGGTGGGATCTTTTGGTAAAAGGTCAGCAATCGGTTTAATTAACAACTGATGCAGTTGCAATAACGGTTTTGGCTCAAGTGCTGATTTCCCTTCTGAGTTAGGTTTCTGTGAAGAAGGTAGTTTAGCCGAATTTTCTGCTTTCTTCCCTTTCAGTCCTAGAGATTCCGGAATACTAGCAATAACATCCTCTACAGAAGTAATTGGATAAATTGTATTTTTAGCGCTGATTTCAATCCGGCGAAATGTAACTTCTCCTGTAGGCTGAATCACCCAAGCATACACGCCTTCATCCGGAACAATTGAATATTCAACAAATGTAGCTTTTTCCTGTTTAGCTATTTTCTGAATGTCGGCAATTGTTGGGTAAACAAGCTTTTTCGGCGCTGGTTTTAAATTATTCCCTACTGGTTCACTATCTAACCGCAATCGCAGTAAATCTACAATTGTCCTGATGCGTCCTTGTTCTGCCATTTCCAAAGCCGCAACAGGTTGATTTTGAGCAATCAAAACTTGTTGTAGTCGCTGGTAAGTAGCAGTTTGCGCGTCTATATAATTATTGCCGCTGCCTAATTTGGCGCGAATTGCCTCCCATGCTTTAATAGCATTATCCAGAGTTGTTTTCGCTTCTTCTGGTTTACCTGATTTAAGTAAAGCAAATCCCAGATTAT
This sequence comes from Trichocoleus sp. FACHB-90, assembly GCF_014695505.1. Taxonomy (NCBI): domain Bacteria; kingdom Bacillati; phylum Cyanobacteriota; class Cyanophyceae; order Leptolyngbyales; family Trichocoleusaceae; genus Trichocoleus; species Trichocoleus sp. FACHB-90. The sequence goes on from NZ_JACJOK010000051.1 coordinate 31,725, forward strand.
TCAGCGCTTTCCCTTCTGCCAAGCGATCGCCTGCTTTTATTGCCTTTTCCAGGGGCTGCTGATATAGCGCGATCGCGCTCTCAAATTGCCCCGCATTCTGATAAGATTTTGCTAAATTATTTAAGGCGAGAAGTTCCTTTGCTGGGTCGCCACTTTTGGATGCGATCGCTAGTTGTTCTCTTCTCACTTCTATCGCCTGCGGATATTGTCCCAGCAACTCGTAAGACTCCGCAATATTATTCAGAAAATACGCTTCTTGTGCCGCATCTTTAGCCTTCCTGGCAATTACTAACTGCTGCTGGTAAAATTCTATAGCCTGCGGATATTGCCCCAAAGTTCGGTAAGCTGCTGCCAGGTTGTTTAAGGCATCACCTACGGCTTCTATATTGCCGCTTTCTCTAGCAGCTGCTAACTGTTCTTGGTACAATGCGATCGCATCTTGATATTCTCCTTCAGACTCGGAAGTTATCCCCACATTGCCTAAGAAAGCTGCTTCTCTTTTGGGATTGCCAATTTCCTTTCTCAGAGTTTCTGCGGCGGTGCGAAATTCCTTAGCTTGCTTTTCATCTCCCAAATAAAAGTAAGCAGTACCAAGATTATCTAAAGTCTTAGCTTCAGTTGCTTGATCGCCAACACTCCGCACAATTTCCAACGTCTGCTGATAGAATGCGATCGCTCGCAGATATTGCCCTACAGTAAAGTAAGTTTCGCCTAGACTCAACAGAGTGTTGGTTTCTCCTGTACGCGAACCAATCTCCTGATACAGCCTCAGCGCCTCCTGCAAAGACTTTAACGACTCTTCAAATTGCCCAGTCTGATGCTGTCGAATTCCTAGCCCTAGCAATTTATCGGCATTGAACTCAATATTATCTTGGGTTTGAGCCAAAACTGGAGGCGTTATCAGACATAAATTCACAAAAATTGGTAAAAAGCAACCAATTAGAAATAAAAAGTAAAATTCAACCTTTGTACCGTTTAACTTTTGTGTAGTTTGAGGGAACAATAAGAGAAGAAACCTTAGCCAAATTTTCATACGGTAATGGATAAAAAAACGACAGGGATATTTGTCATTATTTTAGCCTTGGTCTTCGTTGGTTTTGGCGATAAATTTCTTCCCAAACCCTTAAGCACAGCCAGTTACAACACTCGCACCAGCTTAAATAATTCTTTACTGGGAATATTCCCCACTAAGAAACCCAGAAATCCTTATGAACGCACCGAAAAAGCCATTGAACAAGAGGAAAAAGGAGGAAAGTAGTCATTGACTAATTGCTAATGGTTAAATGTTCATCGCCATTAGCAATTAGCCATTAGCTATTTCTTTAAACCTTCTTCAACCAGCTAAACATTGCCCGTAAATCCTTACCAACTTCCTCAATGGGATGTTCAGATTCCTGACGGCGCATCGCTGTAAATCCAGGCTTTCCAGATTGGTTTTCTAACACGAATTCCCGTGCAAATTGCCCCGATTGGATTTCTTGAAGAATTTTCCGCATCTCAGCGCGAGTTTCGTCATTCACAATCCGAGGGCCGCGTGTATAATCGCCATACTCAGCAGTATTGGAGATGCTGTCGCGCATTTTTGCCAAACCACCTTCTACAACCAAGTCAACAATTAGTTTGACTTCGTGGAGACATTCAAAATAAGCTAATTCCGGCTGATAACCAGCGTTGACGAGAGTTTCAAAGCCTGCTTTAATTAAAGCACTCAAACCGCCACACAGTACGACTTGTTCGCCGAATAAATCAGTTTCAGTTTCTTCCCGGAAGCTTGTCTCTAAGACACCAGCACGAGTGCCACCGATACCTTTAGCGTAAGCCATTGCGCGATCGCGTGCTTGTCCAGAGGCATCCTGATACACCGCAAACAAACAGGGAACGCCTTCCCCTTGTTCGTAAGTCCGCCGCACCAAATGTCCAGGGCCTTTTGGTGCCACCATCACCACATCTACATTAGCAGGGGGGACAACTTGACCAAAATGAATATTGAAGCCGTGAGCAAAAGCTATTACTTTCCCTTCACTCAAATTAGGCTGAATTTCGTTGGTGTAAACCGTTTTTTGCACTTCATCTGGCAGCAAAATCATAATAAAGTCTGCTGCTTTGGCTGCATCAGCTACACTGTGGACAGCTAAACCAGCTTCCTTGGCTTTTTCGGCAGATTTACTACCAGGATACAGTCCAACAATGACGTTCACACCACTATCTTTGAGATTGAGAGCGTGGGCGTGTCCTTGGGAACCGTAGCCGATAATAGCAACTGTTTTTCCGTTTAATAAGTCTAAATTTGCGTCGGTGTCGTAATACATCCGAGCCATAGGGGTGTCTCCTGAGCGTATGCGTCGCAAGTAGTGCAAACTCTTGATTTTATCAGATGATGTGGAGAGAATGAACCACTCAAGGCAAGATAGGGAAGAGATAAGCGATCGCGTTTGTTGCATAAACTGCAACGTTTTAGCGTCCCGGTTTGGAGTGAGCCATACTGGCGTTAATTGATTTGGGTTATGTTATGAGTTCGACGCTTAAACCTTCTTTACTTTTAAGTGCATTCCTGGGAGGCATCGTTTTAAGCAGCTGTGCTTCTGATATTAATACGGCTCAAGTTCCAATTCCAATGATGCTAAGCGATCGCGCACTTCCAAGTCCCCAGGCAATGCCTGCTCCCGCGTCAGAAGCACTAGCTAACAACAATAGTACAGCACAATCTGTAGCCACGGCTCAGGTGCCGAGAGTGCGATCGCAGTTAATTAAAAATGCTGAAATAGCAGTTAGTGTAAATTCGATTGAAAAAACTATTCAAGAAGTTACAAAAATTGTTCAACAACAGCAGGGAGATTTATTAGGCTTTCAGGATCACAAGCCGAAAGATGCTAATCGCCACACCGCATCTATGCAAATTCGGATTCCTCAAAATCAACTGGAAACTACTCTCGACACTCTAGCAAACTTGGGAACTGTACAACGTCGCACTCTAACTGCTGAAGATGTCACCGATCAACTTGTGGATAACGAAGCAAGATTGCGAAACTTGCGGAAACAAGAAAGCACTTTACTCAAGATTATGGAGCGTTCTGGCTCAGTTGGGGACGTTCTGAAAGTTGCCGACCAACTCAGCAAGGTGCGGCAAAACATTGAGCAGATTGATGCTCAGCTCAAAAATCTTCGCAGTCGTGTTGCTTATTCTACAATTACCCTAACTTTAGAGGAAAATATTGCTACTACTCCCCCAGAAATACCTTTAAATTCCCAAGTTAAAGAAACTTGGAATCAGGCGACTCACTCGCTAGGCGAACTCGCAGTTGGTTTAATTCGTTTAAGTATTTGGTTAGCTGTTTTCAGCCCATTTGTATTTCTTTTAGTTGCTGCTACCCTTGGTTATAACCGCTTGAAAAAACAGCAAACTCCGCCCACACCTCGTCACTCTCAACCACCCAAAGCCAGTTAACTTGCTTAAACTATTTTTTTTGAATAGTATATAGCAATCCTATTTGAGTTATTAGATACCAGTCTTTTAGATACCCGACTTCTCAAAGAAGTCGGGTATCTTACCTTCAGGAATTATTTATGACTGCTATAGCAATTCAAGGGTTGGGTGCGATAAATCTGTAGGGACATGGCAATGCCCATTGGTGTCAACTTAACGTTAACTTGGCGGTTGAAACCGCAGCTATACAAACAAAACCCGCCTGCGCGGGTTATAAGAATCTTGATCCGTTAGTCCGCGCAGGCGGACTTGGTTTTTGTAGCCGCGAATTCCATTCGCCAGGGCTTAAGTTGACACCAATGGGTAATGCCATGTCCCTAACCTTGGTTGCCTGAAAGTCAGAATTGCGATATAGTCCACCCAACTGAGAAACGCTATATATAAATATTAGGTAATAACCGCACCATACTTAACTTCTTCAAATTGAAAGAATTTACAAAGAAGGCAGAAGGGGAGAAGATAAAAAGGATTTTAGTTGTGGGTTTAAAGCCCCCGAAAAAAAAGAAAAAAGTTTTATTCAAGAGATGATAATCGTCTATTGTAACTGTGCGCTACTTCCTAACCAGCAGTGCTTCCATAGTGCTTCAGTCGAGGTTTCTCCATCTCGCTATGAGCGTTAGCGCATAAACGGCGAAGGGAAGAAAGAAAAGGAAAGAGCCTGTTTTTGCGTAAGTGGCGACAATCTAGTGCAGTAGGACGGAAAGAAGCCCATCTACAAAATTTAAGCTGCATGACACTTTTGGCTCAGGGAATGGCAAGATGGAAGGCGAAGCCAAAGCGTTCTGAAAATTCTATGCCAGAACTGCAAGTATCAATCGCTCAGCATTACCATGAGCGGACTAAATATGACCCCCAGACTATAGCATCCAAGAGTCAGGGGCTGGATTGGGAACGTCAGCCAATACCTTTTAAAGAATACAAGATTGGGGTATCCCACGACCTCAAGCCGTATTTGGCAGACAAATCAGAGGCGTTGAATCATGAAAATGCCTGGTGGCGGCGTATATCGCGGCTGCTGTTTTGCAGCTATGGTTTGACTGCCAAGGTGCCGACGTTGGGAAATCCGATGTATCTGAGGGCTGCACCTTCTGCTGGTGGTTTGTATCCGGCGGAGGTTTATTTAATTTCTCGCGGGACTCCTTTCCTTGCCCCTGGACTGTATAACTATCAGCCGCAAAGCCATTCTCTAATTCATTTCTGGGACAGTGAGGTTTGGCAAAGCTTGCAAAAAGCTTGTTTCTGGCACCCAGTGTTGGAAAGTACCCAACTGTGCCTGGTGACGACAGCAATATTCTATCGCTCAGCTTGGCGCTATCAAGATCGAGCCTATCGGCGGATTTTTCTGGATACGGGGCATTTGCTGGGCAATATTGAGTTAGCCAGCACGATGAATGATTACCGCCCTCACGTAATTGGGGGATTTGTGGATCGGGAGATTAATGAGTTACTATATCTCGATCCGGAGCAAGAAGGCGCGATCGCTATCCTTCCCCTAGCAGACTTGCTGGATGTGAAACAAAACTTGCCCCTGGCTCAAACTGCTTTGCCCTCCGCTACCCAAACCGACTATCCCAATATCCCCGATGGCGAACTGCTGCACTATTGCCACAAAGCAACGCAGATAGAGGAACAACAACCAGATATTTCCCCACCACAAGATTCAAAAAACGACAAGTACAACTTTCCTTTCTGTCTCAAGGTTTCCACTGTCACACCGCCGATTAATTGCGGAGAAAACCTGCAAGACTTAGAAAACACGATTCTCAAGCGGCGTTCAACTCGTGCCTACAGTGGTGCAGATTTGACTTTTGATGAACTCAAAGCTTTACTAGATTTCACCTACCAACCAGAACATTATATAGAGCAAGGTTTGGATGGTTCCCCAGACTACTTTGATTTGAATTTAATCGAGACGTTTATCGCCGTCTCTGGGGTGACAGGTTTGGAGGAAGGTTGCTACTATTACGCGCCAAAAGCTCAAGAACTGCGACAAATTCGATTCAAAAACTTCCGGCGCGAGTTGCATTACTTGTGTCTGGGGCAAGATTTGGGTAGAGATGCAGGGGCAGTGCTTTTCCACACAGCGGATCTGAAAACAGCTGTGAGACAATATGGCGATCGCGTTTATCGTTATTTACACATGGATGCTGGTCATTTGGGACAACGCCTGAATTTAGCTGCCATTCACCTCGGTTTAGGTGTCAGCGGTATCGGCGGCTTTTTTGACAACCAAGTAAATGAAGTCTTGGGCATCCCTGCTGATGAAGCGGTTCTCTACATTACCACCTTGGGGCAACCAAGATAAAGATAAAAGCTAAAAGGCTCTCATAGAAAAAAAAGTTTATAACGGTGCGTTAGGCTTTTGCTAACGCACTGTTATTGAATGCTAACAGCAACCCTATTGAGAACGGGCGAGGCTTGGGCTGCGGTGATTTATCTCCAGCCTGTAAAAACACTGGTTACAAACCACATATAGCGGCTAGTTAAGCTTTGCGCTTCGGGATCGTACTCTCTACCCAGACTGTGGCGATATTGGCAGGCATTGAACCCTCTTTGGAGCTTCCGCGTTAGTTTATACGATCTTTACAAATTTCCGGAATTGCTTAGGTACATATAGTAGTTTAATTTGAAGATTAAGTAAAGATAGACTTTTCTAATAGTAATATTCCGGATTGAGAGCTTAAAATATAACGAAAGCTATATTGTAAAATTAGGTGCATTTACGCAAACACTTTTTCGTCTAATAGCTGAAAATGAACAAAAGTAGGTAAGTTCCCGCTCAGGAAAAGCAATGCAACTTAGAGTAACCGTATTTTTCGCGTTAACTTTTTAATCCAGTAAATAGGTAAATATTTATGACTACAGTTCTGGTTGTGGAAGACAGTATCACGCAAAGGCAGATGATCTCTAGCCTGCTTAAAGACAGTGGGTTGAGTGTTACTGTGGCTTGTGATGGCGTCGAAGCGCTAGAGCAAATTGCCAGACAATGTCCCGATTTAGTGGTTCTGGACATTGTTCTGCCTCGCATGAACGGTTACGAAGTTTGCCGTAAGATTAAATCTGACTCCAAAACCCACGATGTAGCTGTAGTAATGTGTTCCACTAAAAGAGAAGAATTTGATCGCTACTGGGGGATGAAGCAAGGCGCAGATGCTTACATTGCTAAGCCCTTTGAACCGCACGAGTTAATCGGAACGGTTAAACAACTGCTGCGAGAAACAACTGCTGCAAGGCGAGCCTAGGGAACCTCTCTCTAACCCTCTCCTAAAAGGAGAGGGAAAAGGCAAGGAAGATTTTTTTACCGGAGAGCCGCTTTAGCTTCTTTCCCCTGTCCCATCTCTCCAAAGGAGAGATGGGACAGGGATTGGGAGATTAGGTTTTGCTTTAGCCGAAAAGTATTGCCTTATAGAGACGCGATCGCACTCGGTTAAACATAATCTCGTCCACGAAGTTCCATCCCCATTGAGGTTTCAAGTCAGGACGCTTATGAGGGGTAATAATAACTATTGAGTCGGAAATCAAACTTAACTGGTAGGCCACTACTGGTAAACGTGACTCACTCAACAAATGCAAAGCAAAGCTGCAAACGATTAAACTATAATGTCGGTCATGGAGGACTCCAGAAGCAATGTCCTCAAAGGTATAAGGTTCAGCTTCTTGAAGAGTGCGTTTCAAATAAGCATTGTAGGTGTATGGATCGATGCCATCAATGTTAGTGCAGCCTAAACTTTGCAGTGTCAAAGTAACTTCACCGCTGCCACAAGCTAAATCTAATACCTTCTGTAAATCTAGCTGCCATTTATTAACTGATAGTTGCATAACCTCTTGAACGGCCGCCTCTTGAGGATTTCTATACTCATCACCAAATTGCTCGTAGAAACCTTTGACGCTATATTCTTCGTATCCTTTTCTAATAGATTGTTTCTCATTGCTCATTGCTAATTGCTAATTGCTAATTGCTAATTGCTAATTGCTAATTGCTAATTGGGAAAATCCCCCCAGTCCCAATCCCCAATCCCCAGTCCCCAGTCCCCAGTCCCCAGCCCCCAGTCCCCAGTCCCCAGCCCCCATCCCCTATTTCCCAATACAAAATCTGCTAAAAATTCGGTCAAGAACCGATTCTGTTACTTCCTCTCCGGTGATTTCTCCTAAAGCTTGAATGGCACCCCGTAGGTCAATTGTCCAGAAGTCCAGGGGCAGTTGATCGGCAATTGTTGCTTTTACTTGCTGTAAAGATATTTTAGCCTTTGTTAAAGCTGCGGCTTGTCGCTGATTAATCGCTAAATCCAAATCAGCTGCTTTGAGGTTTCCAGTGTGTACGGCATCTAAAATGGCTTTTTCCAACGCATCAATGCCTTGGTTCTGGGCGGCTGATGTGTATATAATGCGGTTAATATTGTCAGGATATTGCAAAGAAGCAATAAATTTCGTCTCTACAAGATCGGTTTTATTTATAACTAAAATTAACGGGCGATGTTGTACCTGTTCGTAGATTTCTTGCTCAGCTTGCGTCCAACCAAGTTGAGCATCAATGGTAAGCAACACTAGATCAGCTGCTTGGGCAGAAGCAAGACTTCGCTCAACGCCAATCTTCTCCACCCGATCAAGCGTATCCCGAATTCCCGCAGTATCCAGCACTTGCACTGGTATCCCGCCCACCACTAGCTGAGATTCTACAACATCACGGGTGGTGCCAGGGAGGTCGGTGACAATAGCGCGATCGCTCTTACTCCAGGCATTCAGCAAACTCGATTTTCCCACGTTCGGTCGCCCGACAATCGCCACTTTCAACCCAGCGCGTAACAGTTCCCCTTTGTCAGCTGTTGCCAAAATTTTCGTTGTCTCTGCCAAAATTTGCTCAATTTGTGCTGTAATGTGCTTCTCATCCAGCGGTGGCAAATCTTCCTCAAAGTCAATCCTCGCCTCAATTTCTGCCAGAATGTCTAAGCAGGTGGCACGCACAGAGCGAATCGGCTTTTGCAACTTCCCCTGTAAACCAGCTAAAGCAGATTGTGCAGCTTGAGGCGATTTAGCTCCCACCAAATCGGAAATACTCTCCGCCTGAGTCAAATCCAAACGCCCATTCAAAAACGCCCGTAGGGTAAATTCTCCCGGTTGCGCTAATCTCGCCCCCGCCTCTAGACACAGTTGCAATACCTGCTGCACGGGCATAATTCCGCCGTGACAGTGGAACTCTACCACGTCTTCGCGGGTGTAAGAGCGAGGCGCTTGCATGATTAGCAACAACGCTTCATCTACCACTTGTTGCGTTTGGGGATGGCGGATGTAACCGTAGAGGATGCGGTGCGATTCCCATTGCTGTCGCCCTGGTGCGAAAAAGAGCGTATGAGCGATCGCTACCGCCTTTGCACCAGATACCCGCACAATACCGACACTACCCTGTTGCGGAACAACAGCGGTAGCGATCGCGGCGATTGTTTCCCCTTGCACAAACATCTGTGACATCTTGCCTTGAAATCAGGTCTATTCCTATTCTGCTGTAATACAGTAATTTGTAGGGAATGGTTGTAGCTTGCTTGGGCGTAGCGGTACGATAGCGAAACCCAACAACTTACACTTGTTTACTTGTTGTTGGGTTTCGCTATCGTTGGGAACCAACCTATGTTATTGGATTTTTGCCAATGCAGTTAATTTCTCCCCAAGCTCTTGCAGCTTATCAAAAAGTCGTTAAGCCTTACGAGGGTTTATTGGTAGGTGTCATTGGATTAGCTACCCTAGACACTACCATACACTTAATCCCAGGATTTCCTCAGTCGAGTTTGATAGAACTCCCAATCAGTTTATCACTAGCGATCGCAGCCAGTTGGTTAGCTTCGCGGCTGTTCAAGCAGATTTTCGACGTTTATCTTTTAGATGCTGCCATCAACAGCGGACGTAAAGTCAACAGCGAAATCCTTCTTCTAGTTAAACTACTAGCGAACTTAAGCATAATATTTTTTACCACAATCATATTTTCTGAAACTCATAAAATCAATATTTTTGGTTTAGTAGCTTCTTTAGGAATTGGCGGATTAGCAGTTGCTTTTGCTGCCCAAAAAACCTTGGAACAAATATTAGGCGGTATTGTCATTTATTTAGATCGTCCCTTTGTTGTCGATGATTACATTGGCTTACCAGATGGCATCTTTGGCAGAGTTGAGTCAATTGGCTTGCGTTCTACCAAAATTCGCACCTCTGGCAAAGGAACATTGATAATAGTACCCAATAGTTCGCTGACTCAAGTAAATATTGAAAACTTTACCGGAGCCAAAAAAGTAATGGCTCTTGTATACTTAAACTTTCATCGGATAATCGAAAAAGAAGAACAAGCCTTAATTCGACAAATTATTCTGAATAGTACCAGCGATATTTTTGGGATAGACTCCCGGAACACAGATGTCAATTTTAGAGAATTGAATAGTGCAAATGAGGCGAAAACGCAAGCTCAGATTGCTTTCTTTATCCTGGGTTCTAGCGATGTATCAATGGGATTGCGGCGGCAACTATTCGATATTGCTACTGAAAATATTACAGAGAAATTAAAATATTACGATATTGCCTTCGACATTGAAGACCCAACAATTTATGTGGATTCACCCATTACTATCTAATCTTAATCTTGCCGATATCAGTAAACAGGTTTTTCAGATTGATATTTCCAAGCCAGTCATATTCCTGCTGTTTGTTCTCTTATCTCTGCTGCTGGGAAGATATACTCCCGGCATTGCCAAATTAATCTTGCGTCGCTTTTCACCTCAGCGAGTAACAATTATTTATGACCATCTAATTGAGCCAATAAAAAATCAGTTTAAAATAGCTGGAACGTTAATTCTTATTTCTTTTTCTCTAACATGGGTGGAAGAATATAAATTTTTATACCAGTTAATCAAGCCTTTTTTAGATTTAGCTGTAATTGTTAGCGTCGCCTGGTTATTGTCGCGCCTATTTCGGCAATTTATCCGAGTTTATGGAATTGATTTACTCGGCAAGTTTGCGCGTGATTTTGATGAACTGATTCTAGTAATTGAGGCTATAGTAAATGTTGTAATTGGCTTCATTTCTATCTTAGCTTTTGCCCAAAGCCAGCAATTTAATTTGATTGGCTTAATGACAAGTTTGGGGATTGGGGGGTTAGCAGTAGCTTTTGCTGCCCAAAAAACCTTGGAACAGCTTTTGGGTACAATTGTGTTGTATTTAGATCGCCCTTTTGTCCCTGGAGATTATATTCGTTTACCTTCAGTTGGCAACGTACCTGGAGGGTTATTTGGTAGGGTAGAGTCAATTGGTTTGCGTTCCACCAAGATTCGCACTGCGGCTAAAAGTACCTTGTATATCGTGCCAAATTCCACATTAGCAAATCTGGAAATAGAGAATGTGACAATGGGTAAAAAAGTGATGGTTTTGCTAAACCTTGACTTTTTCCGGTTGTTGGAAGACAGCGAAAAGGCACTGGTAGAGCAAGTCATCAGTGAAAGTACAAATTCTGTGTTTGGAATCGATCCAGGTAGTACCAATATTACGTTAGCGAGTAATTCTGAAAAGCAAACAACTAGAGCAAGAGTAACGTTCTTTATCCTGGGTTCGAGTGAAAATTCAATTCAACTGCGGAAGCATTTACTAGAATTAGCAAACGAGAAAATTTCTAAGGAACTAATAACGTATGGAATAGATTTTAAAATGCAGGAACCGACAATTTATGTGGAATCCCCAGTAACTATTTAATTTTGGAGTCCCAAAAACTTCTGCGCTGGGAGCAAAATCCCAACTTGGATGACTAGGGTGAGCATTGCTCACCCATTAGCCAGTGTTACGGCGATTTAATACAGGCTGTGGGCAACTAAAACATAACGAACAAAAGAAACATTTCACTCGCTATGGCTCCTTCAGTCAAGCGCTGATAGCTGTCCTCTCTATTGAGTAGCTTTTAGGAACCTCAAATCGAATTTTAGTAGCCCAGCTTTTAAAATCGGGTGCTAGCCGCATCACCTTTAAGAGTATTTCGTCGCTCACCCACAACACTAGAGGAAAAGTAAATCGTTTGCGGAACTCATTCCGGACGTGGTTCGTCGCAGTTAGTAATTCATTTATCTCCACCACAGAGTCTAAACCATAGACCATTAAGGCTTGCGGCTGCTGGTTCTCCTCAATTGTTGCCTCTATAGTTGTATAAAGTGTCCTTACCGAGGGATACAAAACGATTTCTTGAATTTCTACGACTGAGATTTCTCTGAGTCGTTCCACAACTTGCTCCTGCAACTCTAGATTGTTACAGGCAACCAATATTAAAGAAAAGTCTCCCTGAGAGAAGGCGATCGCCTTCGCAAGTTGGGTGAGCGATTTCTTATTGTCACAGATAACATTTTCCGAGTCGTATAGGTCTGTCATAGGGAACACCAAGTCGAGTTTCAATACCATTTTTCTATCAAAGGGTTTTGCTTTACTTCCTTACATCGGGTGATTTTTTGGTAAGTCGGTAATTTCACCGTGATTTCGGCAGTGACAGCTATCTTACTTTTGGGTGATCTTGCTCACTTAAGGCAGCGATGACAGTAAGCTAACATGGAATCGCCTCTACTTTTTGAATGTTGTCATCTATACCAATAATTTAACCGGGATACTCCACGTCCAATAAACGCTGATAGCTACTACACGTCGGCACTTTGCTTTTCCCGACGAAAAAAAAAATTTTATGAAACCTTAACAAAATTGCTGGGGAATTACGTAATTCACCGGTCAAGGCGGCGACAGCTACCCTACCACAACGCGCTACTTCTTTGGGCTGAGGGAAGGCTATGCCTAAGGTTGACGTACCACCAAAAAATCGCTCCCAACTCTCCAGAACATAGGGCAACGCACAGAAGCAAGCTGCGGCTTATTTCTGAAATCTTGCTAAAATTTGCCGAAATCTGGGTGTCGTTGCACTGTATCATTCAGAGTCTTGATGAGAACGCGGTGTCTGGAAAGCATTCCTGGCAAAATAGGTGATGCCAAAACCACCCCTCCCAATTCTTCCAAGGTTGGTGTACTTGCCGAGAAAGCAACTTATACCGAGATATCCAAGTCATTCCCGAAGAGGGCGTTACACTTTGGCTAATTCTTGCATATCCATATTTAGATAGATGTTCAAATATTCTATGAAAAGCCGTTTTACGAGCCTAGCAGACGGGTTGGTTTTGTTTAGCCGCGCTTTTGGTCATCAGGCTTGGTTAATCTTCCTGGTTGCCTTTAGCTTTGGTGTGGTGCTAATGATACATCCCGCATTTGCACAGGCGAAATTTTCTGATGTGCAAGGATGGACGCGACCGTGTATAGAACAGCTGGCACAAAAGCAGATTATCAGTGGATACCCGGATGGCAGCTTTAAGCCGAGTGCGCCTGTGACAAGGGCTGAGTTTGCGGCGATGGTTGGCAAGGCTTTCCCCAATACAGCTGATGTCAGAAATGCGGTGCCATTTGCTGATGTTCCCGCGAACTATTGGGCTAAAGATGCGATCGCCAAAGCTTATAAAACTGGGTTTCTCTCCGGTTATCCTGGTGGGGTGTTCAAACCGAGTGAAAAAATCCCGCGATCGCAAGCTTTAGTTTCTCTCTCCTCTGGCTTGAAATATTCGCCCTCCTCAGCTGTGGCTAACACATTGAATGGGGCATTTAGCGATGCTGCAACCATTCCTGATTATGCAAAAAGCGCGATCGCAGCTGCCACAGAAAAACAACTCGTTGTCAACTACCCAGATGTCAAGCGACTTAATTCCAACCAACCAGCTACCCGTGCAGATGTGGCAGCTTTCTTGTGTCAGGCGGCGGGAACGGCTGGATTAGTGCCTTCTCAGTACATTGCCAAAGTTGGAACACCGCCAATAGCCCAGTCAAAAGAGATCCGGGGCGTGTGGCTGACTAATATAGACAGCGATGTGCTATTTGAAAAAACGCGCCTCGCCAACGCTATCCAACGCCTCGACGAGTTGAACTTTAACACCCTGTATCCTACAGTTTGGAACTGGGGTTATACACTTTATCCGAGTGCAGTAGCCCAAAAAGAGATTGGGCGATCGCTCGATCCAGAGCCAGGACTTAAAGGGCGAGACATCCTCAAAGAAATTGTAGACCAGGGACATCAAAAAGGCATGGCAGTCATTCCCTGGTTTGAATTTGGCTTCATGGCACCTGCTGACTCCGAACTTGCCAAACGCCACCCAGATTGGATTCTCAAACGCCGCGACGGTTCCCAAATTTGGAAAGAAGGGACACACAATCGAGTTTGGTTGAATCCTTTTCGCCCAGAAGTGCAGAAATTTATCCAAGATTTAGTTGTTGAAATTGTTGGCAACTATGATGTTGACGGCATTCAATTTGACGACCATTTCGGCTTTCCTGCTGAGTTTGGATATGATCCCTTTACTGTCGAACTTTACAAAAAAGAAAACGGTGGCAAATCTCCCCCTGCGAATGCTCAAGAGCCAGCCTGGATCAAGTGGCGGGCTAACAAAATTACCGCCTATCTAAAGCAGGTATTTCAAGCCGTCAAAGACCGCAAAAAAAACGTCTTGGTTTCCGTCTCTCCCAACCCTCAAGAGTTCTCCTACAATTTCTTTTTAGCAGACTGGCAAACCTGGGAACGACAGGGGTTAATTGAGGAACTGATTATCCAAGTTTATCGAGATGACCTCGGTCGTTTTATTGAAGAATTAGAGCGTCCAGAAGTCAAAGCAGCCAAGCGTCACATTCCCGTTGGCATCGGCATTTTAAGCGGGGTAAAACCCAGACCTATTGGACTGGCACAGGTTCAAAATCAAGTCGCAGCCGTCCGTCAGAGAGGGTTTGCGGGGATGTCGTTCTTCTTCTATGAAACCTTGTGGAATAATGCGCCAGAAAAGCCAGAAATCAGACAGAATGCCTTGAAAGCCATCTTTCCCTCTGACTTAGAAAGACCGAATATTGTCGCAGGTGGAAAGCCATAAAATTAAACTCTCGTTCCCAGTCTCTGACTAGGAACGAGAAACACTATTTACTTTGCACTTTTTTGAACAAGTGAATCGACACCCTGAGCCAGCTTCACCACAGATCCAGAAGCATTTGTGCGGTAAACCCAGCGTGTTTGTCCACTTGCCACAATTACTTGCCAGCCTGGAACTCGCATCTCGGTGCAAAGAATGCCTAAGTTATTGACACCCAGACAATCATCCGACCAAGTTTGTTGTTTGGTTGTGACAATGCGAAACTTAGACACAGGCAAGCCGGAATCCTGGGAAACGTCTTGCAAAACCGCATTAGTAACTGATTTTAATAAACTCTGCTGAGGTAGGGGAGCTTTGGAAACAGCAACTTTGGTAGTGGGGAGCGTCAGCCTAGCCGTCAACGACAAGATACCCGTCAACACCAAAGTCTGGATAATTAAACTAAACTGGTTAGTCTTTTGCTCGATATTCCCGGCGGTCGAGCCAGAGGTAGTAATTTGTTCCATAGCAAGTGAAGCTAAGTTGGTGCTGGATTACAAAGGGTACTAATTGGTAGAATTTGCAACCCGATGCTTACAGGCTCCGGAAACACTTAAAACTTTTATCTTGAGTTGAGTTTTAATGTGCTTGCAAAAAGCTTTTCTCTGGGCTTTGGAGCGGTATTTCAATATTAGACTACAAAACTTAGGCATCTAGTTCCGCAATTTTTCTGGTTTTACTATAACTTCATTAATTACTTATAAATACTGAGTCTTGTACTTAAGTTAGGTAATTATAATTAAGTATGCCCGGAGTCCCAAAATTTTAAAAACCAGCTTTATAAAAAAACTGGTTTTTAAAAACGGTATTGTTCACTTACTATTCAACTTTCTCTTATTCTTCAAACTGCCCGCGTTTACGAAGTCCAATCGCAATTTTGCTGTGCTTTTCAATTTGGCTCATCACCTGCTTGGCGCGTTGAATCACGGGGGCTGGCAAACCCGCCAAACGCCCTGCCTCAATGCCATACGACCTGTCAGCGCCTCCCGGCTGAACTTGATGCAAAAAGATAATTTGGTCAGGTAACTCCTTCACCGTCACCTGATAATTAGCAACATTGGGCAAAATCGAAGCCAACTCATTAAGTTCGTGATAGTGAGTAGCAAAAATTGTCCGCGATTGAATTTCACTTGCTAAATATTCAGCCACCGCCCAAGCAATCGAAAGACCGTCAAAGGTAGCCGTTCCCCGGCCAATTTCATCCAGAAGAACCAGAGACTTTGCAGTAGCATGATTGAGAATATTCGCCGTCTCATTCATCTCTACCATAAAAGTAGATTGACCCGTCGCCAGATCGTCCACCGCACCAACACGAGTAAAAATGCGATCGCATATTCCCAAAATAGCCGACTTCGCAGGCACAAAACTCCCAGTCTGCGCCATCAACTGAATCAAACCCACCTGACGCAAATAACAACTTTTCCCACTCGCATTCGGCCCCGTCAAAATCACTAAATCCGGTTTTTCCTCCTCTGCGTTCTCTGCGCCTCTGGGGTTCGTATCCCCCCTTCTCCCCAACCCAGTCGAATTTGGCACAAAAAACCCCGAAGGCAAAGACTGCTCAACCACTGGATGACGACCATCAATAATCCGAATTTCCCGACTTTCCACCATCTTAGGACAGCAATAACCCTGATAAACCGCCACCTCAGCCAAACCGCACAACACATCAGCCGCCGCCACAGCACGAGAAATAGTGCGAATTTGTTCCGCGTATTGCCCCACCTCTTCCCTTAAAGAAGCGAAAATCTCATATTCCAGGCGATTTAAATCATCCCGCGCCGTCAGAATCCGCGCCTCTCGCTCCTTCAGCTCCGGAGTAATGTAGCGTTCCTCATTCGTCAGAGTTTGCTTGCGAATGTAATTATCCGGAACTTGGTCAGCTTTCGTGCGGGAAATACTGATGTAATAGCCAAAAGTCTTATTAAAGCCCACCTTCAGCGTAGAAATCCCAGTCCGCGCTTTCTCTGTCACCTCCAAATTCGCCACCCATTGCTGATCCTCTACCGCAAGGCTTCGCATTTCATCTAACTGGGCATTAACTCCGGGGCGAATCAAACCGCCTTCCTTAATATGTATAGGAGGCGATTCTACCAAGTGAGCGCTGAGTCTGTTTGCCAGATGTTCCAATTCCTTCGGCACCTTCTGCAAGGCTCTCAGAAAGGGAGAGGAAGTATCAGCTACCAATTCGGATAAATCCGGCAATTTTGCCAAAGAATCAGCCAAAGCCACCAAATCTCTAGCACTAGCTGTACCAGAACCAGCGCGTCCTGTCAAGCGTTCTATATCATAAATTTGCCGCAACAGCTGCCGCAAATCTTGGCGGAGAAAGCTATTTTCAAATAATTCTTGAATCGTATCTTGTCGCGCCCGAATGCCTTTAATATCTAACAGAGGTTGCAGCAACCATCGCCGCAAAGCACGTCCACCCATCGCCGTGCTAGTTTTATCCAACGCCCACAACAAAGAACCGTGAAAGGTTCCATCCCGCACCGTTTGCGTAATTTCCAGGTTGCGGCGACTTTGGTGGTCGAGAATCAGATAATCGGTGAGGGTGTAGGTGCGGAGAAACTGGAGAGGTACGAGGTTTTCTTTTTGCGTGTCTTCTAGGTATTCCAGCAAACCACCAGCAGCGCGGACGGCTAGGGGGAGATGTTCGCAACCCAAACCTTCAAGACTCCGCACTTTAAACCGTTGCAACAATCTATGTCTAGCTTCACCGGAACTAAAAGGAATTTGCGATCGCAACGCATAACAAAACGACGGCGGTAAATATTCCGGTAAATGCTCGGATTTCTCCCCAGGTCGCAGTAAACTACCCAAATCTGGCGCATTAGTAGGAATCAGCACTTCTGACGGCTGTAAGCGCATCAATTCCTGCGTTAAATGCTCCAATTGACTCGACTGAGTAGTTACAAATTCCCCGGTGGAAATATCTGCATAAGCCAAACCCCAGTGATTTCCCGCAATTACTATCGCTGCTAGGTAATTATTGCGACGAGCATTTAGCATCCCTTCTTCCAGCAACGTACCTGGGGTAATAACTCGCGTTACTTCCCGCTTCACCAGCTTTCCGGGATCGGTATCAGCGGAGTCTTCTACTTGATCGCAGATAACCACCGCGTACCCTTTTTCCACCAGTTGAGTAGTGTAGCGTTCCCAAGCATGGTGCGGTACGCCAGTCATCGGGACTCTACCAATTTCTCCCGCTTGCTTGCTGGTAAGTACCAGTTCTAATTCTCTTGAGACTGCGATCGCATCCTGAAAAAAAGTTTCAAAAAAATCTCCCACCCGATACAGCAATAGCGCATGAGGATACTTATCCTTGATTTCCACGTAGTGCTGATACATCTTACTCAGCTTGCTTCGATCTACCTCTTTCGTGTCAGCATTACGGATTTTAGGTTGATCGGGATCGGTGGGGGTAGACGCAGAGTAACTCATAGAGACGCTGACGATATGCTTGAACCTTTATAGACTTTACCGCAAAGAGTTGATTACAGTTGCTTGCAGTTTGTTTACATAGTTGAGCGAACCGCCGAATCATCGCGCCGTCATTAGTGGCTAATCTCCCGAAATTCCGGCAAAAAACGGCAAAATAGCGGCTGGCTTGCCGAATCATACCAATGGGGATGAATACTTGCCAATGGTTTCCATTCCATCACCGTCGCCGCTAGGAAAGCGCCGTCAAAATTCCCTAGTTTCTCCACTCGAACATCGCGTTCAACCACCTAGATTCCCAATTCTTGTGCAATATCAAGCAGAGTAGCGCGAGTGATTCCGGGGAAAATATTTGATGTTAGCGCAGGCATAATTACCTGGTCTTTTTGTAGTGGAAAGAGGTTAGCTACCGCCGCTTCCGTAATTCTACCTTCAGAGTCTAGCAAAATGGCATCATTAAATCCTGCTACTTCCGTAGCGCGACGAGCTAAGTAACTGTTTACATAAGTTCCCCATAGCTTCCATGCAAGGGGGATGGCGTTACCAGAAACACGCTCAAATGTACAAATGTGGCAAGTTAAAGATTTATGTACATCGCGGGGAATTGTAACTGCCAAGATTGTCACATCCACAGGCATTGTATTGTTAAAATTCAGTTGCCGTACTGAACGCTAAACAATCGGTCTGATCTAATAATTAGTTGCAGGAACTTCTTCTAAAAGTGCCAAAATACCTACTTTAAAATCTGCATTAGACCACGAAAATTTCAGACCTAAGTGTGTGGAACCATTGCGAAGGCGGTCTAGATGTGAATCTAAACGATGAATATAATAGCGATCGCTATTCCAATAAGCCATGATCAAAAACGCCGATACCTAAATGCAGAGAATGGCTAGCAATTGAAGGTGCAGCATTTTCCCGTTCAACTAATTTTCTGTTATGCCAAACTATCGGTGTTGTTTCAAGAAACATTTTTTAGTCTTGCCTGCTCAAGTTTGATTTCTCCTACGTCTGGGCGCTGGCGGTGGCGTAGTTGGCTGGTATGCCTTTAGACCTTGATCACCCGTTAGAATTTCGACTTCAAAACCCATTTTGTTATAGTATTCAGCCACTGTCTTGATGGTGGCATCGCCGATAGAAATCTTTTGCGTTGCTAGATAGGGCCATTCCGAAGCTAAATTTTTTAATCCTTCTGCTTCCCAAAGAACTGACTGGTCAGTAAAAGCAGCCCAAGGTGATTTTTCATCTGCTGCTTCTATCATAATTTTTGCTAAATCTTGGGCTGTTTCATAGCGTCTAGAGCCAGCTTGAGCAATGTGATTACCTGTTTCCAGAATTGTTGCTAGAGGAAGTACCAATGTTGTACTTTTACTCTTTTCTTCTTCTATGAGCTTATCAATACGCTCAAAATCCCACTGATTAGGAATCGCTCCACAAGTTTCCATTTTAGGAATTTTCAACCAAACGCAGAGAATCGATGTGTCAATTATCAGAACCTTTCTCATACCTAAACTACTTAGTACCAGAAAGGCTTCTTTCAATAGCACCTTTTGTTGCCAGTTTACCCAATGGCCCGGATGCCATTAACTTAGGAAGATTTTCAATATCTTCCAGAAGTGTTAGCTTGCTTTCCCCAGTTTCTGTATCCCGGTGCGCCACAACTAAAAAAGGAACCATTTCTGGCCCTAAAGCATCGAGTAAAGCTGGATTATGGGTAGTAACTAATATATCAATTTTTCTCTTTGCACCGATTTCTCTCAGCATTTTTAAAAGCAGACCTGCACGGGATGGATGAAGTCCATTGTCCACCTCTTCGATTACTAATTGGCTCCCTTCGGGGCGTGTGAGAAGTGCTGTGAGAATCGCCAAAAATCTTAGCGTTCCATCTGACATTCCTCTCGCATCAATTTCTGTCGTTTCACCAGGTTTCCATAGTTCCTCACAATAGAGCATTGCATCTGTTTTAAACCTTCCAACTGGTTCTGCCCACACTCTTTGAATATCTCTTTCTGGTAAATGCTTCACGTAGGTAGATAATGTAGATTCCACCTCAGCTTTGTGTTTATCAGGTAATGCTGCTAGCACACCCGCAATATTAGAGGCATCACTTTCAAGGCTGTCAGAAAGCGGCGAGTAATCCCGCATTAGAAAAGGAATAGGGTTAAGAATAAAGATGTTCTGTAATACTTGAGAAACTATCCTAGCTCCCTCAACAGTTTCTTGTGGTAATAAAAGAAAATTATTTAACTGGCTTAGGATTGAATTTGAGCGTCTAAAATCTTTATATATTTCACCCTGTTTTCTATAAAATTGCACAAAAATACCCGGTTTATCAGCCAATAGTTCTTCCGTTTGGAATAAGTATATTTTCTCAGCTTTTTCTTGCTCATTATGATGATGTAGGCTTATCAAAGATTCAGACCAGAGCTGAAGACGCTGAACAGTTCGCACCATGATACTGTAAAGGTAATCTATTTTACCATCCTCTCCCTGAACCAAAACCGACAATCTAAAGTAGTTTTCAGGTTTAAATGCTGCCCACTCTATGCCTCCTCGAATAGAGGGAAGCATTGCATCACCTGACAAAGCAGCTTGAATCTCTTTGCCTCTTACTGTTCTTGTTAAAAATTCCAAGGCATCAAGTGCATTAGATTTTCCACTAGCATTAGTACCAATTAAAACAGTCAGTGGGTCAATTGGAAGCACCGCACTACGGTAACTTTTCCAGTTTTCAAAGCTAATTTGCTTAAGCATTGGTTGCTCCAAAACTATGCTAAATATGATTATTTTTGCTTCTGCTGCTGCTTCTACAAGCTGGTGCGATCGCCACTTCAATAAATCACATTGGGTAGCGATCGCTATCAATTCCCCGACTCCCCGGCTAAGCTTTTAGGTGCTATTACAGGAGGGGTATTTAGAGATGTAGATTCGGACTCAATAGCATCTAAATTGTCAAATTTTGCATCGCGCAAGTTATCGGCGGTACTCTTGATAAAACTGGCTAAAGGTACCGCCGTCAAAACGCCTAGCAGCCCTCCAAACTTGCCGCCTAGTAGCAAAGAAATAACCACCCAAACCGGATTTAAACCCGTCAAATTACCTAAAATGCGGGGAGCAACAAAATTAGCATTTATTTGGTCGATAGCAAAGGCTACAGCTAAAACTTCTACCCCCAGCCAAAAGTTTTGTAAGGCTACCAAAAGACTAACTATAGCGATACCTATCCCAGTACCGAAAGGGAAGAGAGCAAAAAATCCAATGATAATGCCAAAAAGTAGTCCTAAAGGCACTTTTAAAGCTACAAATGCTAGCGTTAAAGCCGATCCCACTATAGTTGCTAATGTCACCTGACCGATGAAATAATTGTGGAAATCTTCCCGGAGGGATTGTCGCACTTGCACTCCAAAGCTAGGAGGAAACCATCGGAAAACTCCGTCCCAAAGACGCTCTCCGTTTAATATCAGGTAAAAAGTTAATACTACTGTGAGCAGCACATTAAAGACACTGCCAATAGTATCAAAAGCGAAATTAACAACTCTACCTGTTATGCTTTGAAGTTGGCTAGATAATCGGTCTGTCAGTTGAGTAACTAACCCACTTAAATTAATCGGCAATTGTTGTTCCAAAGCCCAATTTTGGAAAGTTTGAAGTTGTTGTCTACCAGAATCAATCCAACTGGGTAAAATGTTAGCCAGTTCGTTTAGCTGTTGCAGAATCAGCGGCACTAAAGTTATACCCAATCCCACTAAAATTACCGCAGCCAGTAAGGAAACTACAACAACGGCGGTGTTTCTTTTTACTTGCCGTTTTTGTAAAAATTGAATCGGATAGTCCAAAACAAAAGCCAGCAACAGGGCGGCAACTAAAACGCTTACTAATGGTTGAAGATAGTTCAAAACTAGCAGCAATAGCCAACCATTAAGAACAGCGAGGGGAAATGCCAATCCTAATACAACCCATCGCGGTAATTTGTTTTGTGATTGCATCATCGTAACTTTCGGAACTTTTGTCATTGCTAATTGAAGGATTGCTAATTTCTAATTGTTGAACAGGCATTAGCTATTAGCAAAATATTAAAACCCGGCTAATAGGTTAAGTTTGGAAACTTCTCGATAAAATCTAGTAAAATTTTTTGGTGAGGAGTGCCTAAAGGTCGGACTTGGTTGGCTTTTTCAGAGTAACGTTCGCCCAGGCGAATTTCTTCAGGTGTTAATAAATCCATATCCCAACCTTCTCCTAACACCAACTGGTCAAGCTCTACCTCTAGTGGTGCATAAAAAACGTGGCGAACAGCATAGTCGTCGGGATAGTAGTCAAACAAGGTCGGGTTAGGCGGAACATAGGCAATTTCTTCGACTAATTCCCGTTTTAATGCTTCTTCCGGGGTTTCCCCAGGTTCCATGTGTCCGCCAAAAAATGCCCAGTGTCCGGGGTAGAGAATGTTGGGGATGTTGTCGCGCAGTTGCAGGAGAAACTTGTTTTGGCGATATAAGATAGCGATCGCTACCTCGGCTGGTTTATTGTTGTTCATAGCTCCCTTCTGGTAATATAGGCGATCCTTTCTTCGCTGGTGTCCGTTCTAGCTGTTGAAGCTGCTGAAGGTAAACTTCTCCTAAATCTTTCCCAGCTACGGGAATGCTTTGATACTGCACTTTACCCTGAATTAAAACTTCATCCCCCGCCACCGGGAGCATTTCGCTACTTAAAACCCAAATTTTCCCAGTAGTATCTTGCAACTCGTAAGCACCGCTTCCTAACATTGGAGCTGGAGATCCCACCTTACCTTGCAGGTAAACCGTTGAGTCACCCTGCTGGTTTTGCTGGATATCGCCGATTTTGGTGACAGGGACGCGGTTACTAAATATACCGAATCCTGACTGAGGTAATTTACCACAGCTAAACAATCCCCCCAACAGCAGCGTAGCCGTGGTTAATTGCAATACCCTTGTTTTTAATGGCATCATCTCCATGCTCTTGAGTAACGTCTTTTCCATGCTAAGTGCCAAATGGTTTTAACACACATCCTCAATCATTTCGCATCTTGTAGATTGAAATCTGGGAAACTATCGTAGAGGACGCAGTAACCGTATTACAATTTCATCCGCAAATACTACATAGATTTCTCACCGAACCTCAATGGATGCCAAAACTGCCCAGTTGCTAGATGGTAAAGCTCTAGCCGAACAAATTTACACGCAACTACAACAGCAAATTCAGCAAATGCAGCCGACTGTGGGACGCGCTCCGGGATTAGCAGTGCTGATGGTTGGTGACAATCCAGCCAGTGCTGCTTATGTGCAGAATAAAGAGCGTGCTTGCGCCAAAGTGGGTATCGCCTCCTATGGGCAGCATTTCCCTACTGAAACCAGCTTTTCAGAACTAGAAAAAGTAATCCAAGCCCTGAATCAAGATGACCGAGTTGATGGCATTTTAGTTCAGCTGCCGCTACCGGATCATCTAGATGCTGTGGGGCTACTGCACCAAATTAATCCAGATAAAGACGCTGATGGACTGCACCCGCTAAATCTGGGACGACTGGTGCGCTCTGAACCGGGTTTACGCAGTTGTACGCCAGCGGGGGTGATGCGGCTGTTGCAAGAATACCAGATTGATGTAAAGGGGAAGCAGGCTGTGGTGGT
Source organism: Trichocoleus sp. FACHB-90 (assembly GCF_014695505.1). NCBI lineage: Bacteria > Bacillati > Cyanobacteriota > Cyanophyceae > Leptolyngbyales > Trichocoleusaceae > Trichocoleus > Trichocoleus sp. FACHB-90. Next base: position 55,283 of record NZ_JACJOK010000051.1, read on the forward strand.
GGGGCGCAGCATCCTAGTAGGGAAGCCTTTGGCTATGATGCTCTTGGAAGCGGATGCCACTGTAACGATCGCCCATTCGCGATCGCAGGATCTCCCAACCATTACCCGCAATGCTGATATTCTAGTGGCAGCAGTGGGACGGCCGGGATTAATTACCGCCGAGATGGTCAAACCCGGTGCTGTCGTGATAGATGTTGGCATCAATCGCGTCAGCAACGATGCTGGGAAATCTCGCTTGGTGGGGGATGTTGACTTTGATTCTGTTCAAAGAGTCGCCCAGTTTATCACCCCAGTTCCCGGCGGTGTTGGCGCGATGACCGTGGCCATGCTGTTGCAAAATACAGTCTGGAGCTACAGTCAGCGGCAATAAAGTGCTTCGGTTTTAGTGCTGAGCTAATCCCAACTCAATACTTTCAGGGATACCCCTTTCCAACCAGAAGACGGAATCATTAGGTTTGTCTTATCCCTGGAAGTATTGAATCCCAACTCCCAACTCATAACTCTTAACTCTTTGTGTCCCAAAGCCCCGTAGAATAATTACGGAAAAGATACCAGCACTCAAGGAATCAAGGGATGGTTGCGACGGATGACCTTCATGCCCCAAAAGGGGAAGCCCCGGCTTTTGACCTATCGGCTTACCTGAGCGAGCGGCAGGGCTTTGTCGAAGCCGCTCTAGACAGTTCCCTGCCTGTCACGTATCCAACGCAGATTTATGAGGCAATGCGCTACTCGCTTTTGGCGGGAGGAAAGCGCCTGCGTCCAATTCTTTGCCTTGCCACCTGCGAACTGGCAGGAGGTACTGTAGAAATGGCGATGCCTACTGCCTGCGCCCTGGAAATGATCCACACCATGTCATTGATTCACGATGACTTACCCGCGATGGATAATGACGACTATCGTCGGGGAAAACTGACAAACCATAAAGTATATGGTGAGGATATCGCTATTCTGGCAGGGGATGGATTGTTAGCTTATGCCTTTGAATTTATTGCCTCCCAGAGCGATAATGTACCCGCCCAGCGGCTGTTACAGGTAATTTCCCGTTTAGGCAAAGCCGTTGGCGCTGCTGGCTTAGTTGGCGGTCAAGTTGTTGACTTGGAATCAGAGGGAAAGCCGGATATTCAAGAGGAAACGCTTAATTTCATTCATACCCACAAAACAGGTGCGCTTTTAGAAGCTTGTGTGGTTTGTGGAGCGATTTTAGCGGGAGCCGAGTCGGAGGACTTGCAAAGATTGTCTCGCTATGCTCAGAATATTGGGCTGGCGTTTCAGATTGTGGATGACATTTTGGATATCACGGCGACTCAGGAGGAGTTGGGAAAAACTGCCGGGAAAGACCTCCAGGCACAAAAAGCAACTTATCCTAGCCTTTGGGGAATTGAGGAATCTGCCAGTAGAGCTAAACAACTGGTTAAAGCTGCCAAGGACGAACTAGCACCTTTTGGGAAAAAAGCCGAACCCCTGATAGCGATCGCAGATTTTATTACTACTCGCACTCACTAACAAAAATGAAGGATGAATCAAATTCTCTTCATCCTTCATCGGTAAACTCAATCCTTCCTATGCCAATCTTTCCTACCCAACGCAAAACACAATGCAGGACTTTGCCCATATCCTAGAAAACCATGTGCTAGTGGTTGCTACCCTGGCTTGTTTAATCGCTCAAGCATCCAAGATAATCGTTGAATTAGTCCAACATGGCAAGGTAAATGTGCGCGTCTTAGTAACCACTGGTGGAATGCCTAGCGCTCATTCAGCATTAGTAACAGCCTTGGCTACCGGAATTGGGCAAACGCTGGGATGGGCTAGCACTGAATTTGCTCTCGCCACCATTTTTGCGGTCATCGTCATGTATGATGCCGCAGGTGTCCGTCAAGCTGCGGGTAAGCAAGCTCGTATTCTTAACCAAATCATCGACGAACTCTTCCAAGAACACCCTAAATTTAACGAAGACCGACTCAAGGAGTTGTTAGGACATACACCGTTTCAGGTGATTGTTGGTTCAGCATTAGGTATTGCCGTCTCCTGTATAGCTGGGCCTGCTTATTAGTCAGTTGTTAGGGAATTGGAAAGTTATTAAAACCTTTTAACTCTCCAACTTCCCAACGCCAACAAACTACTGACTAACAACTGACTTGAGTAGCGTGACTCGGCGACTATCTACAAGCATTGTTAAAAAACCGCGATCGCTTAGTTTCTGCAATGTCGAACTCGCCTCTTGAGGGCTATTTGTATAAACTGCCAATAAGTAGGGACGTTGCCCATAAGAAACTAAGCCCACACTGTTTCCCAACACTTGCCGCATCTGCGTAGCTACTTCCGGTTTATTGAAGTAATCTACCAACACCGCATAACCAGAACCTAAAGCTTGTGGTCTATATGTTGGTAGGTTCGGATTTAACGGTATCTCTGGCGGTCGCAGAACAAAGGCAGACAAACCCACAATTTCATTAACATATCGCGCCCAACTATTGGCATCATCAAGGGTTTTGAAACCACCAATGCGCGTCATCATGTCTTCAAAATATCTACACGTTGAAGTATTGATATTTGGGGGCAAGGTGCGTTGAATTTGTTCTTGACTTGTGCTTGTCTGGTTCACCAACACCAAATACTCGCCCTGTCGCGGCGGCTGGCAAGTTGGAGAAGGCGATTGAGCCGATGCAATTTTTAAAGGCAAAAAGCAAAAGGCAAGAGGTAAAAGAAATATTTTTTTCATGATTTAGCTGGCACAAGGTAAAAAGAAAAAGGCTTTCATGCAAAAGAAACGTTTTTTCATGGATGAGCTTTTTTCTCTTTTTATTCACTTTTTGCTTTTTCTTTGTTACTAATTGGTGAGGAAGCGATCGCATTAGGCTGGAATTCTTACCCAGTCCCTAATCCCTAGCCCTTAGCCTCCAGTCCCTTCAATTCAAGATACTGGTGAAAGGGAAGCCAACGGATCGGGAATAGACTCGTTGGGTGCTTGAAATTCCCCAGCAAGTACAAACTCTAACCGCAGCTTTAACCAGGTAATAAATTGGGAATTTGTAGAAATCACAGCAGCGGCAGGTTGGGGACACTTAGCTTTGATTGTTGCCATTTCTGGTGCCTCCAGAAATGCAGGTTGTTTAACTAACCAAAAATCAATTTCTTTTTCTTGTTCCTTGTAGTTGCGGATGCGCTCTTTCAACACTTCGTCAAAGGGTTCTTCTTCTAGTAAAAAGCGTTGACTTGCCAAAACGTAGTAGTAAGTTTGCATTTTTATTGATGGGGATTGGGGATTGGGGATTGGGGATTGGGGGATTGGGGATTGGGGATTGGGGAATTGGGGATTGGGGAATTGGGGATTGGGGAATTGGGGATTGGGGATTGGGGGATTGGGGATTGGGGATTGGGGATTGGGGATTGGGGAATTGGGGAAGAGGAAAAAGTTTTACTTAGTCCCTAGTTCCTAGTCCCTAGCGCCTAGTTCCTAGTCCCCAGTCCCTAGTCCCTAACCCCCAGCCCCTCGAATTGCTTGTTTCATCTCTCGCACTGCTCGTTCCATGCCTACGAGTGCTGCGCGACTGATGATGGTATGACCTATATTGAGTTCTTCCATACCCTCAAGGCAAGCTACGGGGTAAACGTTCCAGTAGGTGAGTCCGTGTCCCGCGTTGACTCGAATGCCAGCTGCGATCGCAATTTCGCATCCTTTGGCTAAGGCGGCTAATTCCTTCTCCCTACTGGCTTCATCTTTCGCCTCAGCGTAGCAACCCGTGTGCAGTTCGATAAACTTTGCCTTCATCGTTGCAGCTGCCTCGATTTGGGCTTTTTCGGCATCGATAAATAGGCTGACAGGAATTAAAGCATTTTGCAAGCTTGTCACTATCTCGCCTATCCTGTCGATTGAGGATGCGACATCTAATCCGCCTTCTGTCGTTACTTCTTCCCGTTTTTCGGGAACGAGGGTGACATAATCAGGTTTGATGTCGAGAGCGATCGCTACCATTTCCGACGTAGGGGCGCACTCCAAATTCAAATGAGTCCGCACTGTCTGCCGCAATAATCGCACATCCCGGTCTTGGATGTGCCGTCGATCTTCGCGCAGATGCACGGTAATGCCATCAGCACCCCCAAGTTCCGCCAGCACCGCAGCTGCTACGGGATCTGGTTCTACTGTCCGCCGTGCCTGCCGAATAGTGGCAATATGATCGATATTCACGCCAAGTGTAGGCAAGAAAAGAACCCCTCCCTCTCAGAGTCTTCCGCAATTCATATTATCAGAAGTCGTTTGTGGCTAGGGGAGAAGCATTCGTGCAAAAAACCTTATGGCTTCGCCACAAATTCTCGCCACCAATTGCTTCTCCCATACTGATTTAGCGCACCAGTTCAAAAAAAGCATCATCCAACTCGTAACCCAGCATTTTAGCCATTGACTTCAGCCGCGATTGGCTGGGTATTCCCATCTGCTGCATCCAATCGGACAAAACAAAGATTTTTTGCATCACAAAAATCTCTAGGGCTTCTGGGTTGTACTGAATCCCTTCTGTACGATGGAACTGGTGTGGTATCAGCATGGCGGCATAGCGGGCAAATTCGCCAGATTTCCAATCCAGCAGAAACGGTATCCAGGGATAGCGACTATCCAGGCGAAGAAACCAAAGTCGCACTTCTGGGATTTCTGAAAGTTCCCGTGGATCTTCCGGTTCGCGAGGGTAGTCGATTTCAAAAAGCAGCTGCTGTTCCCCAGATGCGATCGCCTCTTCTTGCAACAGCTTTTCGATTACCGTTTGCACTGGCGACAGATCCAAACCGTGAATGATGTTAGAATTTAGCGCGATTGTCGTCGTCATTTAACCATGTTTGGGTGAGACATTCCAAATACTGACAACAGCGCTATCTAGCGCTGGCTTCTCTCTCCATTGTTACAGCATCGTTACGCTCTCACCTGTTAGCTTTTTGTTATCGCCGCTGTTAGAAATGCGTTAACAGTTACTTTTTTTTATTAACGCCCAGCTTGGTTATTACAATATCAGCCAAGCTCCGAAATCTGCTTTCGGTTCAGTGTAGCAATAAAGTGTTAGCAATCTAGTATTTTCCCTAAATTTTATGAAGATTACATACATATTTTGCCTTTATTCCCGATAAGTTGCGTAAATTCACGAATTTTAACTGTTAAATAGAAACTAAGTATAAGACGAGGATAGGTAATGATTCCGCAAGAAATGCTGAAACACCTCGTAGAGCAAGTAGATGGTTCTTCTCCATCGAAAGTGCTTCAGAAATCTGAGCAGACGGTGAATGAGGTAATATTTGAGTCTGATGTTGACGGAATACGCTATTATGTGGTAAGGTGCAGCCCTAATTTTAGGAATCAGATTACTTTAAGCCCGCGTGAAGTGGCGATCGCGCGTTTGGTCGCACAGGGTCTACCTAACAAGTGCATTGGGAACCACCTTGGCATCACCCATTGGACTGTCGCTACTTATTTGCGGCGAATTTTTAGCAAACTAGGTGTAACTTCTAGAACAGCTATGATTGCGCGGCTTATAGAAAAAAATTTGCTCTAAGAATAAAATCGCCTGAGTAGTCTATTGTATAGGGTGCTTTACTTTCCCTCAACTTATAAACAGTGGACATTCACAGAAAAACTAGGTTAAAGTTGAAATGAGTTTGTCTTAGCAGATAAAAGTGTAAAAGTCCAAAGTATGCAAAAAGAAGCGGCACCTGTCAAACCTATACGCTCCTTGGAGGATGCCTTAAATCGGTGTCAGACGCTGGGTATGCGCGTCAGCCGTCAACGCCGCTTCGTTCTGGAATTGCTCTGGCAAGCCAAAGAACACCTTTCGGCTAGAGAAATCTATGACCGCTTAAATCAGGAAGGCAAGGATATCGGTCATACGTCTGTGTATCAAAATTTAGAGGCGCTATCGGCCCAAGGCATTATTGAGTGTATTGAGCGTGCAGATGGTCGCTTGTACGGTAATATCAGCGATGCTCACAGCCATGTAAACTGTTTGGATACCAATCAGATTTTAGATGTTTACGTGGAACTACCGGAATCCGTGCTTAAAGAAATTGAACAACAGACAGGAGTTCGGATTACTGACTATTGTATTAACTTCTACGGGTACAAAGGTAAGGAATCAGACTCGCAGCCTGTATAGTCATTTGTAATTATTTTCAACTCAATACTAAACTCTTGGTAGGGAATAGTTGAGGCACCTCACACAACTGGCTCAAACAAAAGTTGGGTTTGGCAGTAGCTCAAGCATTCCCAACCCTGTGAGTACCTAGTTGCGATTCAGGGGATTTTCTGCGATCGCTGTCTCATCATGGTACTCGTAATCTGCGTCTGTAGGATCTTCCTTCGGCAGAGTCGATCCCTCCAGCCCATAAGTGTCTGCTACTACTGTCTCATCTTCTTCGCTCTCCTGATCATCAGGCAAGAACGGTTCTCCTTCGGCACTCTCTATCGGAAAAGCTGTAGAGTCTGTTTCCACTTTAGTTTGATTGCTGCCCATCGATGGGAAGTAAGCTAAACTTTGACGGTATGCCTGAAACTCCTCTAAGGAAAATATTGCTCCATTTTTCCTGGCATAGTGATGGTTTTGGTCATCTAGTAAAGCTTCAAACAGACAAGCATGGTTAACATTCGCTTGGGTAAGATTAGTTTTTAGCAGGTTAGCACCTGACAAGTCAGCCCCTTCTAGCTTAGCTCCTGATAGGTTAGCTCCTGATAAGTTAGCTCCTGTCAAGTTAGCCCAAGATAAATTCGCTTGCTGAAGGTTCGCAGCTGCTAAATTTGTTCCAGTTAAATCAGCCCAGGACAAATTTGCTTGTTGCAAGTTAGCATCTGCAAACCAGGCATGATTTAAGTAGGCAGCAGTAAGTTGCACTTGCAAAAGGTTGTGTCGCGCCCGTTCCCAGAAAGCTGTAGGAGACAGGACAGCAGTCCGACCGATGAAACTCAGCAAGGCGTCAGGGTCAAAATCCAGAGGCTGGTTAGGATCGCCGCAAGGCAAAAAGGGCATTCGACTTTGGCGGGCGATCGCGCACAGCAACAAAAATACATTCACCCCAACCGCAGCATCGATTTGCAGCACTTTTAGGGGGTTGTGCAGTGCTTGCAACTGGGCATAAACCTGATGGGCAATTCCTTCATCTAGCCAGCGACCCCGACAGTAAGCGCGATAGAAGCGATAAAGGCGTTTAAACAGCGTACCAAAACTAAAGTGTACTTCTTTGCGTTCTTGCTGTCGCCGCAGCCGCTCAACCACCATTTGTTCTATTTCAAATGACAACAAGCCATAACCTAGTAATTGGTAGAGATGCTGGGCTACAGCAAGCGAGGATTTGATTGTAAAGTTGAGTTCACCGTAGGTATCTTGAAATTGATCGGTGAGGGCTTGCAACTGGAGGGCAATTTCTTCTGCACAGAGGTATTCTCCCAGGTTAGGATGGGAAAACTCAATGCTGGGGATTTGAGATTGGGAACTAGGAATTTGGAAGAAAAATATTGGTAAGTTGTCTTCTAAGTGCTTCGACTTTAGCGCTGATTTCGTCACCTTGTTTTTACAGGTTTGCACAATCGAAAGTGCTGTAACTTGCATTACTTGGCGCACGTCTTCGGGGCGACGGTTGGCTAAGAGATTAGCGATCGCATCCGTGCTGCGGTAGGCATGGGCTAGACCTTCTTTTACTACAAAAGGTATCGTGGTACTACCAGCATCCGGGTATGCTAACAGCCAACAATAAATCCGGTCGTAAATTTCAAATTTGACCTCGGATAATGCCCGATGAAAAATGCTGTCGTCAAGCAAACCATCTCGATGTAAAACACCCATCAGATAAAGCATTAAAGGCTGTCCGACAAGGGTGTTAGCTACTGAACTAGCACCGCCTGGGGTTCTTTCTGGAGTTGGAGTAAAAGCACTTCTTTGTTTTAAAAAAGAAAAATATCCCTGTGCGATCGCTTTTGATTGTAGTTTCGCCCAATTCTTGAACCACTGGCGAAATTCATCTTGTTCTAGCGGCTGGATGCTTATTCGCCGCATCAATGGGAATAGAGAGTAGGGAATTTCTTCGCTTCCCCTACCCCATTCCCCGATTCCCCGGCGACTGGTGAGAATAATTTTGTGGCGAGGAGTACCTTTGGTTGAGGAGAGCGATCGCGCCTGAAATGAAGTTACCTGGTTCAGGAAGGCAGCGAAATGATATCCTGTGCGATCTGAGCGGGGCAGTTCATCCAAGCCATCCAGAATCAACAAGCAGGGAGGATGTAGAACTGAAAACCAACCATCTGCATCTTTGAATCTGCCCAAGGGGAAGGCGGAATTCAATGTTTCTTCTAGAGTTTTCCCCAAAGTGGCATCCTTGAGGCGGATTAACACTGGCATCCACTTGGGATAGAGTTGCTGGGCAACGTGTGTTGCGAATATCTGGCAGAAACTGGTTTTGCCCATACCCGGATCGGCTTCGATCACGGTAATAGTTTTCTTCTCCTCCAGTTGCAGCGTCACCCACTCCATTAAATCAACTGGTGGCGAAGCGTCATTAGTAATCGCAGCCTTACCCAAAGGCTGCTTAGTTGTAACTAATACCTCTTTGCCTTTTAGCGGCACGTATAAATCTTTTAAAGAAAAGGGTTCTGCCAGTAACGGGTTTGAGAGAGATTGGAGTAGCGCCGCCCGATAACTTTCCCGGTGTCGGTTGAGAGGAAAGTGTTGAGGGGGGAAATTTAATTCCGGTTCTTCAGAATTAAGAGTTGTTGAGAACCGAGAATGCTCATTGCTTCCTGAAACTGGGATGTTATCATAGCCAGTTACTAAACTTCCCAACTGGACAAACTTTTGCAGTTGTGCTAGTGGGAGAGCATTTTGGGCGATCGCTTCTAGCAGATAACCAGGCAGTCCATTAACCAAGCGTTGGGTAATAAGTTTAGCTTCTGTTTCCTCGGCACCATTGGCAATCAACCAGGCGATGCAGGTGCTGTTCATCTGCTGCACTAGAAACGAGTTGCCAATTTGCAACAGGGCTTGTTCTGCTTGAGTATCGCTCAAGCGTCCGGGGCGCAGGGTTTTTAGAAAAGCTTGCAAATGGACATCAGCCAGAGGTGAATCCCACACCTGCCCATACAAATCTTCCGATCCCGCTGGTATCCCTGCACGGGATAGCCACGGCCTTCTAAGTAAAGATTCTTGCTCTAAAATTCCTTGTAAAGCATTGATATAGGCAATTTGGAAGGTGAGCCAAGTGCCTTCATTGCGCTTGAGGGGCTTTTTCTGACTTAGAATGTGCAGCAACCCAACACTCAGCTGGGAGACTACTCCTGCCACTAGACTCGCGGTTCTCAGGGGCAGTTCTAGGACTTCCGCCAAGGCGCTGATATCAAAAGGTGTCAGGCTCTTAACTTCCATGTCCTGTGCAATCCGAAAGGCAATTCCGGCGATTTGCGTGCCGGGGTGCCTCAAGGTCGCCAGTTCAATCTGGCGCTCCGCCAGCCAATGCCGAATGCTCAGGCTCATGGCACCTCTATCAAAGGAAATAAATCAATATGCCTCTTCTTAGTTATGTTATAGGGCAGCAGCGATCGCTGCTGTGGCGATCGCTTGAGTGGAAGTTTTGTCGGGAGATTGGAGGAAGGCATAAGTGAAAGCGCCCCCGATGGGGCTAGACAGGCAAAAGGCAAAAATAAAGAATTCGTTTTAAAACTTTTTGCCGCCCCCCACGCCCTCCATCTGGTTCGCCAGGGGAGGAAAGATAAGGAAATTTTATTGCTGGGAGGTTGGGAGGATCGCCTTTTTCCTGTTTTAGGGGGAGAGTGGGTAAAAGGGTTCAGGAGGGACATTCGTTAAATTGAAATTAGAGATGGCTTCAAGCGGGGGAGAGGCATTCAAGGGGAAAATCTGTGGCTCTAATCCTAAATTCCAGCATAAAGGCTTAGGCTCTACAATCTCAAAACTTTTATTATCAGTCTTAGACCTTTACAGTAGCGACGATTGAAATCCAGATAAAGTTGGCATCGCTTTTTGTTGCAGAACGCAGAATAAGGACAGGATTCAAGGGTAGTGGTTGTGAGAAGACAGTTACAAGAACTTCAAGTACGAGCAGCTAATAGGTTGCGCTCTGGGCAAGGGCGTAAACTGGTGATCAAAGTTGTCCCGAATGCCAAAGCATCTGCCACAAGCGTTACGGATGACGATTCTCAAGAAATTGAATCTACTGCTGAGGTTATCCAAACCTCTATGGCACCGCCTAAAAAACGTGGCGGCTTATCACGTTTATGGCTGTTTTGGTTGACTCTGTTGTTAGGTTTGGGAGGGACGGTAGCAGGGGCGTTCTTTTGGCTGGCAACGATACCGCCGCAGGCTAACTGCAAAAATATCTCGCCTATAGCGCCGGAAACGGATCGGCTGTTTTGCGCTCAGGAGGCGGCCGAGACTGGTAAGTTAGATAAGTTGCTCGAAGCAATAACGTTTGTTCAAAATTTACCGCCGGATCACCCGCTATACTCTCAAGCGCGGGGAATGATGGAGGAGTGGTCGAAATCAATTTTAGGGTTTGGCCAGGCAAAATTTGACGAGGGAGATTTAGCCGGAGCGATCGCTATTGCTCGCAAGATTCCTTCTTCAAGTCCTTTTCATCCCCAGGTGAAAGAGAGGATGCAACAATGGCAACTGGAATGGCGGCGGGGCGAGGAAATTAGTAAAGCATTCCATGTTGCTTTAAAAGAGCAAAAATGGTTTGAGGCTTCCCAACTAATACAAAATCTATCTGCGTTAAATAGCCCTTACTGGGATGACGAACTCATCGATCGACACGTCGATCGGATGGCGTTAGAAAAAGCCGCTTGGCAGCAGTTGGAAGAGGCGCGAAAATTTGCCGATAGAAAGACGAGTGAGAATCTGGCACAAGCGATCGCTTTGGCGGGAAAAGTAGACGCTAAAAGCTACGTCAAACCCAAGGCGCAAGCTGATAGAAATCTCTGGAGTCAGGAACTGCTGAAAATTGCAGCCGAACGCTTTCAGGAAGAAAATTATGACGGCGCGTTAACGGCTGCCAAGCTGGTTCCCTCTGATGCTTCAGTTTATACAGAAGCTCAAGATTGGATTAAACTCGGTCGCTCTTATGTTATTGCCCAACAAGATAATATTTTCAGCTTTTTAGAAGCGAAAGCGGGTGTGCGCGAGATTTCGCCAAAAAGTCCCCTTTATCAGAATGCAAAAGATACAGCCAAAACTTGGGCTAATAATTTGCAAGATCGCGTCCATATGCACTATGCCGAAACCATAGCCAATTTCGATCAACCGTTGGCGTTCCAACTGGCAATTAACCAAGCTTCTGCGATCGCGCCTCAGCGTCCCGGACGTTTACAAGCCCAAACTTTAATTGCTCATTGGCGCAAGCAAATTCAACAGATTGAAGACAGAACGGCTTTGTTGAGCGCTAGACAACTGGCGACACCAGGAACGCTGGAAAGTTTAAAGGCTGCTGTTACCGAGGCGAGTAAAATTAAACAGGGTCAGCCTTTGCGGATAGAAGCACAAACCTACATCGCTCAATGGACTAAAAAAGTTCAAACGATGGAAGATCAGCCGATCTTGGATTTGGCAAAGGGTTTGGCGACTCAGGGAAATCTCAAAGCTGCTGTTGAAGCTGCCCAAAAAATTAGTCCCGGACGCGCTTTATATCCAGAAGCACAGGCGGCGCTGACTGAATGGGTGACACAAATTCAAACTACTGAAGATATGCCCATTCTCGACGCGGCAGTTGCTCTGGCGGCTGAGGGACGGTTGACTGGTGCGATTAATAAGGCTTCTGAGATTCGTTACGGTAGGGCGTTGTATGGGGAAGCTCAAGGCGCGATCGCTCGCTGGGAAGCGGAACGAAATGCGATTTGGGAGACAAGACGAAGGGCTGCTGAGGCTGCTGAAGCTGAGGCTTCACAAACAGAAGACTTTTCTGAAAGTGATTCCCAACCCCAGGATAATAACTGAAAATATCCATCTTCAGTCCAAAGATGGATATTTTCTACAGCTTAACCCTGCTGCAATCTCCTGATCATAGCGTCCCAAGTCCCACGTCCCATTACGCCATCAGGAGTTATGTTTACTGACTCCTGAAAGACTTTGACGGCGGCTTGCGTCTCTGGCCCATAGATGCCATCAATCGGGCCATTATAGAGTCCCTGTTGTGTCAATACACTTTGAACTTCAATAACTGTTGCTCCTCGGCTACCATAGCTCAGCAGTGGAGCTGTTTTAGGAATATAACCTGTGAGCGGACTAGATGTAGTGGGTGTAGCGCTTTCAAGAGGCGCAGTTGGCCCCTCATTTCGCCCAGTGGGATCTTGTGGATTTTGAGCATAAGGAGTTGAGTTTCGATTCAACTCCATTGGTCTTTGATTATTACTACGATTAATATCAGTTGGAGCCTCATTCATCATCCCTGGATTTATCTCCGGGTAAGGTGTCTGAGCATTTGCACGTCCACCGTTAAATAATAGCGGTGATAGAGAAATGGCAGAAAAAATACCCAGTGCCATGAGACTTGATTTGACAATTTTGATTGCCATAATCTGAATATCTCCTTGAGAGAATACAACGGAACAAATTCGGTTTCGGCTTTCTATATGTATTTCAGATTACGAGAAATATCGCATCTAAACGTGGCTCTCAAGTTATAAATTACACTGAGAATAAATATAACCATAGATATACATTAGGAGAAGTAATTTACGCTCTCTGCTTTTTTTAGGTGCTACCGCTCTTAGCTGAAATCAAGACTCCATCAAGGTTCTCAGCTTTGAACAACATTTATTTACTAGATGATGTTGTTGTAGAAAAAGCACTATTGAATATTATTTCAATAATTTAGGTATAAACAACAACTTTTTTAATAAATAGCGATAAATTTCCCTTAAATATAGGAATCATGTTTAAATTAGGAAAATTCTAGGACAGAAACCTAATTTCGGGTATTCCCGGTAAATTTATATTGATTTGCCTCGATCCGCTTAGCACTTTAGCCGATTCTCCCTGTAAATGAGTAATCTGTTATAGCAGGGGATTGTGGCGTGAATAAGGAGGTTTTTGATGAGCGATCGCCAATTGGATGCCCAACGAGCGGCTCGCCCGTTTAAACTGCTCTTGATCGATAATGACCCAATCTTCCGGCTTGGTCTACGGATAGCGCTGGAGCCGTTTCCCGCCCTGCAAGTCGTCGCCCAAGCAGATTCTGGCGCAGCCGCCTTGGAGACGCTGCTCAGTTGCACTGGGACAGAAAACGCCCCGGACTTGGTAGTTTTAGAACTAGGTTTAGGTTCCCCTGGGTCGGATCGGTCGCCTGCGTTGCAGCTGTGTGGAGAATTAAAGGCGCAGTATCCCAACTTGCCAGTGTTTCTCCTGACTTGGGTTCAGGAACCAGCCCAGCTTACAGCAGCAAAAGCTACAGGTGCGGATGGCTATTGCCTCAAAGGAACCGACATCTCGGTAATAGCACAAGCTTTGTGCCAGGTAGCCTCTGGGGAAGCATATTGGTCAGAACTTGTACAGACGCAAAATATCCCTTCTGTAAGGGGTTCAGGTGTCACACAGAAAAATCGTTCATTATTGTTGCTGCAAATGCGGCAGTCTGGACTGGGGCAAATTGAGGAAGCGATCGCTCAAGTAGCAGCCGAAATCCAAAATCCTAATCTTTCCAATCTAGACTGGTTGATTTTAACAGGAAGGCTGCGAGAACTCCGAGCATCGCGTTGGCTAGTAAATCAGCTATTGCCAGTGGTAGGAAGTCCAGAGGCGACCAGGAAGACCAAGGAAAATCTTTTTTTCACTCCCGCCCCAGCCCGTAGCACAGATGTCCCGCCTGTGAATCCCCAGTCCTCAGCACTCAGTCCTCAGCCTTCAGCACTCAGCGCTACTTTAAGCAAGATCCAGTATGGCGTGCAGAACTTGACTGGCGCTCCCTTGGAAATTGATATCCTCCAAGATGAGAAAAAACGGGAATTGCTTTATCTGATTTTGGATAAATTGCAGGATGTCTTAGATGAACTGCGATCTTCTCAGGTGCCGCCGGAAGCGATCGCGCAAAAGCGTTCTCTTATTTTACGAGATTTGTGGCAGCAGTCTACTACTGATTTCTTTGGCAAATACTACACGCTGCCAATTGGCAATTTAGAAGTAGACATTGTTAATACTTTGCTGCGAGACGTACTAATTGTTCAATCATCTATTTTGGATAAAATTCCTTTCCTAGGGGAGATGATTACGCATTTACTGTTTCAGACTCCACTTACAATCGAGAATGCTGTTTATCCCTATGGAACACCAGAAGCAAGGCAACATATAGAATTTATCTTAGAGAATTTAGTAATTCAAGTTGCAAACAGCGTAGTGCAACCACTTCTAAATTATTTTGCCGATGTGGAAGCGATTAAACAAGGTTTTTATACCCGTCGCTTGATTTCATCACGGGAAATAGCCCGGTTTCGTAATGAGTTGAGTTGGAAGTATCGTCGAGAAATTTATATTGAGGAGCCAAAGGCAATTTTTGAAAGCCGATATATTTTATTGACTTTGAATGGTATCGGCATCAGAAAAATCTCTATTTATGCGCCTCGCGCATTTGAGTTAGAACAACTAACAGGCTTGCAACTAGCAGTTACGCTGCTGCTAGAAACACGGGATGCGATCGCGCCTCGTATCCGAGCAACCGTTGCTTTTTTAGGCAGCGGCGTAGTCTATATTTTAACACAAGTAATTGGGCGAGCCATTGGTTTAGTAGGTCGCGGTGTTATCCAAGGGATAGGCACTACTTTGCAGGAAACCCGCTTTGGAAAAAATAGTCAAAAACAAAAGTAGGAATAGCTTAAAGAATGTAAAGTTAAATGCCACAAGCAGGTAATTCCTCCTTTTGGTGTGCTTCACAGAAAAATAGGCGCTGTAAACTGTAACGATGTTGAGTAAATAAGTTGCGGGAGATGCCACTATTTCCCTTTTTAAAAAAATCCGTCCTGCCACTGGTAATTTTGCTAACAGCAGGTTACGTAGGTAATTATTTCAGCCTACCACTCTTTTTTGGAGTAGATTTTCTATTTGGTAGCATTGCCGTTTTGATTGTGGTGCGTCTGTTTGGAACCCTGTGGGGTACCATAGCCGCTATCATTGCTGGATCTTACACAATTTTATTTTGGAATCATCCTTATGGAGCAATTATTGCTACTGGCGAAGCTTTATTTGTAGGCTTGCTGTTGCGGCGCAAGAACCAGAATATGGTTCTACTGGATGGGATTTATTGGGTGTTAATTGGAATGCCTTTAGTATGGATATTCTATGGCACCATCATGGATATGCCTGCCATACCAACCAGTTTAATTATGTTAAAGCAGGCTGTAAACGGTATTTTTAATGCTTTAGTCTCCAGCCTAATTATTACCTGCTTGCCAATTCATAAATGGGTAAAAAGTCGTAAAGTAAAACAGGCTCTTTCCCTGAGACAGATTTTATTGAATTTATTGGTAGCGTTTGTTTTTTTTCCAACAATTCTGCTGATGGTTTTGGAAAACCAGCGCGTAATTGACAGCAGAACCCATATAATTCAAGCTGAACTAACAGCAACTTCTCAACAGGTAGCTGCTGAATTGATATTTTGGCACGAGGAAAATCTGAATGCACTTAGCGCTTTAGCAAAGTTCGCTGCTAAGTCAGATATGGCACCTTCAGACCGATTGCAGGAAAATACAGAAATTCTACAGCAAACATCTCCAAATTTTAACAACATATATTTGGTTAATGAGGCAGGTAGCATCATTGCTGCTTCCCCAACCACAAATAAAGAGAAAACTTTAAAGATTGGCGTAAATGTCAGCGATAATTACATCTTTAACGCCATAAAAACAGCTTTGCAACCTGTAATGAGCGAAGTTCAGGTTAATAGTGATTTGTTGATTCCTCAGATTGATTTAGGCGTACCCGTGCTTGGAGAAAATCGCTTTCGGGGCATTGCCTTTGGTTCGCTGGATTTGCCAGACATCAGCCAATTGCTCAAAAACAATATTATTGCTCAGGATATGCAAGTTACTCTAGTTGATACTAGAGGTTTTATTATTGCCAGCACTCAGTCGGAACGAGTGGTAATGGAACGCTTTGACCGCAGGAGAGGTGGAGAGATAAAGGAAATTAATGGCGCTATATATCAGTGGCTACCACCTAAAGGAAACTCACCTCCTATAATGCAGCGGAGAAACTCTTTTTACGTCGAAGAGATTCCCATTGGCGGCAATATTCCCTGGACTTTGGTGGTGGAAATACCCGCCGCCAAACAAGTAAATTACCTGGAGAGCATTTATATTATTGCTCTAGCGCTCATGATATTAATTGCGATGGTGGCGCTGATCCTGGCGATTTTTCTAAGTCGCGGATTAGTTAGCCCATTGTTGCAATTGGCAGGAGTGACTACTGACTTGCCAAATCGGCTCTGGGAGCGAGAAGCAATTAATTGGCCCAACAGCCAAGTGGCGGAGATAAGTTCTCTGGTTCGCAACTTCAAGTTTATGGCGATCGCACTCCAAGAAAAATTTCAAGAAATCAAACAAGCTAACGAAACTTTAGAACAACGGGTTCAAAAACGTACCCGGCAACTGTTAGAAACTAACGGAAAGCTGGAAAATGAAATCGTAGAGCGCAAGCAAGCACAGGAGGAGCTTTATCGTCGCCAGCAGGAATTCAAAGCACTGCTGGAAAATGCGCCGGATGCGATTATGCGTCTAGATAGAGAAATGCGTTATGTTTACGTCAATCCAGCAGTGGAGCGGATCAGTGGAATGCCATCAAACGCATTTATCGGCAAGTCTCCCCCGGAACTAGGCTCGCCGGAAGAGTTGTCGCAATTGTGGGAGAAAACGCTGCGAAAAGTCTTTGAAACAGGTGAAGAACAAGCAATTGAATTCGAGACTGAGACGGTAAACGGACTCTGCACTTTTCAATCCCGTGTGGTGCCAGAGTTAAATAAGGAAGGCGCGATCGCATCTGCTTTAGTCGTAAGTCGCAACATTACAGACCGTAAGCAGGCGGAAGAAAAAATCCGTACCATGAACGCCGAACTAGAACAGCGAGTCATCGAACGCACGGCGCAACTGGAAGCTGCTAACCAAATCAAGGATGATTTGCTCTTTCGCGAACAAGCTGCACGCGCCGACGCAGAGGCGGCGAACCGCATGAAGGACGATTTCCTGGCAACAGTTTCCCACGAACTCCGCACGCCGCTCAACTCAATGCTGGGCTGGGCTAAATTGCTCCGTTCTCGCAAGTTTGACGAAGTAACCACGGCTAAGGCTTTGGAGACTATCGAACGCAATGCTAAATCTCAGGCGCAACTGATTGACGATATTCTGGATGTCTCGCGAATTATTCGGGGTAAGTTTAGCCTGAATATTCGCCGGATTGAACTGATACCAATGATTAATCTGGCGCTTGATACCGTGCGTCCCGCTGCTGAGTCCAAATCGGTTCAGCTTGAGAGTGTACTCGATCCCGCGGTGGGTGCAGTGTTGGGCGATAGCGATCGCTTACAGCAAATAATCTGGAATTTACTCTCTAATGCGATTAAGTTCACCCCTGAAGGCGGGAAGGTGGAGATTCGGTTGTCAGTTGTCAGAGAAGAGTTGTCAGGTTCTAACAGCGTTTCAACGCCAACGAACAACTATGCTCAAATCGCAGTCAGCGACACGGGGAAAGGTATTAGCCCTGACTTTTTACCCTACGTTTTTGAGCGGTTCCGCCAAGCCGATAGTTCAATTACAAGATCCCACGGCGGGCTAGGTTTAGGTCTTGCTATTGTCCGCCACTTGGTGGAATTGCACGGTGGAACCGTTCACGCCAATAGTCCCGGCGAAGGCAAAGGATCGAGTTTCACGGTGATATTGCCACTCATCAATAGGGGATTAGAGACGCAGAAAGACTCACGCCCTACCCCAATCACCAATCCCCAATCTTCAATCTCCCTCAAAGGTTTGCGGGTGCTGCTTGTGGATGACGAGGCGGACACTCGCGAAGTTATTAAGGTAGGGCTGGAGGAGTGGGGAGCCGAGGTGACAGCAGTGGAATCAGCGATCGCAGCCTTCCAGACGCTAGAAGATTGGCAGCCAGATGTCTTGGTGAGCGACATTGGGATGCCGGAAGAGGATGGTTATGCTCTAATTCGTAAAATCAGGATGCGCGACTCCCAGGCTGGGGGTGAAATTCCCGCTGTGGCGCTGACGGCTTACGCCAGCGATCGCGATCGCGCTTTTGCTATGGCAGCTGGCTTTCAGAGGCATATCCCTAAGCCTGTTGAGCCATCTAAGTTGGCGGATGCGATCGCGCAACTTGCCAGACGAAGTTCATAGGTAAAATGCAAAACAAATAATTGCTAATTGTTTTTTCTTACTATTAGGAATTAGCCTTCTTCTGTCTTGCCATTTGCCTAATTATTACTCAGCCAATTACGCAAATCATCGATAGTTGAAAAATCCAGTAAAGCCTCTGCCAAATTTTCCAATTGTGCCACTGGTAACTGAGAAATCTGTTGTTGTAATTCCGGGTCAAGTGTACCAAACCGACGAGTCAGCAGACGCAGGACAAGTTCCTGTTTTCCCCGCTCAATTCCTTGCTCGATTCCCTGCTCGATTCCTTGCTCGATTCCTTGCTCGATTCCTTGCTCCATCCAACTTGTGACAATTTCCATAACTTCCTCCCGTTCGACTGGTTCAATCCTAACAATCTCGGCTTGAAACTGCCTTTCTTCCTCTGCATTCAGCCGCAGATAGGTGTCCACAAACCCAGAAATCAACTGCATCCGCGCTGGATCTAAACGCAGTGTCGCCAGCAAACGCAGACATTCTAACTTGACTCTAATTCTATCTTTCCGGGCGATTCGCATCTTAGACATTAATGCAGCGGCTACTGGGTTAGGTTGCTGCAAAAAATCTCGCCAGTTGAGTCGATTTAGCTGGATGACGGCGTGGTTAAAATCTAACACTACTTTGTCAGGAAACTCGACTCGATGAAAATTTGGCTGCTCCTCCAGAGGGTAATCGAAAGAAAATATTACCACTGGGTACACAGGTAAGCGATGTTTTTCATACAAACGAGCGAAGTAAAAAAACATCCGTTCGCTAAAATCGGTTTGTGACTGAGATTGGTTCTCGACATGAATTAGAAAACATGACTCTTTACCCCTAAATTGGCATTTTGCCACTAAATCGACTTCGCGGCGATCGCCTGATGTCACATCTGTAAATATTTCCTGCGGCAAAAAGGTGATGGGTTCTCGTTCTAAGTATGCAGCGACTTCCGGGAAGAATAACTCGATAAATTCCCAGAAAAAGGTAGAAATTAATTCTTTGAATAAGCGATCGTGGTCTATCATAAAATTAAACTAATGGCTAATCGTAACCAAAAACCATTATTTAAAAATTATTGTATTTGAGGCACCTCAACCAACATAACATAAGCATTTGTTGGGTTTCGCTATTGCACAGTCCCAACCTACTCTTACTAATTGCTAATGGTAATCAAACCCCATCAACCATTAGCAATTATTTTATTTTTTGATTGCAGTTAATTTTTTAAACATTGCTTCTCGTGCCTGGGTTGCTAAAGTATCATCCAGCGGTTCCAAAGAGACTGGCGTTTGATACTTCTCTAACAATGCTGTCTGAATCAACCAATCAGCGATGAAGGGATTTTTAGGTAAAAGCGGGCCGTGAGAGTAGGTAGCGATCGCATTCCGATAAAACGCCCCTTCCATCCCATCTTCCCCATTGTTACCGTAACCGCTAACCACACGTCCCAACGGTTCCACCTTTCCCAGATAAGTTCTACCGCCGTGATTTTCAAACCCAATTATTACTGGCGCAGCGCCCAGCATCTTTTGCAAATCCTGCGCCAACCGCGTCGCCGTCACCTCAAAAACCACATTACCGATACAGCGACGCGCGTCTGGGCCTGGATGCTTGCTTTCCATATCCAACAAACCCAATCCCTCAATCCGCTGACCTAAAGCTGGTTCATAGTAGTGTCCCAACAACTGCGGCGATCCACAAGTAAACACCCCTGGTGTCCCAGCTTCAATCTTCTTGCGGATAGCCTCCGCCTTCGCCCCCCGCAAATCCCGCATCACGATTTCTTGCTGTCGGTCTTGTGCGCCGCCACCAACCAACACATCCACCTTGTGAAATTCTTCTGGCGGCGTATCCTGCGCCAAAGACAACACATTCACCCGAATTCCCCGCCATTCGGCGCGTTGGCGCAAGCATATCACATTGCCGCGATCGCCATAGGTACTCATCAACGACGGATAAAGCCAACCAATAGTTAATTCCATCTACTCCCTCTGTTCCCTCTCTTTCTCTGCGTCCTCTGCGCCACTGCGGTTTTTAAAATCACAAAATCTGCCGCCCAGTCAAAATCCCGCGCACTTCCAACATCGCCGAATAAGTAGGTAAAATGTGCAAAGTTTCCCCTGTCGGAGTGTGTTCTAAAGCTGTAGCGATCGCATCCTGCAAATCTTCCTTTACAATCAACTTGCAGACATTCCCCTCAGCTTGACTATAGCGGATACGCAGCGCCATATCATAGACGCGATCGCCACTCACCACCACAGTTCCCCCTTTCTCCACCAACTTTTCCGTATCCACATCCCAAATCCACGATACATCTGTACCGTCGGGCGTGCGATCGTTCAACACCATCAGTGTTGTAGAGGAACCACCATTACTTCTTTGCTGATTAACTGCGCGAATAGTTTCATTCAACGCCACGGGATTTTTTGATAACAAAATCCGCACCTTTTTCCCCGCAACTTCTAATTCCTCAGACCGTCCGAAAGCCGCGTGGAAGTTTTTAATTGTATCTAGAAGAGTATCTGCATCAACCCCAATTTCTTGAGCTGCTAATACAGCTGCCAGCGTATTATATTTGTTGTAAATGCCGATTAAAATTTGAGGCCATTTTCGGCTGTCAATTGCCAGCTTGCTTTTCTCAAAGCCACAACTGGGACAGTGAAAATCGCCTTGATGAGATAAGTAGACACCCTGATAATCGAGAGAATGACCGCACCGAGGACAATAAATAGAATCTACCGCGTGAGGAATTTCGTCAAGATAGGCTTCTGGTTCGCTTAGCCCAAAAGATAAAACCCGTTGCGGCAACTGCTGACCCAAATAAGATAACGTCGGGTCATCACCATTTAAGATTACCACAGTTTCTTTTGGAAGTTGCGCGATCGCATCTTTCCAACGTTGGCTTATCGTATCAACTTCACCGTACCTATCCAGCTGATCCCGAAACAGATTTAAACATAAAATAAATTTCGGTTGAATAGAAGGCAGAACCTTGGGCAGAATATTTTCATCCACCTCCAAAATCGCATAATCAGCGCTCAACTGACCGATTAAGTTAGTGTTGGCCAACAGTGCTGTCATTAATCCATTTACCAGATTAGCACCAGCAGCATTGTGGGCAATGCGCCATCCTTGACGTTCCAGCATCGTCCGCAACAGCAGCGATGTCGTCGTCTTCCCATTCGTCCCCGCAATGAAAATAACGCCGTGTTTCACCTGACGAGACAGCAGCTGCAACAGATTCGGATGCAGGCGACGGGCAATTTCCCCAGGTAATACACTAGCAGCCCCCAGCCGCAGCGATCGCACCAGCGCCGTCACCGTCTTCGCCACCGCCACCGCCACGCCTAGCCGAAATCTATCGAAAAATGATATCCTCACACCACACTCCTACCAAGACGCGATTTATCAAGTTTCTACAAGCGTCTTTACTGCTTATTTACTGAGCTGTTGTTGGCTCGTCAGCATTTTACCTTAACAAGAGCCTACATCCACTTATTTTCTAGAACAAGCTTCTGTGTTTGGATTCCGTAGTAGCAAGATTTCTTCGGTAAAGTCTGGCTAAAAATCGCTCTTCGTCGCTTTTAAATTTAAGTGTTTTTCACCCATTTTTATGAAAATTTCTTTTTTAAACCCCTAGACTTATCTTGGTTTTTCCTGATATAATTTATCTTGATAAGGAAGAACTACGCTGCAATATTATTTATAAAAATATTTTCATTATTGAACTAACAGTCCGAAGGGAGAAGCCGTATAGCAACGAGTGATACCTTTTACCTTTTTTTCAAACACTAGACGACTCAAGCCTGTGGGCTTATATATGCGCGATCGCTTATTTTTTACCCAGAATTGCACAAATCAAAGTCTCTCGTTCTCGACCTCTCAATTGAAGGTTTTTGACAGGTCGGGCGTAATAGCGATCGCGCACATATCCATAAGTTTCGCCAGTAACTAACAGGCGATACGGATTGCCTTCTTTGACATCTTTATTCATCGCTTCCAGTCGGGCAGCAATATTAACAGTATCTCCCAGCACTGAGTAATTTAAACGTCGAGAACCGCCCACACTACCAGCGATAATTAGACCAGTGTGAATGCCAATGCCAAATTCAATTTTCGGCTTGTTTTGCGCCAGCAGGCTTTCGTTAAGCTGTTGCAGTCGTTCGTGCATCGCTAAACTAGCAGCGATCGCATTCAAAGCATCTTGCTGAATTTCTTCCGGCTTCGTGTGAGGAAAGGGAATACCAAAAACTGCCATAATTGCATCCCCAATATATTTATCTATAACGCCGCCGTTGTTCATAATGCAATCGCTCATTGCATCCAAATACTCGTTTAGCCAAATTAGCAACTCGCGGGGTGTTAGTTTCTCTGAAATGGTAGTGAAACCTCGAATATCCATAAATAAAACGGTTGCCACCATTTCTTGAGCTTTTAACTCACCTTTATGAAAAATTTCAGCTTTCCGCTGCCAAATTAAACTAGCAGTTTCCGGAGCCATGTATTTTTCAAACAGGCTCATTAGCTGTTGCTTTTCCTGCTGTTCTCGCAATTGTAAAATCACCCCAGATAACATCATTGTCCCAATTGGTGCGGCGATGGAAATCCAGACATTAGCGAAGGTGAATAATAATAGCGCAGTTGCATACCAAACTATCAATAATAAAAACGCGATCGCAATTCTTCCTTTTGACCCTTGGATGGAAAATAACCAACTGGAAACAGGGCCAACCAACAGCAACAACAGTACCATTCCCCAGTTGGGTACAGTAGAAAGCAGCCTGTTATTCAGCAAATTATCGATTACAGCTGCATGAATATAGACTCCAGCAGTCGGAGGATTTTGATTTAAAGGTGTCAGCAGGGGATCGGAAGCTGTAGCGGTGATACCAACTAAAACCAACTTACCTGCAAAAGCATTTTTAGGAAATCTCCCAGCCACAACATCCACAAAGGAATAAGTTGGTAAAGATTGGGTTTTTTGGGCCCAATTAATTAAGACAGGCTGAAATTCAACGGAGCGATCGCTTACGGGTATTGCGCTATTGTTATTATAAACTTGCAGCATTGCCACCCCTAGCGATGGAATCTCACGGACAAATAGCGTCGCCTGACGACTGATACCATCTGTATCAGGTTTGTGTAAAATATGCCCTTGTGCAGCAGCAGCTTCTACTAAATTTGGTACGATTGGTAAAGGTTTACCTTTGTCATCCCAAACCCTCGCCAAAACTACATTTCCCTTAGCAAACATAGCGTCAGCAAATTGGGTATCTTCGGGACTTTCTTCTGCAAATAAAATATCAAAACCAATTACAGCTGGTGGAGATGCTGATAACGCTTGCAATAGCTGTGCATAGCGATCGCGTTTCCAGGGAAATCCCCCATACTCCTGTAAACTGGTTTCATCAATTGCAATTACCGCTACCCGTTCATCCCACTTTGGCGATAGCAAAATTCCCCTATCGCGAATTTGAAACAGTGTATTGTACCCCAGATTTTCTAGCGGTTTCCATCCCTCCAGTTGCCACATCGTCACGGAAATTACACCAGCAATAACTCCCGGCAATAAAGAATTTAACACCGAAATTTTAATAGTCATTAGTTATTAATCATTAGCCAGTTGCTAAGTGCTAATTCTTCAAAACCCATTAGCCAAGGACTACTGACTATTGACTCCTGATTCCCGAAGTTTTGCACCTAAGTTATAATATTTCTCTTCCCCCAAGGGGCTACGAACCACTAGCCGCAAATTAGAATTGGCTGGCGCAGGAAGTATTGCATCAATTTTACCCTTTTGATTTATCTCTATGGGACGGTTATTAAGGAATGCCAAATTGAGCGGATCGACTATACAAATCAACCGGATTTTGTTGTTGCCGATTGCTGACAAACTTTCCAATTTGTATTTTAATTTATCCTTCGTCAACCGGGGTGAGGTTGGCGGGGAACCAGGAAAAACAACAGAAGAGTAACCACCATTTATTATCACAGTTTGCCCTTTAGCTGTGGTGGCTACGGCACCTTCAAGCGTAGAAATTCCTGTTTTCCCTTTGGGATCAACCGCAACGCCAAACACGGTGCCGCGAACGCCAGCAACACCAGATGGAGAGCTAATTTCCAAGCGCGAATTAGGGTTTTTTAAGGTTCGTGCTTGTATCCTTGCCTGCCCTTTAGGCACCCCCAGGACAGTCACCCTGCCGCCCTTGGCAGCCAGAGAAAGATTTTTAATTTGTAGAATGGAATTTTCTGAAACATTGATAGTAGCGATCGCAGTGTCTACAGCTAAAACAGCGCTGGAGTTTGCTCCCGTAGCGATTTGCTGCCCAGATGTTGTTAAGCGATCGCCTACTTTTGCCTGTCTTCCTTGGTAAGTTACTGTCCCGCGAATCTGCCTCACTTCCACAAAGCGGCTCGAAGGCAATTGAAGATCCTTAGCCAGCAAGGGTAAGGCTACTAATAAAATACCCGTTAATACCAATGCTAACAGTCGGAAAGTTCTAGCTGGGTGGAATTTCATAGGGCAGAAGATTATTAAATCCAAAATAATTTGGCTATGTAGCTATATTATTTATCGCCTTTTAGTGGGGAATTTATGCAAAAATATTATTGTTTAGACTAGATATTATATGCCTAATAAGTTCCGCTTTAGATTTGGATGCGGAGATCATGCGTTTAAATAGCACAAGCATTTAATCAAGATATCTTTTTACCCTGAATGCAGTAAATTATAATAGCCTGTTTTCGTTTCCGCAGTTGAATGGTACGGACGGCGCGACCATGATAGTTTCCACAGCAACGTTGATATGAATATTCGTCTTTTACATTTTCGATTCGGTATTCTGGCAGCTTATCGCCGTTCGTGGCGGCATCTTTTTGACCGCTACTTGTTGAGGCTAATTGCTTGTTTTGGTTTGCTGCTGCTGCTGGGAACCCCCTCAGCCTTAGCAGGCATCAACGACGATTACTTTGACGGCAATATCTTTGCTCTCTACGCTGGCAATGGCTCACTGGTGCCGCCGAAAGCGACTTTGGCAGAATCTTTCGCCCGGAAAAAACCTGCGCTGCTGGTGTTCTTCGTAGACGATAGCAGCGATTGCAAGCAGTATGCGATTGTCGTTAACCGCTTACAAGCTTTTTATGGTCGGGCGGCAGATATTATGCCCATCAACGTAGATGCTATTCCAGAAAAATCCAACTTTACAGCCACCGAACCCGGCTATTACTATGAAGGTGTCGTCCCTCAGACAGTCTTGCTCAACCAGAAAGGTGAGGTCGTGCTGAACGAGAAGGGCAAGGTCGAATATGAGAAGGTAGATGATGTCTTGCGGGAGGTGTTTGACTTGTTGCCTCGTTCCGAATCAGCAGAACTGAAGCGGCGAACATTCAATGAGTTTAATACCGAATTAACCAAATAATTGTATTTTGGGCCGCTCGCATTAGTGTCAACTTCAGCTCTGGCGAATAGAATTCGCAGCTATACAAACTCTCGTCCGTCTGCGCGGAGTATCAGAATATCAAGGCTTTTGAACTCCGCCTGCGCGGGTTGAGCAAAGCCGCATAGGCTTCGCCTCCGGTCTGTGTAGCTGCGGTTTTAACCGCCCAGCTGACGTTAATTTGATACTGACTTGTTGACCTATTTCAAGGCAAGCGACGCTAAACTATCTGTAACCGCGACCAGATGGTGTTCTGATGCCAAAAGTCTACACCACCGAGGAGCTAATCAAAATCTTGGCTACGGAGCGCCGCGCCTGTCTCAATGGGCAGCGCCTTAATTTAGCTGCCAAGACTTCTGGAGTTAACCCATTGATTGACAAGTTTCTCAAGCCGGAGGGCATCCAAAAATTCACAGCTTATCAAGACTTTAAAGCCGCAGTTCATCGCTATCAGAGGGAACACAACGTTTCCGGCATTGTCTGGCGACAGCTAACACTCAAGGACAAGACTCTACGAATTCCAGAAGTAGATGCTCAGCTAATTGCTCTTCCGAGTGATATAGAGACGCTGAAAGCTGCTAAAAATTCAATAATGTTATTTTGGCATGAAGCAACAGCCGAGATGGAGTTGTACCTGAGCGTTAATAACGGCAAAGACCACCGGATGATTATGGCACCAGATGTAGACAGAATTTCTTGTGGCACCGAATGGGCAAGCCTTTGGAAGTGGGAGAAGTCAGATTTTTTAGAAATAGTCTTGCAACTCGGTTGGGGAAAGCCAGAGGAAGCTGCTTATAAACGGGGATGGCCTCATTCAGGAAGCGAGTATATTCATGCAGTGAATCCTGGGAATAGTCCTATTTGTTAAGGCTGGTGGCAATACCGTTCGCTAAAGAATAATTTTTCGACCTGTTTCTACACATATATCAACATTTGTGCAGCGATCGCATAAGTCAGAAATATGTTCCCAAATATTTTTTACTCAATTCTCTGGGTGATTATATAGCGATCGCGCGCCCAATCCTGTTCTAAACTATAAGCTTATAGGGTGCTTTGACCGAATGCGATCGCGTTTCTACTCTTTTCCATAGTGCTATTGTCCGTCAGTCTCAACAAATTTCAAAAGCCAGCTCTTGTTAATCCATCTTCTCTAGACCTGCCAGTCGGATGCTACTGCATACAGCTTTAAGCTCATCGTTTACTTGATTAACAGTTTTAATTGCTCCAACTTTCACTAGCCTTGTTAGGATACAATTGTCGGCTGAGTAAGAACTGCAAGATGCTGCCTCTTGATAAGCGAGGAAACAGTCTACACTCCAAAGACTCGCTTCTGGGGGCGGCTAATACACCTGCCTCGATAACAACCTTATTACCACCCTCCTACACGAGCCTCTTATGGAAACTAGAGAATACACAGAAGATATAGATTTTAAAAAATACTGGCTTATCCTCAAACGGCGTTGGCTACCCGCCACCACCGTTTTTGTATTTACAGTTACACTAGCTACCGCATTTGCGTTCTTAAAAAAGCCCACCTATGAAGCCGAAGGTAGGCTTTTGTTTAAGAAGCAAAATACGACTTCTGCCTTAGTCACAGAGGCAGGAGCAAAAATCGGGCAGTTGGAACCGCTAAACGTTCTGAATACCCCTCTCGATACTGAAGCAGAGATAGTCCGTTCTGAACCTCTAATACAAGAGACGATAAATTCCCTAAAGCTGAAAGACAAAAAGGGAGACCCCCTCAAAACTATCGATTTCCTAAAACAGCTTACGGTAAAAGGTATCAAAGGGACCGATGTTTTGCAGATATCCTTTAAAAGCAAAGATCCCCAAGAAGCTGCAAAGATAGTCAACAAAGTTATGAGTCTTTATCGCGAGAAGAACATACTTAATAACCGCGCTCAAGCAGCTGCGGCTCGCGAATTTATTACTAAGCAGCTACCCAAAACTGAAGCTAATGTTCGTAAAGCAGAAGCAGATTTGCGTAATTTCAAAGAACAGAATAACATTGTAGCTTTAGAAGAAGAAGGAAGCTCAGCTGTAAAAGCGATCGCAGAGCTAGACAGCAAAAAAGCTCAAACTCAGGCTGAACTTGAAGATGCAAGTGCTAGAGTTGCCGCCTTCCAAAATAAGATAGGTCTGAATTCACAGCGGGCTATGAGACTAAACTCGCTCAGTCAATCTCCCGCAGTTCAGCAAGTGTTGATAGAACTCCAAAAAATTGAAGGCGAGTTGACAGTCGAGCGCACCCGTCTTCAGGATGAAAACCCCAGAATAATTAATCTGGAAAGTAAACAAGCAGCATTAAAAGCTTTACTACAGGAACGGGTAGGTCAAGTTGTTGGCAGTAACCAACAAGTATCCGGGGAAAATTTACAAATTGGTGAACTTGAACAAAAACTAACCGCAGAATTAGTCAATGCAGAGGTGCAACGCTTAGGCTTGGCTAATCAAGTCAGTTTTCTATCTCGCGCTCAGTCGGCCTACAGGCAAAGGGCTAACATTTTACCCAGATTGCAACAGGGTCAGCGGGATTTACAACGACAAGTAGAAGCCGCGCAATCAACCTATCAAATTCTCTTGAAAAATCTTCAAGAGGTACAAATTGCAGAAAATCAAAATGTAGGCAACGCTAGTTTAATTGCCGCCGCTACAGTTCCAGAAAAGCCCGTAGGTACTCGCAAGATAATAATCCTGGCTGCCGGAATTGTCGCAGGCAGTCTACTTTATGTAATCACTGCTTTCCTTGTAGACCTGAAAGATCCAACCATCAAAACCGCCAAAGAGGTGCGGGAGTTATTTAAGTATACCGTCCTGGGAATGGTTCCTTCTTTGAAGAAAAAAGTAACTTTTCGCAGTAAGAAGCTAGAAAGAATTGTTCCGCAGCTTCCCGTTAGAGATAATCCACATTCGGTTATCAGTGAAGCTTACAGAATGCTTCAGGCAAATTTGAAGTTTCTCAGTCCAGATCAAGAGCTGAAAGTCATTGCGGTGACAAGTTCTGTTTCTAAGGAAGGCAAGTCTACGGTTTGTGCCAACTTGGCTATGGCTATGGCTCAACTGGGAAGACGAGTTTTATTAATAGATGCGGATCTGCACCATCCCATGCAGCATCACATCTGGGACTTGACTAATGCAATTGGTCTGAGCGATGTCATCGTTAATCAAGCTGAGTTTGGAATGGCTGTGCGAGAAGTGATGGATAACCTCGATGTGCTTCCTTCTGGGGTGATTCCTCCTAATCCATTGGCTCTTGTTGACTCAAAGCGGATGGCTGCATTAATTGACAATTCTTCTAAAAACTACGATTTTATAATCCTTGATACGCCTCCAATCGTTCTGGTGGCGGATGCTCTAGCAGTGGGCAAAATGACTGATGGTATTTTATTGGTAGTCCGGCCAGGCGTGGTTGATACTGTCAGTGCTGCTGCTTGTAAGCAATTTTTGGTGCAATCAGGTCAGAAGATTTTAGGTTTGGTAGTCAATGGTGTGATTGTGGAGAACGAACCTGATAGTTATTTCCACCATGCCAAGGCATACTACAAGGAAGATGCCAGTACGCCAAAAATGCTGACAGCTAAGGCTCCCAAAAATAGCGATCGCTTTTAAATCGGCATTCGTCCATACTTCTAGATCGAACCATAAGCGTACCGTTGTAGAAACGTTCTATACGCTTATGGCAAATCATCTTATCCTAACCGTATTAGGCTAGGGGCAGTGGAAACCTTTTTTACAGGAGAGGGGCGGCTCCCCTTTCTTGGCGGCGAAGGCAGCTAACTTATACAGTTGCTTAAATGCCCTTACGTACATAGCCTCTCCTGATAGGGAAAGTAAGCAAATTCGCTTTTGCAGGCTGCTACTGCGGATAAACAAAAACACAATTATTTTTTCATCAGGAAGATGAAAAAATAATTGTGTTTTTGTATTGGGTATGTCAAATTACATTTTTAAATACAGACTTCATTAGCAGTTTATATCCGTTGCCTCGGGAAATTCATTGTAAAGTAAGAAAGTAAAACTTATACAAAAATATACTTTTTAAGTGGTTGTACGCAGTAACAAAGTCAGCCAACAACTGTCTTAAGGAGTATTTTATAATTTCCTACTTTTGATAGTAGTAACGGGTTCAATTTTAAGATACAAGCAGGCTGCCTATGAGCCTAGGAATGGCTAGGCTAGGGTTTTTCGGCTTGGGGACGAAATTATTGCCTAGTGCTATATGAAGTAGATATTTTGGATAAAAAAAATATTAAAACTCATTATTATGAAGTTGCCATGAAGTCAAGTATGGGATTTGAGAATTCTCTGTGAACTCTGGCAAATTCAATTTACTTGAGTAGTGTTTTACAGTAATCTACGTAATAACGCTGAAGAGAATCTCAGATTCTCAAGTAAGCTAAGCAATAATGCTGAAGGGAATTTACTAACAGGCTGCTAAATTAACCTTTGTTGCTACGAAAAAACTACCAGCACACCTAGCTATATATAGGTTTTATAGTTATGCGTAAACCTGTTTTGACTATCTTCTACCAGTTCAATCCCAGTGGCATTAGCATCGGGGGTATTCAAACAGTCATACGCACCTTTGTCAAATACGCTCCTAGCGAGTTTGAAATCCGACTGGTAGGAACGGAAAACGATTCATCCCAACCCATAGGAGTATGGCGAGACGCCCAAGTGGCAGGCAGAGAAATCCGCTTTATGCCTTTGTTTTTTATAGAAAACGATAACTTTAAAAAATTAGTGCCAACCTCTATTAAATATACGGCTGCGCTTTTGGGTCGTAATTTGAGTTCAGATTTTATGCACTTTCACAGGCTGGAACCGACCCTAGCAACTCTTAAATGGGCTGGTGAGAAAACTCTTTTTATTCACAACGATATTCAAAAGCAGGTAAATTCTACAGACAAGAAAAATGCTATTTTATGGCAACGTTTTCCAGCAGCATATTTTGCGGTCGAACACTATCTTATAAGTCAGTTTTCCCAAATCTTGTCGTGCAACACCGATTCGGTGAAACATTACCAGCAGCGTTACCCAGACATAGCAGAGCGCGTTTCCTACGTCAAAAACACAGTAGATAACGAAATTTGCTACCCATTAACCGAGGATGAACGCGAAGAAGCTAGGCGAAGCTTAGCACAGCAAATGGGTTTAGCTCAGGATACGCGCTTTATTTTATTTGCTGGTCGCCTTCACGCCCAAAAAGATCCCGTACTGCTAATCCGCTCCATTGCCGCCCTGAACGATGCAAATGTTCATCTGCTCATAGCGGGCGATGGAGACTTAAAAGATGAGCTAAATTCTGAGATTTCCCGCTTGGGATTGTCCGAACAGGTAACGCTGCTGGGACCATTAGCCCAGACAGAACTTGCACAGTTGCAGCGCATATGTAGTGTTTTTGTACTAACTAGCGTCTATGAGGGTCTTCCTATGGTTGCTCTGGAAGCACTTGCCAGCGGTACGCCAGTGGTGACAACCAAATGCGGCGAAACTCCCAACCTGCTGACTGCTGACAGTGGAGTGGTATGCGAGGAGCGAACGCCAGCCGCAGTTGCAGATGCGTTCCGTAAGGTACTGCACAATAGCGGAGATTATCCAATTGAGGCGTGCGTTAAAGCTGCCAAACCTTACAGTGCCAAGACTGTTGTGGGTGATATCTACAGCGATATGCTAAGCCGCTGGGAACAGGGGAATTTATCTACTAGCCAGATTAATCATAAAAGCTTTACCGGGGTTTCACAATGAAAATTGCCGTAATTGGAGCGAAAGGGTTGCCTGCCAAACAAGGTGGCATCGAGCATCACTGTGAAGAAATTTACTCGCGGGTAGTTGAACAGGGTCACAAAGTAGATTTGTTTGCTCGTTCCTCATATACCGGAAATGTTTCACTGAGTCACTATAACGTTCATGGTGTGAAGGTTGTTTCCATACCCAGCTTGAATGTCAAGGGAATGGATGCTCTGTTGAGTTCGGCGCTGGGAGCGATCGCTTCTAATGCAAAGCGTTATGATATCGTTCACTTCCACGCTTTAGGGCCATCCCTCTTTACCTGGCTACCAAAATTTGCCTCTTCAGCAAAAGTCGTTGTCACCTGTCATGGCTTAGATTGGCAACGTGCCAAATGGAACAAAGCATCTAGCGACCTAATCCGTCGTGGGGAACGCGCTGCTGTCCGCTTCTCTGATGAAATGATCGTCGTTTCAGAGGAACTGCGCTCCTACTTTAAGCAAACTTACGGTAAAGAGACAATTTATATTCCTAACGCACCCTCAAATATGGGTGATTCAGACCCTAATTTTACTTATGGAACTTCGCTAGGTCTGGAACAGGGACGCTATATTCTATTTTTAGGTAGACTGGTGCCGGAAAAGTGTCCCGACTTACTCATCAAAGCCTTTCAAAACCTTCAGCAAGAAGGATGGAAACTCGTCATGGTCGGCGGTACCAGCGATACCAATGACTTCACCTCAGAGATAACCGAGATGGCGGCGAATAACAAAAACATAATATTCACAGGTGAACTTAGAGGGCCTCGTCTAGCAGAAATCCTTAGGGGCGCGGGATTGTTTGTACTTCCTTCTGAGTTGGAGGGATTACCTCTATCGATGTTGGAAGCAATGCAGGAAGGTGTACCCGTACTCGGTAGTGACATTCCTGTGCATCAGCAATTGATCGGCAAAGAACGGGGGATGCTTTTCCAGGTGAAAAATGTAGACTCCTGCCTCCGCAGCTTGGAATGGGCAATCAATCACCAGCAGGAATTGGCGGTAATGGCTAAAAACGCCCAGAATTATGTACAAACAAACTATACCTGGAACCAGATTACTGCCGAAACCTTGAAGTTGTACAACACACTCACCGCCCCTGTTCCAAAACCAAACCCATTTGCAGTTTCAGACCGTCCTGTCAAGGTTTAAGAGTGCTGTTGCATCTCTAAATTGTCAATATAACTATAATATTTCCCGTTAGAGGATAGGAGCGCACAAATAGTTGTGCGCCCCTACTATTTTTTGTCTTTAAATTTCTTTTACCGAAAAATAGCCAGTTACACTCACTGCACCAATGTTATAACCGCGACACCCATACTTAAACTCAATTACGCATATACTATCATTATTAATTTACAAATCTTAGCTTTCGGGACAAATTAATAACGAAGCTTAGAATTTTGCTGTAGAAAATTATACTTACAAATTCCTCCGTATGGTTTCAAATTTATAAAGGCGTCCTTTACAATTAATTCACAGAATTCACTGATGCCAACGCCACGTACTGTTTCATATGCTGGAGAGGTAAAGAAAGCTACTCAGAAAAATGAACACCTTTATCAATAAACTAATTTCTACGAGCGTAATGTTGATCTTCACGGCTGCTGGTTTCGTAGTGTTAGGATTTTCGGTAGTCTTGATGATGGTTGAATCCCTCGTCTCGCAAGTGTTGTCAGCAGTAAAAGCACTACAAAATAATTCTTTAACAGAAGGTGTGGCTAGGGCGCAACAACCGTCTTCGGTTAAAGGCTAATGCCTTGGTACGTGGCGGATAAATTTGGCAAGTATTCAGGGGCGAATTGCGTGTATGGGCGCGAAAGATAAAGCAGCCTGCTCCTTGGAATCCT
Source organism: Trichocoleus sp. FACHB-90 (assembly GCF_014695505.1). Lineage (NCBI taxonomy): Bacteria > Bacillati > Cyanobacteriota > Cyanophyceae > Leptolyngbyales > Trichocoleusaceae > Trichocoleus > Trichocoleus sp. FACHB-90. The sequence goes on from NZ_JACJOK010000051.1 coordinate 88,683, forward strand.
CTGGAGTTCCGTAGTAGATTCCCCTGCCATTGGTGCCAATGAAGACTAAGCCAAACTTCTGCCAACTCGCCTCCATCACATTGGGCTCGCCACCGATGGGATTTTGCTTAGAACCGATGCTTATCCAAGTTTTGCCTTTGTCGAGAGAACGGAAGATTCCCTCGCCCATACCAGAAATTTTTCCATACAAATAAAGCGCCGGAGTTGTACTTCCTGTCTGCGGTTTCCCGAAAGTAAACAAATGCGCCTTTTCTACTGAAGGTAGCTTAGCGAACGTTTTTCCACCGTCTGTGGAGTGGAATAAACCTTCCCAGTCTAAGCTGAGCCAGACTTCATCTTTCGCATCTGGAACTGTTTTCAGCGCATAGGAATAATAGTCACTATTAATATTGGGAATCGATGAGTTGATAACGCTGAAGGATGCACCTCCGTCAGTGCTGCGGTAAACTTTGCCGTCGCTGTAATAGTAAAAAGTATTGCCATCTACTTTATCCGCCACCAAGGGCTGACCCCAATACCACGGGCCTTCTGGGCCATTAGGTAGTCCTGACACTACACTCCATGAAGCGCCGCCATCAGTGGTGCGTAGGGGTGGAGCTTTACTGACAGCTACAACGAACAAATTTGGGTTAGTTGCGGATATAGCTACGCGCAGTGGCATTGATGCCGGAAATGACCCAAACTTCTTCCATGTTAATCCGCCATCTGTTGAAGTTGCTCCTGTATAAGTTGAGTTCCACCTCGAACCGCCAACGCGGACGAGGCGCATAGGGTTGCTTTGGGAGTAGGCGATCGCATAGGTGTCGCGATTGGCGTTACTTATGGGAGAAATACCTTCAAACCTTTTGGCGGGAAAGGCGTTCAGCCCATTGTTGTGATAGAAACCGTCTACATCGGCTACCCCACTCAACAAGACAGCGCCTTTGGGAGGTGCAGCGATCGCAAAAGCAACTACTTCTTCGTGTCCTTGCTCATAGTTAGTCCAAACGGGCGGATTGGCGTTAATATTCTCTGTCTGCCAAATTCCAAACCCATCAGTTAACCATACTTTCCCTGGAACTTTTGGGTCAAATTCAATAGCGGAAGTCCACAAGGAAAACATGGAGTCATCCCACCAAGGAACGGTATGCTTTAGCGATGCCTTTTTCTCTGTCCAAGTGGCACCACCATCTGAGGTTCTGTAAATTTTAGTAGAGGTAGATTGACCCAAGGCTACCAGTACGTCGTTGGGATTATTCGGGTTAACACCCAAGGCATTAAAAGCTGCTGGTTTGTTTTCTGGGGTGATGTTGCTCCAAGTTCCCTTTTCATACTTGCTAACCCCTGCCATGTGGGTTACGTACAGAATACTGTTGTTAGCAACAGCCATTCGCTGTGCTTGTGCTGGACTTCCCGCTATTTTGCTCCACGTAACACCCGTGTCAGTAGATTGGTAAATGCCGTCTCCGTAAATATTGGCATAGACTAAACCTGGTACTTGGTTGTCAAACACAATGCCCAAGACACCAACACCTTTGGTAAAAGTTGGAGATAAAGTTGTGACTTTTGCCCATGTCGCGCCTGCATTCTCTGACTTCCACAGGCCATCGTGCCGCGAACCAAAGAAAATAATGTTGGAGTTCGCTGGATTGACAGCTAGCCTTTTTCCCGCCCAACGATGCTCGTCGTTGCTGTCCATCCCTAAGTCTATGTTTAGTTTAGTCCAGTTTTTACCTTGATCTGTGGACTTAAAGATTGACCCTTTGGGCTGCCACTGGGAGTATTTACCTGCGGCCATGTAGACGATATTTGGGTTGTTGGGATCTGGTGCGATCGCTTCTCCCCCGTAATATGTTTTCTCTTGCATTGAGAAGCTGTCATTTAATGGAATCCAGGTTTTATCTTTGGCATTCCAGCGATAAAAGCCACCAACGTCGGTTCTGATATAAACCAGATCCTTTTGCGCGTTGTGGGTGTAGACACCTGTAACAAACCCTCCCCCTCCTATCGACACGTTAGCCCAGCGATACCCATTTGCCCCGACGTAGGAAGTTGGCGCTATCGGTGCGGACGCCAGGTCTGCTCTTACAATCGGCTGTTGGTTGCTACTTGCAGTACACCCAAGCATAATGCCAATAAAAACAGGAGCCACAGCCCGATGGAGAAGTTGTAATATCATGATTGACTAAATACTGGTAAGATTACAGCCATTTTGCAGAGAATAATTGAGTTATCTACTCATACATTTCAAGTTTTAACGAAAAATCATCAAGCCTTCCATAGCTCAATGCCAAATCTGTAAATATTTAAGTGTCTTTATAAAAGCTTTAAACTTCTAGGGAAAATTCTCACAAACGCACACTATTGTCTGTGGTAAATTAATTTTGTTTGCGTAGCAAGAGATTGGCACCCAATTACAATAACTTTAACTGCTGCTGAGATATTTTTGCCAGTCTGTACTAGCATTATTGGCAATTGACTAATTTATTCAATGAAATATGCTGACGGTCTGTAGAAGGCAGTCTGCTGATGCACTAGCGATGAACCAAGGCAAACTGAGGAGAAAAATGTGCTGGAGCTGAGCCCCCTGCTCAAAAAAATGATGAGCATTGTACCTATCCCTAATCTTCCGCCGCTAAAGACTCCCAAACTGCGATCGCTATCTATAAATCTCTTTTTCTGGAAGTCTTCATTGGTAGAGCCTCAAGGTTTTTCTCGTAATATTTGCTACTTCGAGGGACGACAAGCATGAGTTTAAAAACTCAAGTCATGCGGGGAGGAATCTACCTGGTACTCCGTCAGGGTCTGGGAGTATTCATCAGTCTGGCGGGAGTGATGCTTGTTACCAAGGTCATCGGCCCACAAAACTACGGACTGTACGCTGCCGCTGTCAGTATATTTTTGTACCTACAGATGCTCAGCCAGCTAGGTATTGAAGTTTATCTGGTGCGGCGGGAAGGGGAAGAAGAACTAGGAGTATACCACCAAGCTTTCACCCTGCTGCTATTGCAAGCGTTGGCGGGAATGCTTTTAGCTTTTTTAGCGCTTCCCTTAATAGAAAGCTGGGTGAACATCAAAGGGTTTCGCCCGGTAGCGCAAGTCTTGTTTCTGGGGCTTCCTGTCGTTCTCCTCAATCAAGTCCCGATGGCTCGGCTAGAGCGCAACTTGGACTACAAGCGGGTAGCTTTAATTGAACTTCTCGGTCAGTTACTTTACTACGTAATAGCCTTTCCATTGGCTTTTCGGGGAGCCGGAGTGTGGGCGCTGGTGGCTGGATGGTGGCTACAGCAAGCTCAAACTCTAGCACTACTGTACTGGAGTGCAGGCTATCGTCCCCGCTTTGCCTGGAACTGGGATTTAGTTAAGCAGATGTGGGGGTACGGCATGAGCTTCTCCGCGTCAATTTGGGTCTGGCAATTGCGTACCCTAATCAACCCCTTGCTAGTAGGTAGGTTCGCTGGGGCGGAAGCAGTGGGATACGTTGCTTTAGCCATCCGCATTATCGAGATTCTTGGTTTTGTTAAAGCAGCAACCTGGCGAATTTCTATCGCTACCCTCTCTCGCTTACAGGGGGACAAAGAACGCCTAGTAAGAGCTGTAACTGAAGGCATGGGTTTACAGATATTAGCAGTGGGGCCCCTGTTAGTCGGAGTTAGTTGGGTTAGTCCTTGGCTAATTCCTCTAGTATTTGGCGATCGCTGGCTTCCCGTAGTACAAGTTTATCCCTTTATCGCCTTGGGCTACCTGACCAACTCCCTGTTTAATATGCACTCCTCCGCCCTCTACGTTCTGCGGCGAAACTGGGAAGTTACAGCCTTTCACATCGTACACATGGCTCTTTTTGCGGGAGCAGCATTTTTGCTTTTACCCCGCCTGGGATTAATCGGATACGGTTGGGCTGAGATAGTGGCTCTGACGAGTTACGTTGTAATTCACTTCTATTTGGTGCGGGATATTGGCAACCCAGACTATCGGCTGACCGGCTTGTGGTGGGGTGCTTTTGCTGCGGCTCTGTTTGCTTATCAGTTAGGATGGTGGGCGGCGCTGGGATTAGTAGTGGTGGCTTTGTTGCCCAGTACGCACAAAAAGCTGAGAGATTACATTAAAAGTATCAAGGGAGCAAAGTCTGAAGGCGCGTCTTGAAGTTAGTGCGATCATAGCTACGGACTCTCAATGTTAAAAGTTATACCATTGGATTTTGGAATTGCAACACCTAAAGTTCTGAAATCCTTTACAGGCAAGGGTTTCCCAATCGGAAATGGTATTAGCGGCTCATCAGAAAATTCAGATTAATTTTCCTTCCCTATGTCACCAGCTCAAACTGTAAGTCCCCTCCTAAACTTCTTTGAAAAAAGATTCGCCATTCTTACCCTGGTAGCCTTCACAGGTGTTTTGAATTTTGCCAGCTATTACAATGTGTCTGAGGGCGTACCAGGATACGGCTTTTACGTCTCGTCATTTTTTGACCGTCTGGTGTCGCTGCTGCAATATGGGATTTATGCGACAACTTTATTCTTTATTGTTGCCCGGTTCAAAAGTGTTGTTCGCCCTGCTCTAAGAGACCCATTCTTATTAGTTTTAATAGGAATTATCGTCACTTCATTCTTTTGGTCTGATTTCCCAAGTATATCGAGAAAAGCTGGTATATTTGCATTAACAACAACCTTATTTGGATTGTATCTTGCTTCCCGTTTTAGCTTAAAAGAGCAGTTAAGAATAATAGCGTGGGCGTTGGGTATAGTCGCAGTATTTAGCTTATTGTATACGCTAGGTTTGCGGGGATCGGGAATAGAAAATGGGACTCATTCGGGAGCTTGGCGAGGGCCATTGTTACACAAAAATCTCTTTGCTCGGCTGATGCTTGTATGTGCGTTTCCTCCATTACTAGCTGCTCTGGATATTCGCAACAAGTACCGCTACCTCGTGTTTGGTGTTTCTGGTCTGGCAATTGCTCTAATTATACTTTCAACTTCTAAAACTGCTCTGGTTATCTTTCTTACTTTGATACTTCTGTTACCTCTGTATAGAGCTTTGCGATGGAGCGATAACCTGGCAATTCCCTTCTTCATCACTGCGATATTAATAGGTGGAAGTATGGCTACATTTACTGTAGCTAGTTGGGACAATTTGCTGTTTAGTTTAGGGAAAGATCCTACCCTCAGCGGTCGTACAGAGATTTGGGAAGCTGTCATGCATAAAATTTGGGAGCGTCCTTGGTTAGGTTACGGATATCAGGCGTTTTGGATAGAGGGAGGAGAGTCAGATTATGTTTGGCGCGTACTTCGCTATAGGGTGTATCAGGCTCACAATGGTTTTTACAATATAGGAGTAGAAATTGGTTTATTAGGAGCGTTGTTTTTTGTGCTTAGTATGGCTTTTGCTTATATACGAGCAATCAGATACGTCCGTTCAAGTACAACTTCAGAATCTCTATGGCCTCTAATTTACTTAACGTTCTTGCCTATGTATAATTACACCGAGAGTACGATTGTCGAACCGAACTCTATTTATTGGGTTTTGTTTGTCTCAATTACTTTCTCTTTAAGAAATGTCCAAGGGGTAAAGGTTAGGAAAGAAAGCGAAAGATTAAGCGAAAAAACTGTTAGTCAAACAGGTATAGAAAGCTTTCCTTAATGTTTTACCGTACCCAGGCTGAATCTGGGTACGGTCGAGAGGGAGGCTAACCAAAAAACTTGCGGAGAATGTGAGGCAGAGCCTCGCAGCAAGTATTACCAGACCGCAGTCGAGTAAGGGATAACAAGATATCAGGGTAAGTTTGTTACGTAATTCGTCCGATAAATTACTTTGCACTACCTATCAAAACCTAAAGGAATGATTTCATGAATACTCAGATGAAGCTATCAGAAAATACGCAACAATTGCTCAATTGTCCAGCTTGCCAGTCAAAGTTAGAATTGGTCAAAGAGGAATTTGAATGTACAAATTCTGACTGTAAAGCTCATTTCCCTGTGGTTGATGGGATACCTGTTTTAATTAATGAGTCTTCGAGTATCTTTTCTTTTAGCGATTTCTTAAATCGCCAAGATACAACTTTCAATTTTCAATCCCAGTCAAAATTGAAAAAGATTGTTGCAAATCTGCTCCCGGATATTCATGCCAATATCAAGGGGAAAGCCAATTATAACCAGTTTTTAAAGCTGGTAATGCAGCTGAATAAAAAGCCTAAGATATTGGTGGTTGGTGGGGGTATAGTGGGAGATGGAATGGAAGCTGTTTTTTCCAATCCAGATTTGGAAATTGTTAGCACTGATGTTTCTTTTGGCCCTTGTACAGCATTAATCTGTGACGCTCACGACATACCCTTTGCTGATAACTCGTTTGATGGGGTAATTGTACAAGCTGTACTCGAACACGTTCTAGATCCCAACCGATGTGTAGAAGAAATTTATCGGGTACTTAAAAAAGGTGGAGTAGTTTACGCAGAAACTCCCTTTATGCAACAAGTACACATGGGACGATATGATTTTACTCGCTTCACCCATTTAGGACATCGCCGTTTGTTCCGCAAGTTTGAAGAAGCTTCTAGTGGTGCAGTGTGTGGCCCAGGAATGGCATTAGCTTGGTCATATCAATACTTTCTTTTGAGTTTTGTAAAGTCTGATGCGGCAAAATCTGCGGTAAAAGCTTTTACCAGGTTGACATCCTTCTGGTTAAAATATTTAGATTATTTCTTGATTGATAAGCCTGGTACATTTGATGCAGCATCAGGATATTATTTTATCGGGACAAAGAGCGATCGCGTTCTTTCTGACCGAGAATTGCTTAAGCTCTACAAAGGTATACAATAGAGTTTTTGCTCATTAAGATTGTTAAAAATTTATTGCCGGATTTAAGATGTCTAATGTGGCAATTTTTCTCACCTCCCTCGAAGGTGGTGGCGTTGAGAGAGTGCTAGTTAACTTGACTCGTGGTTTTATCGAGCAAGGTTTAAGCGTAGACTTAGTTTTAGTTAAGGTCGAAGGGCCTTTCCTACCTCTGGTTCCGCCAGAAGTAAACATCATAGACTTGCAGGGTAAGCGGCTAATAACCAGTCTTCCCGCGCTGGTACGCTATCTAAAAGAAAACAAACCGCAAGCTTTACTTTCGGCTTTGGAAGATACGAACTTAGTGGCTTTGTGGAGCCGAAAAATAGGTGGCGTATCTACTCGAACGGTAGTTAGCGTGCATAATACTCTTTCCATAGAGTCCCAAAATTCAACTCAACTTAAAAGGCGAATTTCACCTTATTTGGCACGCTGGTTCTACCCGTGGGCTGATGCAGTTGTTACAGTATCTCAAGGGGCGGCGGATGATTTAATAAAATTGGGTTTGTCTAAGGAACTGGTTAAAGTAATCTACAACCCAGTTGTTACCCCAGAACTTTTTAAAAAAGTTGCTGAACCTGTGGAGCATCCTTGGTTTACACCGGGTTCGCCTCCGGTGATTTTGGGTGTGGGACGCTTGGAAAAGCAGAAAGATTTTCCAATGCTAATTCGCGCTTTTGCACAAGTGCAGCAGCAGCGTCCGGCAAAGTTGATGATTTTGGGTGAGGGAAAAGAACGTCCACAACTTGAGGCTTTGGTGCAGGAACTAGGTTTAACAGAAGTTGTAGCTTTACCTGGTTTTGTAGCGAATCCCTATGCTTATATGGCTGCATCGGATGTGTTCGTTCTTTCATCTTTATTTGAGGGGTTGCCTACTGTATTAATTGAGGCGATGGCTGGAGGAACCAGGGTGGTTTCTACCGATTGCGAGAGTGGCCCTGCTGAGATTTTAGAACACGGTCGCTATGGAAAATTAGTACCTGTGGGAGATGTTAAGGGTATGGCAGAGGCTATTATTAAGAGTTTACAGGAGCCTCGAAATTCTGAAGCTTTACGGCAAAAGGCTGCGGAATATTCCCTAGAAAATGCTTTAACAGGGTATCGGCAGGTATTGAATGTTAGCTAACGCTATTTTCTTCCTTTGCTTCTGCTTTAATTAGAGGAATTTATTAGGTTGGGTTGAGGAACAAGCCGTAGTAAAGAACGTTGGGTTTCCTTCCTCAACCCAACCTACAGATTCAGTAATTTTTGAGCGGGAAGAAAGTAAGATAACGACTGGTGAAATTTAAAAAGTTTGAAGAGATAAAGCATGAACGGTAATCCTAAAGTTAGCATTCTCATTAATAACTACAACTATGCTCGTTTCCTGTCGGAGGCGATTGATAGCGCTCTTAATCAAAGTTATTCTCACACTGAAGTAATTGTAGTAGATGACGGTTCTACCGATAATTCACGGGAAATTATTGCCAGTTACGGAGATAAGATTACCCCAGTGCTAAAGGAAAATGGGGGACAAGCTTCGGCTTTTAATGCTGGTTTTGCAGCGAGTAGTGGGGATATTATTTGCTTTTTAGACGCTGATGATGTCTATGTGCCGGAAAAAGCGACAGAAGTTGTAGAGGCGTTTAGCGATCGCGCAGATTTAGAATGGTGTTTTCACTCGCTTAAGTGGGTGGATGCTGAGGGTAAACCTACTGTTACTGAAAATGGCACTGAAGGTGGATCTATTAGCAAGAATGGGGCTGAAAATCCCAAACGCGAGTACGATCTGAGAGAATATATCAAAAAGGGGAAGCTGAAGGATAAATTAGACAATCTTCCTTCTACCACAGGACTTTGCTTTAGGCGATCGCTTCTACAACAAATTTTACCAATGCCTGAAGCTAAGAGAATTGGTCTTAATGATGGTTATTTAGAATTTACGGCAATAGGACTGGGTAAAGGTCTGATTTTTGATAAAGAATTAGCTCTTTATAGAGTACACGGTTCCAACGCTTATTCTATGAGGAAGGATAAGCAAAAGGTGCAAGCGCGAATAATTGTTCTTACAGCCTATTGGATCAAAAAGAAATTCCCATCGTTTTCAAAATTTACCAATAATTTGTTAGCAACAGGTTTGGGTATGTATGGGCGTTCTGGAGGAGTTGAAGAGGAATGTCAGGAATTTGTCAAAAGTTATTTATCTTCGGTGACGCTACCAGAAAAAATGGAAATTTATATGAGGGCGCTTTACAATTATCTGAAAAATACTAAATTTTAAAAAATTAATAATAATAGATATAGCAGCATCCGGTAAGTCGCTCTCATGACGGGAGTGCGATAAGCGAAAAAATATTCGTTTAGGACTGCTGTATAACAAAAATTGATAATTGAGCAAGAGTCAATCTACCAAGCTCAATTAATAAGACAGGGAAAGCAAGATGAAACGATTTATAACAGTGCTAGTTTCTCTAACCGGGCTGGTTTTTTATGCAGTCCTGGCGGAGGTGCCAAGGGCGGCTGAAGCCCAGGATGACCCGTGCTTTATGGTTGCTCCGGGAGGCAGAACCGTCAACTTAGGCCATCTGTGCGGCGGCGACTCGACTAGCAAACGGGCGTTTCAAGCCCCAATCAAACGCCGACTAGGTGGTACACCCGTAATTGATGTGACATTTAATGGCGGGCAAACTTACGAGATGATTCTAGATACCGGGGCTAGCGGGACGATGATTACCCGCCGAATGGCATCGGCCTTGCGGGTAGTGCCAGTGACAACGGTTAAAGCTGATACTGCCAGTGCGGTAGGAGTAGAATTTCCTGTAGGATACGTGCAATCGATGTCTGTAGATGGTGCCGTTGCCAATAAAGTGCTAGTAGCGATCGCAGGTGCAGATCAAGACATTGGACTTTTGGGGCATGACTTCTTTGGCAATTACGATGTCACCGTGAAACGGGATGTGGTGGTGTTTCAACTGCGCTGAGGTTGTCGGGGAAAAAAAATACTCACCCTGTGGCGGAAGCGGCGCTAAATCCTAACTGCCAGCATGACACCGCGATCGCCCAATCTTCCTGAGTGTGAACAATTAGCACTCGGATTTTTGATTCAAAAGTGGCGATATCGCGATCGCGCGGGGATGCGGCATTTTCTTGGGGATCTAGTTGCAAACCAAGAAATTCAAAAGCTGTACAGGCTTGCTCTCTTACCGCCGCCGCATTTTCACCGACACCGCCAGTAAACACCAGTGCATCTAAGCCGCCTAAACTTGCAAGCATGGCACCAATGTGCTTGCGAAGTGAATGCACGTAAATATCAAACGCTAAAGTTGCGCGTGGGTTTTCTTGAGCGATCGCACTCAGTATATGGCGCATATCCCCCGATAAGCCGGAAATACCCTTTAATCCGGAAAGCGAATTGAGCATTTTGTCAAGCTTTTCGGCATCCATCCCTGACTGGCGCAATAAATGAATTAAAATCCCAGGATCGACAGAACCTGATCGACTGCCCATCATCAACCCTTCCAGAGGAGTAAACCCCATCGTAGTATCGATGCTGTAACCGTTGAGAATTGCCGCCAGGGAACAACCATTCCCCAGATGACAGGTAATCAGGCGCAGAGAGTCGAGGTTTCTCCCCAGAATTTGTGCAGCGCGTTGAGCGCAGTATTGATGGCTGATCCCGTGGAAACCATACCGCCGGATACCTTGTTCTAACCACTCGTAAAGACCAGGATATACATAAGCTGCGGGCGGTAGTTGGCTGTGAAAGGCGGTGTCAAACACAGCAACTTGGGGAACGGAAGCACCGAGAATTTGCTCTATGGCTTCAATTCCCTCAAGATTGACTGGGTTATGGATGGGGGCATATTCCGCAAGACGAGCGATCGCGTCTTTGACTTCGGCTGTAATCAAAGTGGGGAGGCGATATTCTTCTCCCCCATGCACCACCCGATGACCGACAATATCAATATCTGTAGGTTTTTCCAGCACCTGAGTATCGCCACACCAGAGAGTTTCCAGCATAGAAGCGATCGCTTTTAACCGATCATCTAAGGGTAACTTGTCCTCAAAAACTGCACCTCCTCCAGTTTTTACCTCAATTAAAGCCATCCCAGGCTGCTTCGTCCAGTCAATTTCCGCCTCCCACAAAGGAGTTAAGGGTTCCTGTGGTAAAGAGTCCCCTAACTCATACAAGCAACTCTTCTGGCTGCTAGATCCCGCATTCAAAACTAATATCTTCATTTTCTCGTTCCCAGGCTCAGCCTGGGAATGCGTATTTGGAGGCTCAGCCTCCTGTATCTAAACAAGAGGCTGAGCCTCTTGGAAGGCGTTCCCAGGTTGAACCTGGGAACGAGCCTAAACGCGCTAAAGCTTCTCTTAGCCCCCTCTCCGCTTGCGGGGAGGGGGTTGGGGGTGGGGTTCCTCTAATAAGGCCATTTCCAATCACGAATTTCCGGCATATCCTCGCCGTGTGTGGTGATGTAATGCTTGTGTTCAATCAACTTATCGCGCAGCATTTGTTTCACATAAGCCGCCGCATATCCCAGTTCTGGCACCCGATCGATTACATCCCCCGCCAGGTGGAAGCGATCCAAATCGTTGAGAACCACCATATCAAACGGCGTAGTCGTCGTGCCTTCTTCCTTGTAACCCCGGACGTGGAGGTTATTGTGATTCGTCCGGCGGTAGGTGAGACGATGGATCAGCCAAGGATAGCCGTGATAGGCAAAGATGACAGGCTTATCAGTAGTGAAGATGGTGTCAAAGTCTTTATCAGACAAACCGTGAGGATGCTCACTTTTTGGCTGAAGCGTCATCAAGTCAACCACATTCACCACCCGCACCTTCAGATCGGGGCAGTGCTGACGGAGAATGTCAACTGCTGCCAGAGTTTCTAAAGTGGGAACATCTCCAGCGCACGCCATCACTACATCTGGTTGGCTACCTTTATCGTTACTCGCCCATTCCCAGATACCAATACCTACCGTACAGTGCTTGATTGCCGCATCCATATCAAGATACTGCAAGGCGGGCTGTTTCCCGGCAACGATGACATTGACATAGTTGCGACTGCGTAAACAATGGTCTGTCACCGACAGCAGGGTATTAGCATCGGGGGGTAGGTAAACCCGGATGATTTCTGCCTTCTTATTGACAACGTGATCGATAAAGCCGGGGTCTTGGTGGGAAAAACCATTGTGATCCTGCCGCCAGACGTGGCTTGTTAGCAGGTAGTTGAGGGAAGCGATGGGTCGCCGCCAGGGAATGTGGCGAGTAGTTTTGAGCCACTTGGCGTGTTGATTGAACATCGAGTCGATGATGTGAATGAACGCCTCGTAGCAGGAGAATAACCCGTGGCGACCAGTTAGGAGATATCCTTCCAACCAGCCTTGGCACATATGTTCGCTTAAGACTTCCATCACGCGACCATCGGGGGAAATGTTGCCGTCGATGGGGAGAATTTCGGCGGTAGATACTCGGTCTGTGACTTCAAATACAGAACTGAGGCGGTTTGATGCCGTCTCGTCTGGCCCGAATAACCGAAAGTTCTGGCGTTCGCCGTTGAGTGTCATGATGTCCCGCAAAAACATTCCCATGATGCGGGTAGCTTCACTGATAACGGTGCCGGGTTTGGGGACATCGACGGCGTAATTGCGGAAGTCTGGCATCTTCAGGTCTTTTAGCAACAAGCCACCGTTAGCGTGGGGGTTCGCACCCATGCGGCGATCGCCTAATGGTGCCAGTTCTTTAAGTTCGGGAATTAACGTTCCGTTTTCATCGAAGAGTTCTTCGGGTTTGTAACTCTTCATCCAGTCTTCGAGCATTTTCAGCTGCTCTGGCTTGTTCACCAAGTCTGATAATGGGACTTGATGCGATCGCCAGTAATTTTCTACGGGTTTACCATCTACTTCTTTTGGCCCCGTCCAGCCTTTAGGCGTCCGCATGACAATCATCGGCCATTGGGGGCGCTTGCTGAACCCATTGCTTCGGGCATCTTGTTGGATGTCTTTAATTTCTGCGATCGCACTCTCCAGGGTTTGCGCCATCAACTGGTGAACATCTTCAACAGGATAAGACCCCTCAACGAAATAAGGCTTGTAGCCGTAGCCAACGAACAGGTGTTCCAGTTCCTCATCACTCAGCCGCGCTAACACTGTTGGCCCAGCGATTTTATAGCCATTCAGGTGTAAAATCGGCAGCACAGCCCCATCGTGGACTGGGTTAAGAAACTTGTTACTGTGCCAACTGGTAGCCAGGGCTCCAGTTTCCGCTTCCCCGTCCCCAACAACGGCACAGACAATCAGATCCGGGTTGTCGAAGGCAGCACCGTAGGCGTGGACGAGTGCGTAACCGAGTTCTCCGCCTTCGTGAATTGAGCCGGGAGTTTCGGGTGCAACGTGGCTAGGGATACCACCGGGGAAAGAAAACTGTTTGAACAGCGACTTCATGCCCTGAGCATCCTGAGATATGTTGGGGTAGAATTCGCTGTAAGTACCTTCTAAGTATGTGTTGGCGACTAAACCGGGCCCGCCATGACCAGGCCCAGCAATGTAGATTACCTGAAGGTCATACTTTTTAATCAGGCGATTGAAATGGACGTAGATGAAGTTCAGACCCGGAGTTGTCCCCCAGTGTCCAAGTAGCCTGGGTTTGACCTGTTCTATCGTCAGTGGTTCTTTGAGTAGCGGATTGTCTAATAAATAGATTTGTCCGACGGAAAGGTAGTTAGCAGCACGCCAGTAAGCGTTGATCTTGTGCAGTTCTTCGGCGGTCAGCAGACCTTTTTGCAGTGTGGGAGCGATCGCTTGAACCATAATGATTTTCTACCTTCTGGATCGTGGGAATTAGTTGGTAGCAGTACGAAATGCAACTGACAGCTTCAAATTATTAAACGAAGTTGTCTTGTTGCCATAATTATGGGTGCCACATCCAGCTCCGGCCCAATTTGTTAAGAATTGCTTTAACAAGTTGCAAAATTTTATTGATTTTGTTTCATAACTATTTCTCTTGGTGGATGCAAATAAAGAATATAGCAATCCTAAATAATTCCTGACACCCTGTAGGGAGATGGGATTGCTGTATCCTTACACCAGGGCGAATACTCGTTAACAATTTAAATAGGATTTCTATATTCCATTCGGAATAACTTGATAGTATCGACGGATGAATTTGTCAGCGCCAGAGGCAAGTCCTGAATCAGACTTCACTTTTGCGGACTGGCAAGTGGCAGGATGACGGTAAACGTTGTCCCTATTCCAGCTTCACTTTGTACGGAAATCTGACCCCCATGTGCCTCTACGCACTTTTTGACAATCGCTAGACCAAGACCATTGCCAGGAATTGTGCTGACATTTCTAGCGCGATTGAAAGGTTGAAACAGTCTTTTTTGGTCTTCTAAAGGAATACCAATGCCCCGATCTTGAATCCGAAAAATGACTGTTTTCTCCTGACCAATCAGTTCAAACCAAACTGTGCCGTCTTCGGGTGAATACTTAATGGCGTTGGCGAGTAAATTTCCTAATATGTGCCGTAGCAAATTTTCATCCCATAACGCCTCACCCAATTCTCCTTGACAGGTGAAAACAATAGTAAAATGCTTTTCACCTGTACTAAGTTGTAACTCTTCGACCAGTTGGCGGCAAAACGGTTCTAAAGCTAACTGAGTAGGTTGATACTGAAGTTTACCTAAATCGGCTTTACCGATTAATAAAACCTCATTCAATAGCTGATCCATGTTTTTGATCGCCGAACGCATCCGCAAGAAGTGAGTAAGTTTTGTCTCCTTGGTTAATTTGTCGTCATGGTTTTGGAGAAATCCAGTAGAGAGGAGAATAGTAGTTAGTGGATTGCGGAAATCGTGAGAGAGCATCGAAACAAATTCAGATTTCATCTGGCTGACTTCTTTAGCTTTAACCAGTTCAGCCGTTCGTTCCTGAACCCGAATTTCTAACGCTTCATTCGCTTCTCGTAATGCTTCCATAACTTGCGATCGCTCAATTGCATAGCGTATGGAGCGAACCAGCAGGTCTACATTGAGCTGCCGCTTAACTATATAATCTTGCGCCCCCTGCCGAACCGCCTCAATTGCTAATTTCTCATCGTTCGTATTCGTTAGCACCACAATCGGTAAGCTAGGGGCGTGGCTGTTTAAGGGAGCCAGGGATTCTAATCCTTGACTATCTGGTAGGGTCAGATCCAACAAGATGATATCAAAACAATCTTCCTTGAGTCGGTTGAGGGCTTCCCCCAATCGCTTGACATGAACCAGACTAAACTGATTGCCGTTGGCTTGCTTCAGATACTCTTGCAAAAGTCTGGCTTCTGCCAGGTTGTCCTCAATTAACAAGATTTTTATTGAGGTTGCAGGCATAGTCTTTTAGTTTTTCTCCCTGCGCTCCCCAATGTTTGAGTTTTGAGTTTTGAGTTTTGAGCCAAAAGTGAGGAGTCAGAAGTTTTAAGTGTAAATAAATTTTGAATTTAAAACCATTCCCTGACCTAAGCCAAGGGATCAAAATTCCTAACTTCTCACTTATAACTTCTAATTCCTAAATTCTCATTTTTAACTCAGAACTCAAAATTTTATTCTGACGGTAGGGTGACGGTTTCTAGCCAAAACTCTTCAATCCCTTTGACAATTTTGAAAAGCTGGCTGAGATTGCGGGATTTAGTGATGTAGCAATTTACGTGCAACTCATAGCTTTGGGAAATGTCATCCTCGTTTTTTGAAGTTGTCAGCACTACCACCGGAATGCGTTTTAGCTTAGGGTCGGCTTTAATTTCCGCCAGAACCTCTCGACCATCCTTCTTCGGCAAGTTCAAATCCAAGAGAATCAAGTCTGGGCGAGGTGCATCAGCATACTCGCCTTCCGGACGTAAATAAGCCATAGCATCCATGCCATCCCTGACAATCATTACTTGATGCGGCACCGAGCTATTTTTCAACGCTTCTTGAATTAAGCGGATATCAGCTTTATTGTCCTCCACCAAAAAGATTGTTTTGAGCTTTTCGTCCGTTTCTACGCTCACGATCGCGTCCCCCTACTGGAATCGTAAAGTAGAATGTCGCACCCTGACCAAGTTGCGACTCTACCCAGATGTTGCCTCGGTGGCACTCTACAATCTTCTTACAAATAGCCAGACCCATGCCTGTGCCAGCATACTCATCCCGCGTGTGCAGGCGTTGAAAGATGACGAAAATGCGATCGCTAAACTGCGGATCGATGCCAATCCCGTTATCCCGCACTGAAAATAGCCACGCATCCTCTTGGCGAGAAACTCCCACATGAATTTCTGGCTGCTGGTTACTCCGGAACTTGATAGCGTTGCCAATCAGGTTCTGGAACAACTGCATCAGCTGCGCACTATCAGCCATGACGCTTGGCAAAGGATCGTGGGTAATAACAGCTTTGCTTTCCGCGATGCGTCCCCGCAAATTGCCTAAGGCTCGGTCTAATGGTGTCTCTACCTCCGTCAGTTCAAACTCGATACCCTGCACATCCACCCGCGAGTATGCCAGCACATCATCTATCAGCGTCTGCATCAGGCTGACTCCCTCGACGGCAAAGGTAATAAACTCTTTGGCATCTTGGTCAAGTTGCTCTTCATAGCGCATCTCTAACAGTTGCACATAGTTCGCTACTTGATTTAGCGGTTCTTGCAAATCATGGGAGGCGACGTAGGCAAACTTTTTTAGCTCAGCGTTGGAACGTTCTAGATCGTGAGCTAACTGAGCCAGTTCATCGGCTTGACGCAGCACAATATTAATAATTGCCTTTCGCAGTTCAAGCGCTGCTTTAATTTCCACCTGTTTCCAGGGTAAAGATGTTAAACGAACCGTTTCTTTCCACAATTCAAATGATTTCCGAGGGGACAGATGTACCCTTCCCTCTGGGTGAGTTGCTTCAAACGCTTTATTGGGATCGCCTCCCCAATTGACAGTTTAAATTACTTCTGGTCGAAGCCACAAAACATAGTTTTTCTTGGAAATTGGAATAGCTAGTAAACCACTGGCGACGTTTTTGAATTTTTCTGCATCTGGGTAAGTTTGAGCCAAGGAATTTGTGTAGAAGACTTCTTGATTTACATTATTTTTTAGCCATTGAACTAAAAAATTCAAGTCTTCTTCTTTAGGAGTCTACCCGACAGTTGTGCAAGTCCCACCAAAACACACGGCTGCTCCTTGAGCGCTGGCAAGATCGAGGAGATTCGGCTGGTGTTTAAGTAAACCATCAATAAAGTTTTCTTCTTGGGACATATATTCAATCAAAGCTGATTGGATATATGTCAACTTCATCCGATAGTCGTAATCTTCTGTCTCTTCTCTAACTGAAACTTCCGAAAAGATTACTCTTCCTAGAAATTCGCAAGCTTTACGCAACTCATAAGAAACATACTTTGGTGACTGATGATGACAAGCAATAAGTCCCCAAAGTTTTTGATCTTTAATCAAAGAGATAGTCAGACTTGCACCAACACCCATGTTGTGCAAATACTGTATATGACAGGGAGAGGCGCTTCTCAGAATGGAGTTCGTTAAATCTAGCGATCGCTGATTTATCGGATTATTCACAGGGAAGATTTGAACAGGCTGAGAATTGGCATCTGGTATTAATCTGATCCAATTGGAAGCGAATAATCTTCTCGCTGGTTTAGGAATATCTGACTCTGGGTAGTGAAGACCTAAATAAGGCTCCATACTTTCCAGTTTTTCTTCAGCAATGACAGAGCCATGCCCATCATCAAATTTATATAACATCACTCTGTCAAATCCAGTGACTTTTCTCACCTCTTTGACAATGATTTTACAAAAGTCTCGGAGACTTGATGTTTCTTCTAGCTGATTGATAGAAGCTCTAGCTAGATGATAAAAGCTTAAAAATGGAATATTTTCTTGGGAAACTGCTGGTTCCAGTTCCAGAATCAAAAATCCGTCTGAATTACGGTGAAAAACTGCATCAAATACTAAGAAGTCGTCACCTTTTTTTCTAATCCAAATCTTTGTAGGGTTGATGTAATCAAGAGTTTCCTCGGCTAGTCCGGCTTTAATTCTTTCTACTTGAAATGGATCGATAACTTCATCCAGTTGTTTTCCAAGTATATTTTCGGGGGTAATTCCAAAAATAGTGGATGTATTACTGCTAAGTTGTAATATTTTTAGCTCAGGTTCTTCTAAAACGAAGATTAACCCGTGAGGCTGAATTTGACCACAATTATGGATTGATTTTTGTTCCAAACTAGCCAAACTAACATCTTGTATTTGTAAATCTATTTCCGCCATGATTCTCCTTTATTATCCGGCGTAGCAAAAATTAGAACACTGATAGTAGATGAAATCCTATCGTGGTTACAAATTTACCTGAATGTAACTTCCGTACCAGTTAAAAATTTACTTGGTTGATGCCGCAGACGGACAGGGGCTGAAAAATTTTGTTCTTGACTCTAATTAGCCGTCTTTCGCAGTGTTTCCCTGACCTGCTTGCGTTCATCAGCATAGCACAGGTATCTCTTTAGCATTCCTATAGTAAATGTTAAAAATTGTGCGGCGATAAGACACTTTTTTACTTGTTTTATTTTTCCTATACAGACGACAGGATAACGATTTCTAGCCTAAATTATGTGATTCTACTAACAATATTACCCAAGTAATCAAGGTTGCGTGTCTTACAATGTAACAATTTATTCGTAATTTGCAACTATTAAAAATATCCTCTTGATATTTTGAAATCTTTAGCTGCACTACCGGAATGTGTTTTATCATCTTTCTACCGCTGCTTTCGGGGGTAGCGGAGGCGGGGAGAGTTTCTGGAAAACAATATCTTTGAGTACAAATCTCGTTCTGCAAAAATTGCCTAAACAACAATACGTTCAATTAGAGTTAAAAATTTAGAATCTGGGATTTGCAGGGCAAACGCATCTAAAATAATTTGACAACCACAGAATGTTATGCATCTCATGTTTTGTCAAAAAAAACTTCACATCAACAAATATTTTGTGTTTAGCTGACTCAAATCTGCTGCCCAAAGTAACTCCAAAATTGCCTAAAAACTTTGTGTAATTTAGTAGAAACTAGCTAGAATCGAGATGGATAAATATTATGTAAATACATGCAGCATCAGCTAAGCTAATTGCTCACTCCCTGACTCCAAAAGGGGTAAAATTTACTCAACTGATGCTTTGAGCTGTTTAATTAGTAATCACTCGCCTCAAATAGTCATTATCTAGGGCTGCTCGATATCGTTTTTGGGCAAGGCTGCTGTTAACAGTTTTTTCTTGGCGGAGAAGATTAATTGCTAAATGCCTGAGTAGGGCAAAGTTCTGAGGAGCATAGTCCTTACGAATCCGACTTTTATCTTCAGCAAACGTCACATCCAATACCCAATGCAGTGAATTCTCAACCCCCCAATGACTGCGTACAGCCTCACCCAATATTTTGGCTTCACTGGTAAGACTACTGATGTAGTAACGGACTTCATAGGTAGTTTTGTTCCACAACCGACGTTCAGAGACAATCATCCCAATAGTGCGTATCCCTGCCCACTGCTGTGCATAGTTTCCCTCTAACAAACAAACTGGAACCGTCCAACATTTGCGGATTTCAATCCGGTCGTGATTAGCTTCTATGGTTTCGTAGTAACTGTAGTCAATCCCCTCAAACTCCTGTATCCTTGCTTGCTCAAACCATTCCTTTACTGCCTTATGTAGGCGACCTTGATTTCCTTTAAGAGCCAGGATGTAATCAGCTTTTTTTTCAATAATGGTTTGGGCAATGCTCTGCTGGCATCCAATTGCATCAATTGTAATGATGCATCCAGCAATTTCGAGCAGATTCAGCAGGACAGGAATTGCTGTAATTTCATTGGAGTTCTCCTCCACCTTCACCTGTCCTAGAACTAGACGATGCTGACTAGCCCAAGCGCTGACCAAGTGAAGAGCACTGTGTTCTCCATTTCGGTCGAAAGAACCCCGCATGACCTTGCCATCAATGGCAACTACTTGCCCACCTAGGCTAGTAGTCAAACTATTCATCCACTCCTGGAAGCTTTGCTGTAATTGCTTTGGGTCTAGGCGAGCAAATACCCTAGCAAACGTATCGTGGGAAGGAGTGCCATTCGGCAGGGGCAGAAATTGTTCCAGCCAGTCTCGCTTTGAACAGGCATAGGTTTCAATTGCTACCCAGCTATCAGCCCCACATATGACGGCTAGGATGGCGATCGCAACGATACTAATCAATGGATGGTGTTTGGTACGCTCGATTCTGGGGTCTTTCAGCTTCCCAAAATACTTAAGGATGCTTGCTTCCAGGCTGAAGCTCATGGTGGCAGGAAAATCGTCAAACGGTCAGCCTCGAATAGTATCACAAGTCTGACCCACATTTAGATGCGTTTACCCTGCTGGGATTTGTTAGTTCAGGTTACTCAAACGCCACGCCCGCGCATAACCGTGGCTCCCATTCCCTACAGTTGCTTTGAACAAAAGCAAATTTTTGGTTTTATATTAAATAAAAAGATATTCTAATTATGTATTACAAACTTTCGTAAATAATATTATATATTTCTATAAAGAATTCTACAGCAACTTTACTCCTCCAACAACATTAGCCGCATTGGGTCTAACTGGACGTACCAAGGGAAAGATTGGTCTTTGAGAACGACCCATTTTTCCTTAAAAACTTCTGCTTGCAGATGGTAATCCTGGAGAGTAGTGGGGGAAGAGTTGAGCTTGAGATATAAAGTCATTCGGTGTGGCGTTTCACTGCTTCTCACCAACCAACAGGGGAAAGTATTCTCTTGATTCGGGTCTTTAGTAAAGGTTACTTGATGGGCGCGAATTCCGACGTGGGAGAGCAAATCTGAGACAGGTTCGATAACTCGGAGAGTGCAACTCCAATCTATTGCTTCTACTTCTTGGGATGCACTAATTCGGGCGCGAGAAAAGTTTTTGCAACCTGTTAATTTAGCAACGCTTACAACCTTTGGGCGCTCAAAAATATTCTGCTTTGAACTGTAAGCGATCGCATTCCCTTTTTCCAGCACCAGCAAATCTTGACAAACCCGATAAGCTTCTTCCAAATTGTGCGTCACAAATAAAGTCACGCCCTGATAATTTCCCAAACTGGCGATTAATTGCTGTTCTATCTGGCTTCGCAAGTGGGTATCGAGTGCGGAAAAAGGTTCGTCCAACAGTAGCGCTTCAGGTTGACTTGCTAAAGCCCTTGCTAAAGCAACTCGCTGCTGTTGACCGCCAGAAAGTTCGCGGGGATATCGGTGAGAATATCCCTGCAACTGCACCGCAGCAAGTTGGGCTTCCACCTGCTGCTTAATTTTGGCAACTGATGTCTTTTTTGGTAAGCCGAAAACAATATTTTCAGCAACAGTTAGGTGAGGGAATAAGGCGTAATTTTGGACTAAATAACCGATACAGCGATCGCGACTTGGAATATTTATCCCTCGTTCTGAGTCAAACAGCACTCGCCCATTTAAAACAATCCGTCCTTGGGCGGGTGTTTCGATTCCAGCAATACAGCGCAATATCATACTTTTACCAGCACCAGAAGCGCCCAGCAATCCCAAAGGCTGTTCATTGCTGCTGAAGGAAACTTTTAAGGTAAAGTCAGAAAGTTGCTTTTGAATATCTACAAAAAGTCCAGAATGGGGAATTGGGAATGGGGAATGGGAAATGGGGGATTGGGATAAGTCTTTTTTTTGCCTTTTTCGGTCATCTTGCCAGAAATTAACAGATGCGATCGCTAATAAAGAAATACCCATAATCGCCAGCGCCCAAAACCAAGCTTCATTCATCGCGCCCGCTTCCACCGCAAAATAAATCGCCATAGGAATCGTTTGCGTTTGTCCCGGAATATTGCCAGCTAACATCAAAGTAGCGCCAAATTCTCCCAAAGCACGGGCAAAAGCCAACGTTGTTCCCGCGATAATTCCTTTACTAGCTAAAGGTAAACTAATTCTCAAAAAAATTGACCATTCAGAAGCGCCAAGAGTTCTAGCTACTGCTAATAAATTCGCGTCAATTTGTGCAAATGCTCCTAATGCTGTTTTGTACATTAACGGGAAAGCAACTACTGTAGCAGTTATTACAGCGGCGTACCAAGTGAATACAATGCTAAAATTTAGAGGCAGTAGCATTCCCACAAAACCATTTTTTCCGAACAACAGCAGTAATAAAAAGCCTACGACTGTTGGCGGCAAAATCAGGGGTAAAATAAAAATTGCCTCAATTAGCGATTTCCATTTTCCTCGATATCCTAGCATCCAGTAAGCAGCTATAATGCCAATAAAGAAGGTAATAAAGGTGGCGATTGAAGCAATTTTAAGAGAAATCCCTAGAGGAGATATATCAAGTGGCATTGGCAATTTTTTAAATGCAAAGCAAAAATACCAGGCGATTGGAAATCGCGGCTACACAAACTAAGTCCGCCTGCGCGGACTCATCAGCCTGGGTCGGCAGGCTTTGGTTGTGGAGCATCGAGACTTCTAGTTTGTGGGCGATTTGCAAATACGGTATGCTCCCAGGTTTTATACTTACTTGACACTCCTTCTCTCGTTTCCATGCTCCAGAAAACGAGATTATAATCGAAGATATTACGCTATAGCAATCCTAACTTATTTAGAAACTTCTCCCTTTCCTCCTCCTCTGCGCCCTCTGCGCCTCAGCGGTTCGTTTTTCACAACTCTGCCGAAGATTGCTATATCCCAAATCCATATTTTTGAAATAGTGTTTTAGCTTGATTACTAAATAGAAACTGGATATACTCTTTAGCCGCAGGTATATTTTTGCTATTTTTAAGCACTGCTACGGGATAAACAATCGGGGAATGTAAGTTTTCTGCTGCTGTTGCTACCTGTTTTACCTGCTGTGATGTTCTCGCGTCAGTAGCGTAAACAACACCTGCATCGACGTTGCCACTTTCTACTGCTGCTAAAACTTGACGAACGTTGTTTCCTAGCACGAATTTTGGTTTAATTTGCTGTAAAATCCCTAAATTTATGAAGACTTGTTCAGCGTATTGTCCTGCTGGTACGCTTCGTGGTTCTCCAACAGCAATTTTTTTCACTTTAGCGTTTGTCAGTTGGCGGAAATTGCTAATTCCTGACGAATTTCTTGGCACAATCAAAACTAGACGATTAGTTAGCAGGTTGCGGCAAGTATCGGGGAGGATAAGTCCCTTTTCTTGTAAGGCATCTATTTGCTTTTTCCCAGCAGAAATAAATACATCTGCTGGCGCACCATTTTCAATTTGTTGTTGCAAGGCACCGGAAGCACCAAAGTTGTAAGTAACGTTGGTATTTTGTTTGGTTTGTGGGTACACAAGCTGAATTTCTTGGAGTGATTCTCTTAAACTAGCGGCGGCAGATATGAGCAATTTATTATTTTTCTGTGCCACGAAGGGAATGTCGAGATTCGCTCCGATGGTTAAGATGATTAATATGGCTAGGAGGAAGGAAAGAAATATAATAATGCGTCTTTTTGTCATGGATTATTTGAGTTATGAAGATAAATTTATTTTGAAATGTGGCAAAATACGCCTGCCCCACGGGAGACTCCGGCGCTATATAGTAAGAAAGATTTTACAATTAATATGATATCTTGCACCAACCCGATAGCCCGCCCGGAACTCAAGTTCCGGGCTAATAGCGGAAGTCCTCTGAAGAGGACTAAAAAAGAGTTTCAGTCCATTTTAATGGAGTTCAGCTATTAGCCAGTGATTTGAATCGCTGGCAGGCTAACAGTGTAGGTGCAAGAAATGAGTTAACGTATTGCCACATAGCTTAATTTCTTAGCAATCTTAGACCACTTAGCGTCACTAGTACAGTAGATCCTTCATGGCCAATTACGCCTAGAGGTAGAGTGATATTAGCCGTAAAGTTGGCGATTAACAGCAATACAATGGCGCTGAGTGCAAAAACGATGTTTTGTTTGACAATTTTATCCGCACGACGGCCTAAATTAATTGCCTGAGACAATTTTTCTAAACGGTCTGCCATTAAAACAATATCAGCTGTTTCTAAAGCTACATCGCTGCCAGCTGCTCCCATTGCAATTCCCACTGATGCTGTAGCAAGTGCGGGTGCATCGTTAATGCCATCTCCCACCATCGCCACCGTTTGATATTGCTGTTGTAGGCGGTGAATTACGGATACTTTGTCTTCGGGGAGAAGTTCGGCATAAACTTGGTCTATTCCTAACTGTTGGGCAACGCTTTTGGCGGTGCGTTCGTTATCACCAGTGAGCATGATAATCTTTTCTATGCCTAGCTGTTTTAAGCGTTTCAGTGTTGCAGCAGCAGCAGGACGCAGGGTGTCAGCAATGGCAATGATTCCCAGAATTTGATTGTCAGCAGCTACCCAAACAACGGTTTTGCCTTCCGATTCTAAGCGATCGCATTCTTTAATCAAATCTTCGGCAAAGTCAGAATTTTCCGATTTCACAAATGCAGCTTTACCTAGTTTTACCTGCTTTGTGTCCACTTCACCGATAATCCCAAAACCTGTTTGCGATCGCACGTTAGTAGCAGTTGGGACACTCAGATGATGATCTTGGGCAGTTTGCGCGATCGCATTTCCGATAGGATGTTCTGAAAATGCTTCTATGGCACCTGCTATCTGCAATACGCTACTTTCGGATTGTCCGGAAGCTGGGATAATTTCGACAACTTGCGGTTTACCTGTGGTGAGAGTGCCAGTTTTGTCAAAAGCGATCGCTCTGACTTTTCCCATTATCTCCAACTGGGTGCCACTTTTAAATAAAATACCTTGTCGCGCCCCGTTTGCGACTCCTGATAGCAATGCTGGCATAATCGCCGCCATCAATGCACAGGGAGAAGCTACCACCAGAAAAATCAACGCCCGATAAATTGTAGTTTCCCAATCCCAATTCAATAATACTCGCGGCAAAATTGCTAAAAGTATCCCCACCAACACAATTACTTTCGCATATCCACGCTCAAAGCGTTCAATAAATAGCTGCGACGGAGGTGCTTCAGTTTGGGCTTGCTGTACCAAACGAATCACCCGCTGAATTAAACTACTTTCTGGGGGTTGATGCACTTTCAGGGTAATAGCGCCAGTCCCGTTAATTGTCCCGGCGAACACTTCATCGCCGACAGTTTTCTCTACTGGTAGCGACTCGCCTGTGATTGATGCTTCGTTGAGGTTACTTTCGCCTTCGATGATGATGCTGTCAGTGGGAATCAATTCTCCGGGTTTGACTAAGACGCGATCGCCCACTTTTAATTTATCAATGGAAACCTCATGTTCCTGACCGTTTAACATCACTCTGGCAGTATCCGGTGTCAAACTCATTAAACTGCGGATCGCCCGGTTAGTTCTCTGCATAGCGTAGCCTTCGAGTGCGCCACTGATGGCAAAAATCAAAATCAGCACCGCACCATCAACAAGCAGGTGATACTCCTGTCGCCAAAATCCCAGCCCCGCAGCCCCTAGCGCCGCCACGATCATTAATAAATCGACATCGAGTTCTTTTTCTGCAAAAAGAGTCGTTAGTCCCTCCTTGGCGCTTTCGTAGCCGCCAATTACATAGGCTGCTGGCAGCAGAAATAAACTAAGTCCAACCCAGCTAAATTGCAGGCAAAGCCACCCCAGGAAGACGAGTAGACCGCACAAAGTAGCCGCTATAGCATCTGGATGTTCTTTGAGGAGTTGCTTGAAGTTTGGAGTGGTAAGGGAATAGGAAGTCATTGGGGTGCTAGAAATCGCCTTTCTAGACCACGGTAAACGTTGACATTAATGTAAATGTCAACTTCTATAGGTGGGCATTGAGAAGGTAAAAGAAAAAAGCGCCCCAAAGAAAGGGACTAGCATGGCGATAATAAATACGGCAGGCGACGGCATTACCCGGATATTGAGACAAAATAAACAAAAAGAACAAAATAATGCTTTTATTTTTCCTTTTTGCTCTTATCCTTGGTATTGCCCACCTTACTTAGACTAAAGGTATGACAAATAACCCCCTGACGATTAAAAATCTCATCAAGGCGGTAGGCGGTGGTCTTACGCCCAGGATGGTGAGGCATTATCACACTTTGGGGTTGTTGCCACCTGCTAAGCGATCGCATGGGAATTACCGACTCTACACCGATCACGATGTACAACACTTGCGGCGGATCGTGGCGTTGAAGCAACAAGGATTTCAGCTGTCCCACATCCAAAAGTTGTTGGCAACCGACAGCATGACGGCGACAAATGACTCGCTGATGACTCAACTGCAACAGCAATATCGGTCTGTGATGCAATATCTCGGAAGGTTGCGGCAAACAGCGTCGGCGTTGGAAGGATTGTTAGGACGCGATCGCGAATGTCTTAATATCCAATTAGAAGCAATCGACCAACTGCGACAACTGGAAGTAGAAACGATCACCGGATTCGCACAACTAGAAAAACTTTGGGACGGCTTGGATGCTGCGACACACACCCATCCAGAAGAATTTCAAGAATCGTTAGAACACCTGTTACCGGATTTGAGCGATCGCTCGGAAATTGAAGTAGATTTACTTAAGAAACTGGTGTTAGCCTGTGGCGATGTCAGTTTAGTGGATATTGTGCGACTGAGTGAGAATGCGATTGCAGCTGCCCGTGATGCCCTAAACGCTGGTTGCCAAATCGTCGCTGATGTAAAACCAGTTTTTGCCAGCCTCGACCAAACCAGATTAGCGCATCTGGGCTGTGAGGTTGTCACCTTAATTGATGACCCCCACATTACCAGTGTCACCGAAGCAGAACACGAATTTTGGCAACATCGCCAATGGCGGGAACGATTGCAGCAGCTAAATCCTAACTGTGTTCTCGTAGTAGGTTATGCCCCATCAGTATTGATGGCAGCTTCCGAAGCAATTGAAAACGGTAAGCTGCAACCTGCCTTAATTATCGGGATGCCAATTGGGTTTAGTCACGCCCCATCTGCCAAACGCCGCTTAATGCGTTCCGGCGTTCCTTTCATAACCACCCTTGGTACTTTAGGTGGGGGACTACTAGCAGCGATCGGACTGAATGCCTTAGCCGAGTCCCTGATCGAGAAGCCAAACTGCCACTGTTATCTGGGCTGATGCACGAGACTGGAGACTTTTTAGTTGTAGTAGCGCGTCTAGGCTAAAATGCTGGGTTGAACAAGTGTGGAAAAGGTTACATTTCAAGCTTTTTATCCCTCAGCAAACCTAGCAAATTAAGCTTGTCGCCCTAGTAGGTTGGCCGCTTGGATGCGAAACCCAGCACCCAGAAGCATTTGTTGGGTTTCCTTCCTACGCAGGGTGTGGATTTTTAGCGTTAGCTGAACTTGGGACTCTTAAAACTCCACTAAAGTTGGGGATATGGGTGAAGCACAAGGAGTAAAGACAATGAAGATATCTAGCATCCCCTAATCAACTTTATTGGATACCCAGATGGCATCTTCTCCTCGTCAAGATCGTGCAACCTCTCCATTTAAGCAACAGAACTCCCCTGCTGGGCATAAGAAAAACAGAAGTTGGCTTCAAAAGATGCGATCGCCCAAAGGGAAGGCCCCTGTGGGGGGTTCGCGTTTTTTCTTTTCTCTATGCTTGGGAATACTCTCCACAGCTTTGAGTGCAATTCCTGCTTTCGGTGCCGAGAGAATTGCCTTCTTTTACCCTCCCTTTGGCGAGTTCTATATTTCCATTAAAGACCTAGAAATCTTTGCGAAAGAAGGCAAAATCACCCCAGAATTTGCCTTTTATGCCAATCGTGTCAAACCAGAACAACTCGCTTTACTGCGGGAGTTATTGCAAAGACGCCTTGATGTAGGCCCTATTACTATCTCTCAATTTACCTACACGCCGATTGGAGAACAAATATTGAGGCGTTTGGGGCAAGTCTTGAAAGCTGATTTTAACCAAAATGGTTTTTATGCCCTACGATCCGCCTTCATTCAGGCTGCTGCTGACCCAGAAGGCTTAACCCTCGTAAATATACTGCATCAGTTCCCCCTGCGTACCATCCGCCTAGACCGGCAACTAAGTCTCCAAGCAATTAGACAGGTGTCTTATTTATTCGCAAGGCGGGATTTAATCGTCAACAGCATTCAACAGCAGGCGGCAGATGAAGTAGCAACGACTTTAACATCTTTACCACAGCCAGATTTACGGGTTTCAGGGCAATTTAGATGGCGAAAAGAAACCATCACCTTTAACAACCCAAATCGGGAACTTTCGGTTCCTGCCGATATTTACTTGCCTCAAGGACTCCAGACAACTGCCCCTGTAATTGTCATCTCTCACGGTGTTGCCTCAGACCGCAATACCTTTGCTTATCTAGCTGAACATTTGGCATCTTGGGGCTTTGCAGTGGCACTGGTGGAGCATCCTGATACGAGTGCCGAAAAGTTTCAACGATTCTTGACTGGTTTTGATACACCCCCGCAACCCACCACATTTATTAATCGCCCTTTGGATGTCAAGTATTTACTGGATGAACTTCAGGAAAAATCTGAGTCTGACCCAGCTTGGAAAGGAAGGCTGAATGTGCAACAGGTAGGAGTAATTGGTCAATCGCTTGGCGGTTATACGGTTCTAGCTCTTGGGGGTGCTGCACTCAACTTTGAAAAGCTGCGTCAGGTGTGCAATCAATCTGAACTCAACAATACATCTTTTAATTTGTCACTGCTGCTACAGTGTCGAAGTACCGATTTACCGCCCCAAAACTATAATTTGCAAGATGAACGGGTGAAAGCGGTGCTGGCAGTAAATCCCCTGAGTAGCACTATCTTTGGACAGGAGGGATTAAGTAAAATTCAAGTTCCCGTCATGCTGGTTGCAGGTGTTGAGGATTTGTTTACGCCACCAGTACCGGAGCAGATTTTCCCCTTTACCTGGCTAACAACGCCCCAGAAATATTTGGTTATGGCCCAAAACG
This sequence comes from Trichocoleus sp. FACHB-90, assembly GCF_014695505.1. NCBI lineage: Bacteria > Bacillati > Cyanobacteriota > Cyanophyceae > Leptolyngbyales > Trichocoleusaceae > Trichocoleus > Trichocoleus sp. FACHB-90. The sequence continues at coordinate 117,358 of NZ_JACJOK010000051.1, forward strand.
CCACTCACTTCTCTTATCTTGGCGGAAAAAAAGGGGTGTTGCCTGTCCCACCAGAATTGATTGGTTCAGATCCTGCCTTAGCTCGTCCCCAACTCAGGGCGCTCTCGACGGCTTTTTTTAAAACTCATCTGAGTAATCAGCCAGAATACCGCCCCTACCTAAGTCAGCCTTATGTTAATGCTATCAGTCAAATTCCATTTAACCTGACTCTGATCAAGTCTCTGACAGCAACTCAGTTGGAACAAGCGATCGCTGGTTTCCGCTAGTTCTAGCTAGAAACCCAACAAAGGCTTAATATGGTTAAGTTTTTAAGGCAAACCTAACCCCCTTCCCTACAAGGGCAGGGAGACCTAACCCCCTAACCCCCTCAGCTACAAGGGCAGGGGGAACAACTCAAAGCCCCTCTCCTGAAAGGAGAGGGGTTGGGGAGAGGTTAACATCCTACGAAACGGAAGGTTGCATCTGGCAAAGCAATAACCCAAACCACTGCTGTTGATCTGTCCAAACTTGCAGCGGTTTTAAACCTTGTATTTGGAGATACTGCTGCATAGTTTTGAGATCGAATTTGCGGGAAATTTCGGTAAGAATTGTCTCGCCGCTGCTAAACTCAATCGTTAAGTTGAGGGCGCGAAGCTGGATAGTTTGCGATCGCTTACTCCTCAAGTGCATCTCAATTTGCTGCTGAGTTTCGTTATAAAACGCCCAGTGTTCAAACTCTGAGATGTCAAAATTGCCATCAAAGCGCCGATTCAAATGCTCCAGCATATTCAAATTAAACGCCGCCGTTACGCCACAGCTATCGTTATAGGCTGCATCCAACAAATGTTTAGGCTTGGCTAAGTCTATTCCTAGTAACAAATACTCGCCCGACTGGAGGGCATTTGTAATTTGGGAAAAGAAGCGATCGCATTCTTCGGGAGTCAAATTTCCCAACGTAGAGCCAATAAAACATATCATCCGACTAGACAGCCCAGTTGGGGACAGTCGTGCCAATGCCAGTTCATAAGTGCTGCACTTAGCATGAACCTGAAGAGATGGATAGTCTACCAAAAGCTCTCTGGCGCTGCTTTCCAAAATCCCCGCACTGACATCAATCGGCACATAGCGCAGCCTCTCACCCATGTCCTGGTAAGCATTTAGCAGAATGCGGGTTTTCGTAGAACTACCGCTTCCCAGTTCCACCAGTTCACATTCACCAGTCATCTGGGCAATTTCCCCGGCATACTCTTGCAAAATTGCCGTTTCTGTGCGTGTTAGGTAATATTCCGGCAACTCGCAGATTTGCTCAAACAGTTGCGATCCTTTGTCATCGTAGAAATAGCGTGGCGGCAGAGTTTTGGGAGTTTGAGTCAACCCCTGAACAACATCGTCACCCGGATCGAGTTTATTTAACTCTGATGGCGTGGGGCTAAGTAGATGCTCTATCTGCAAGCGTTTTTCAATAGTGTACTGGGAAGAAATTTTACTGCTTGCAGTTTTAGAAATTGACATTAAACCTCCGTTTGTGTGGGAGCGATCGCGCTTTAAAACAATTCACTACAACCGTCAGCTAGTGAAACACAAACCTAGCTCCAATAAAAACACGCCTTAGTTAGATGTTTCAAATTGATGCTTGTTTAGTGTCGATTCTTATCTTTGACGAACAGCTTAACCCTTAACCCACGTTAGTCTCCGCCCTCACCCCCAACCCCTCCTCCCGCTAGGAGAGAAGGGTTAGGAATGAGGATGAATTAACTTTTAGCACAGCGAAACCCAGACAAAATCTGACGCACGTCAGGATGATACCAGTTGCGGAAACTACAACGCAAAGCCCAAGGACGAGTCGCCCAACTGCCACCCCTCAACACCCGATGTCCATCAAAATAAGCCTGGGAATAACCAGCGTAAGGGTAACTTACAAACCCGTCATAGCCATCGAACCAAGTGGATGTCCACTCCCAAACATTACCTAAAGCATCTTGCAAACCATAAGCACTTTGCCCAGTTGGATAAGCATCTACTGGTGTCGTTTGTCCCGCAGCATTATCGTGATTGCATCGGTGGACATCTAGTTCTTCCCCCCAAGGATAAGTGCGACGACAACGGGCTGTTTCATCCCAACTGACTGCTTTTTCCCACTCTGCCTCTGTTGGCAAACGCTTACCAACAAATCTGGCATAAGCTTCAGCTTCGTACCAGCTGACACCGCAGACAGGGTGATTATCCCAAGCTGAGTCTTCTGCCCAATATAGCGGCTGATTGACAGGATTCTCAGACAGCCATTTCCACCCAGCATGACTCCACCAACAGGTTTCCCGATAGCCTCCCGCTTGGATGAACTCGCGATATTGCCCGCAGGTGACGGGGTAGCGGTCAATCCAGTAGGTGTCTAAATATACTTTGTGAACTGGTCTTTCATTATCCAGAGCATCGATAGATTCGTTACCCATCGCAAACTCACCCGCCGGGATTTCAATCATTTCAGATTGCTTCAGGGGTGGATAAGATACCCGCCCTTGATTAGGCAAGCCAGATGCCACAAGAGATCCCACTTGGGGCATCTGCCAGCGTTGCAATTGCAGCACAAAGCTCACGGTTTCGCTATGCTGGCTTTCATGCTGAATTAACCAGCGCCAGAGGCGTTCTTGCTCGTCTAATGGCGCTACTTCCAGGTAATCTAATACCTGTTCTCTTACGGTGTCCAGGTAGCTGCAAATTTCGGAAAGTGTTGGTAAATAAACCCGTTCTACTTTGGGTAAGCCATCAGCAGCAAATAAGCGTTGATATTCGGTGAACGCAGGCGGTTTCCTAGCACAACGATTAAGTAGCCAAAGAGACTCGGTGTAGCCAATGTGACCGAGATGCCAACCGATGGGGCTGAAGTCGGGATGCACTTGACGACAAAAGGTGTCGTGGTTTATACCTTCAAACAGCGCTAAAGTTCCGGTACGGCAGCGCTGCAATCCCTGATAAATTGCCTCTCTACAAGAATTGATCGATTTGAACTTCAAGGTCTTCTCCCACGCTCAAAATGGTATTTTCTGGGAAACGAATCCAGTTGCTAGTAAACAACGGTTCAGAGGCAATAACTACTGCTTTTGGGAAGATAGGATCGTCGCGCAGCCAGTAGAGGGAGGGAGCGGGGGAAGTAGTCGCATAGCGAGTGGCGACCATGCGATGTCCGTCACTGACAATAATGTTGGCAGAAACTGATGTTTGATGAGCTTCGGCTAATTCAGCGATGGTGGTCAAGGTTTTGTAAACTGCTTGTTCCAAAGTCATACCAGGGGTAGATGCCAAGTTATTGAGCATTAGAGCGAACATATGTTCGGAATCGGTTGTACCATCGATAGATTGGTAGATGCGATCGCTCAATTGATCCCTAATCGGTCTGTATAGCGTCTTGCGAAAGTCTTTGATGAAACCGTTATGAGTAAATAACAGATTCTCCCCTCGAAACGGTTGGCAGTTACTCAAATCCACCGACTGACCAGTGGTAGCGCTGCGAACGTTACCCATTACACAACCTGACTCAATATATCTACCGAGGCTGTTGAGATTAATATCATCCCAAATGGGCAGCAAATTTTTGTAAACAAAAGGTTCTGTCTCGCGTTGTGCGTGAAACCAGCCAATCCCATAACCGTCAGCACTGACAACGCCAGAGGTCATCTCGCGGGGTTGGTAGCTTTGAACAATCAGCGAGTGTTCTGGTTTGGACAAAAGGTAGTCCAAGATAATCGGTGCGCCAAGGTAGCCTAGTATACGGCACATAGAGAAAGCGATCGCTCCCAGTTTTTTTACAATCCTTAATCATTGTAGGCACGTCCTCTTAGGCTACGGCAGCAAAAAAAGGTAATAGGGGGGGAAGGGGACTAGGGACTAGGGACTAGGGTCTGGGTAAGAGTCCTCCCAATCCCCAATCCCCAATCCCCAATCCCCAATCCCCCATCCCCCATCCCATGAATCCCAACTTAATTTTGCCAGTCGGAACACAGGTAGTAACTCGCGTCGATATTCAAGATGAGGCGCTGCATACTCGCGGCAGTGTCGGCGTTATCATTAAATCGCCTCAAGACAACTCCCACGCCTATCGCGTCGAGTTTCCCGATGGAAGCGTTGCATCCCTGCGCCGAAGTGAACTTACCATCCGTAAAGACTGGCAAAAAGAAGGTTTGCAACCAGCAGCCTACTTATCTGATTTCGACCTTTACGATTATGTGATTTACCGGTGTATCGTCGGTTCTAGAGCTTACGGTCTAGATGATGCCAACTCCGACATCGACCGACGCGGCATATACTTACCACCAGCTAATATGCACTGGTCGCTCTACGGTCTCCCGGAGCAGTTGGACAACAAAGACACCGAGGAATGCTATTGGGAACTCCAGAAATTTTTGACACTCGCACTCAAAGCAAACCCGAACGTCTTAGAGTGCCTTTACACGCCACTGGTAGAAAAGGCGATGCCCCTGGTTGAGGAATTACTGGCAATTCGGTCTATTTTTCTCTCTCAGTTAGTTTATCAGACATATAACGGATATGTGATGTCTCAGTTCAAAAAACTTGAACAAGACATCCGCACCAAAGGCGAAATCAAATGGAAACACGCCATGCACTTAATTCGCCTCTTGTTATCCGGCATCGCGGTGTTGAAAGAAGGTTTTGTCCCGGTGCGCGTCGAAGAACATCGGCAACAATTGATGTCTATCCGCTACGGTGAAGTTCCTTGGGAAGAAGTCACCGCTTGGCGTTTAAGCTTGCACAAGCAGTTTGATGATGCTTTTGCCGTGACATCTCTGCCAGAACGTCCAGATTATGGAAAAGCTAATGCTTTTTTAATCAAGGCGCGTAGAAGCATGGTTTAGATTTTAAACCCTAAAAAGACAAAGAATTTTGAGAGAAATTTGAAAGGAGATTAATTTAATGTCTAACGCAATGATGGTGATTTTCCCCTATCGTGAGTACACTTGGGTATTTGATGATGAGCGAGTTGGACTTGTACGGGAGCCATTTGTCAGCGGCATTCCAGAAATGATTGATATTCTCGTTCAAGACATTCCCAATGCTGAGAAAGGTTTCAAACTTTTGTTTTCTGGAAACCCTTTCCCCGGATATCAAGCCGAATTAACTTTGTTGAGACAAGAATACAATGGCAACTGGTATCGCTGGGAGTCGAATAACATGGAAGGGTGGCTATGTCCGGCTTTGTTTAAATACTTCAGCGAAGCGCCGATGAAACTTTATTGCAAAGCGGAGAAACTTCGTTCCTGAGTAGTTTTCTCATTACCAGGCGTAAGCTGGGTAACGAAACTTGGGAGGCTCTACCTCCCCTTAAAATAAATTATGGCGACAATGCAGCAACGGCTCTACCGAACTTGTTATGTAAAAATGTTAAAAATAGCTAATCAAAATAGCAGAAACAGAATAGGTATAAGAAGTGACATTTGTTGCGGGGCTTGAATTCTGGGATTGATTGTGATTAAGTAGATGCAGTAAAAAAGCAGCCCCAGACTGGGT